>SSGN01000156.1 GCA_008016945.1 Flavobacteriales bacterium
AGCTTGGCGGTGGCATAGCCGGTGGCTTGGGCCTCGTGCACGGTGAACTTCTCGGCCTCCTCGGGCTTCTTGGCCTCCACCACACCCACGGGCACGCGGTCCACGAAGAGGATGTAGTCCGCCGGGCCCGCATCGGTGTCGTACTCGCGCACGGCCACGCCCAAGGCGGCGGAGGGGTTCAGGTGCTTCTTGTCCTGCACGGTCCAGCCGGCGGCAGCGAGCATGGCGTCGATGCGCTCGCGGGCCTGTTGTTCGGGGGTGGACATGCGTCCGGCAAGATAGCAGAGCGCCGGTGGATGCGCCCTACCCCGCACCCGGCCCACCGGCCCAGGGTTGCCGCATTGAACGGCGTCTGAAACATTACCTTGCCTCCTGTTCAACCCATCCGCTGCATGTGCCTCCGATCATTGTCCACCGCGTTCCTCCTTTGCGTCGTGTCCATGGCGCAGGCCCAGTTCGCGGATGACTTCAACGACGGCGACTTCACCAACGGTCCAGCATGGGAGGGCGATGTGGGCGTGTTCATCGTGAACGCCACCCAGCAGCTTCAATTGAACAACACCGTGGCGGCCACCAGCCAACTGCGGAGCGCGAACCCGATGTCCACACTGGACGACATGGAGTGGCGCGTACGGGTGAAACAGAGCTTCTCCGGCAGCGCCAGCAACTACGGGCGGGTGTACCTGGTGAGCGACCAAGCCGACCTCACCGGACCGCTGAACGGGTATTTCCTGCAGTTCGGCGAGGCGAACAGCAATGACGCCATCGAACTCTTCGAGCAGACCGGCACCACCAGCACCAGCGTTTGCCGGGGTACGGAAGCACAGATCGCCAACGCATTCGACGTGGGCGTGCAGGTGCGGCGCGATGCGGTCGGGAACTGGCAACTGCTCGTGGATCCCACAGGCGGAACGAACTACGTGCTGCAAGCCGGCGGAACGAGTGCGACCCACACCACGAGCGCCCATATCGGTGTCCGTTGCACCTACACGGTGAGCAACGCCAACAAGTTCTTCTACGACGACTTCTACGCGGGCTCGGTGATCGTGGACAACACCCCGCCGGAGGTAGTGTCGGTCACCCCCATCAGCGCCACGCAGGTGGATGTGCGGTTCAACGAAGCGCTCCTCGAAGCATCGGTGGTGAACGTGAGCGCCTACGACCTGCTACCGTTCAACGGCGTTACCGGCGCCACCCTCGACGGCTCCGACCCCACGCTGGTGCACCTGACGCCGACCAATGCCTTGATCAGCGGTACCACCTACTCCCTTCTGGTGAACGGGGTGCAGGACCTGGCCAGCAACACCATGGCACCGAGCGGCCCCCATACGTTCCTGTTCGTGGTGCCCGACGTGGCCGAGCCTGGCGATGTGGTGATCAACGAGATCATGGCCGACCCCAGCCCCGTAGTGCAACTGCCCGATGCGGAATGGCTCGAACTCTTCAACGCCACCACGGACAAATTCCTCGACCTCACCGGCTGGCAGGTGAGCACGTTGAGCACGCAGGCCGCATTACCAGCCGTGGTGCTCGGCCCCGGCGAATACCTGGTGCTGGTGAACAATGCGCAACTGGCCAACTTCACGGGGCTACCGAACGTGATGGGGTGGAGCCTGAGCACCACCGCGCTGTTGAACGCTGGCACGACCCTGACCCTCATGACCGGAACGAACCAGGTGATCGATGCCGTAACGTACTCCAGCACGTGGTACGGTGATGATGTGAAGGACGACGGTGGCTGGTCACTGGAGCGGATCGACCCGTTCGCGCCCTGCAGCGACGCCAGCAACTGGGTCGCCAGCAACGATGAGCGTGGCGGCACGCCCGGTGCCCAGAACTCCGTGTTCGACGATACGCCCGACACCGAGGCGCCGGTGATGAACGCCGTGCAGGTGGTATCGGCCACGGAGATCGTATTGGTGTTCAACGAAGGGCTGGACCCGGCCAGCGCCCTCAGCGCCAGTTATACGACCCAACCACCGCTGGACATCGCGACCATCGCAACGGTGGCTCCGGCGAACGACCGGGTCCGATTGCTGCTCGGCACCGCCCTACAAGAAGGCGTGATGCACACGATCACGGTGGATGGCGTAGCGGATTGCAGCGGGAACCCCATCGCCACATCCACGGGGTCCTTCGCACTTCCCGAGGCCATCGCACCACTGGACATCGTGATCAACGAAGTGCTGTACGACCCGGTGGGCTCGGGCAGCGACTTCGTGGAACTGTACAACCGTAGCTCGAAATTCCTGAGCCTCGGTGGGCTACAATTGGCCAACGAGAGCAACGGGATGATCGCCAACTTCCGCGTGCTCACCGCGGACCCGGTGATCCTGATGCCCGGCGAATACATCCTGCTCGCCACGAACACCGGCGACATCGCCACGCGCTATCCGCAGAGCCGCACCGACCGTTTCCTGCAAATGAGCCTGCCGAGCTACAACAACGGTTCGGGCACGGTGGTGCTGGCCGATGCCGCGAACAACACGATCGACCTGTTCCGCTATTCGGACGACCTTCACTTCACCTTGCTGAACCAGTCCGAGGGCACCAGCTTGGAACGTGTGGACCCCAACCGCCCGACTGCCGACAACACCAACTGGCACAGCGCCGCACAGGACATCGGCAAAGCCACACCGGGGTACCAGAACTCGCAGTATGCCCCGGCACCCACGGCGCACGGCGAGATGACGATAGACCCCGCGATCTTCAGCCCCGACAACGATGGTCACCAGGACCTATTGACCATCAGCTATCGTTTCGACCAACCCGGCTTCGTGGCCACCCTGAAGGTGTTCGACATCGCGGGGCGCGAAGTGCGTACCCTGTGGAACAACGAACTGCTCGGCACCACCGGTGCCGTTTCGTGGGACGGGATCATGGACAACGGCAGCAAAGCGCGCATGGGGCCGTACATCGTTCTGATGGAGGCGTACGACCTCGGCGGCAACGTGGAGAAATACCGGCAGACGGTGACGCTGGCGCACCGGCTGGATTGAAGCGGAGGCCCCACTGGTGTGGTGCCCCTGACCGATCGCGCGTACACACAACAACGCCACACATGCGCCATCCACAGCGCATACCGCTGCGCACCGAACGGTCATACCATGGGGAAATCCGATCCCTGCCGATCCGGTTGCGTGCTCGATCGACCCTGTCAGGAGATCCGGTGCATCGACAGCCAGGGAGAATGGGCCGGGCCATGCCCGAAAGAGCACACCGACGCCGTTGGTCTATGGGGCCTTGGCGGCCTTCTCCAGCTTCTCCACCCGCTCTACGAGCTTCTCCAGATTCCGAAAGTGGATATAGCTCTTGCGGTACTTCTGCACCTCGAATGCCGGTGATCCCATGTAGGCCTCACCCGCCTTCGTGTCTTTGCTGATACCGCTTTGGGCAGCGATGATGGTGCCGTCCGCGATCTTCAGGTGACCGATGATGCCCACTTGCCCACTGAACATGCAGTTCTTCCCGATCTTGGTGGAACCCGCCACCACACCGCCCGCGGCGTAGTAGGTATTCTCTCCCACCTCCACGTTGTGCGCGATGTGGATCAGGTTATCGAACTTGACCCCCCGACGCAGGATCGTACTGCCCAGGGTGGCCCGATCGATGGCGCAGTTGGCGCCGATCTCCACATCATCCTCGATCACCACGTTGCCGATCTGGGGGATCTTGGCTCCACCACCCGGCCCTGTGGCGAAACGGAAACCATCGCTGCCGATCACCGTACCGCTGTGGATGATGCAATTGGCGCCCACCACACAATCGGAGTAGATGGTGACATTGGCGAACACCATGGTGTTGTCGCCGATGGTCACATTATCGCCGATATGGCATTGGGGATGGATCTTCACGTTCCGGCCCAACTTCACATTCTCCCCGATGAACGCCAGTGCACCGATATAGCAATCCTCACCATGTGAAACGCCCGGGTTGATCACCGCCTGCGGCGAGATGCCCTTCTTGTCGAGCTTGATGGTGTTGTACATCGCAAGCACTTTGGCGAAAGCGCCCTGCGCATCCGCCACCCGCACCAGGGTGGTCTTCACCGGCGCCGACAGCTCCAGGTCCCTACCGATGATCACCACGCTTGCCGACGTATCGTACACATACTGCGTGTAGGCCGGGTTCGCCAGGAACGAAAGCGTCCCTTCGCCACCCTCTTCGATCTTGGAGAGACCGCTTACCGTGGCGTTCGGGTCGCCCTCAACGGTACCTTGAAGGAGTTCGGCGATACGCGTGGCTGTGAACTTCATGTGTGGGATGGGCTATGGTCCGGGCCAAGGTAGGGCGTTGGATCCATCGTTGCGGATCCGCGCGAACGCTGTTGATGGTTCCGCCGGACCGTTCCGCGGCAGCGCCCAGCTCGCCACACCTCCGCAACCCCGAACTTTGCCTGGCCATGGCAGAACTCGACGTTCGCGAAAAGGTGAAGCTACTTCCCCACACACCGGGGGTGTACCAGTTCCTCGATGCCGAGGGCACCATCCTGTACGTGGGCAAAGCCAAGGACCTGCGTCACCGGGTGGGCAGCTACTTCGCCAAGACGCACACCGACGGCAAGACCAACATCCTCGTGCGCAAGATCGTGGACCTGCGCGTGATCCATGTGCCCACGGAATTCGAGGCGCTGCTCTTGGAGAACTCCTTGATCAAACAGCATCAACCGCGCTACAACATCCTCCTCCGCGACGACAAGAGCTTCCCGTTCATCCGCATCCGCAACGAACGGTTCCCGCGGGTGGAGGGCATGCGCAACCCCGAGAAGGATGGCAGTGAGTACTACGGGCCGTATGCCGGAGTGCGCACCATGAAGACCGTGCTGGAGCTCGTACACAAGCTCTACAAGTTGCGCAGCTGCAACTTCGACCTTTCGCCGAAGAACATCGCCGCCGGGAAGTTCAAGCGGTGCCTCGAGTACCACATCGGCAACTGCAAAGGCCCGTGTGAAGGGTTGCAGGACCAAGCCGAATACGACGCGAACATCGAACAGGTCCGGGAGATCGTGAAAGGGCGTGTGACCGGGTTGTTGAAGGCGATGCGGCTGTTGATGGCCGAGCACGCCGAGCGGCTGGAATTCGAAGCCGCCGAGGACTATCGCTCACGCATCGAACGATTGGAACACTACCGCGCCAAGAGCATCGTGGTGAATCCGGACATCGGCGATGTGGACATCTACGGCCTGGTGAGCGACAGCGCCAGTACGTACGTGAGCTACATGCGCGTGATCGATGGGGCCATCGTCCATGGCATCACCATCGAGCTGAAACGCAGGCTCGACGAAAGTGACAGCGAGATGCTGCAGCTCGCGATCGCCGAATTGCGCGAACGGTATCCCGGTCACGCTCCCGAAGCCATCGTGCCCTTCGATCCCGGTATCGAGGTTCCCGGCCTTTCATTCACCGTTCCCCGCGTGGGGGATAAGAAGAAGTTGCTGGAGCTGTGTGAGCGCAACGCGCGCTACTTCATGGCCGACAAGCAGAAACAGGAGAAGTTGGTGGATCCCGAGGCCGGCACCACGCGCGTGCTGGAGCAGCTGAAACAAGACCTACGCCTCAGTGAACTGCCGCGTCATATCGAATGCTTCGACAACAGCAACACCCAAGGCACCGATCCGGTGAGCGCATGTGTGGTGTTCAAGGATGCCAAACCCAGCAAGAAGGATTACCGGCACTTCAACATCCGCACGGTGGAAGGGCCTGACGATTTCGCCAGCATGGAAGAGGCCGTGGAGCGACGGTACGCGCGCTTGCTGACCGAAGGGGAAGCCCTGCCCCAATTGATCGTGATCGATGGTGGCAAGGGGCAGCTCGGTGCCGCGATGAACGCACTGGAACGCTTGGGGCTTCGGGGCAAGGTTGCGGTGATCGGCATCGCGAAGAAGCTGGAGGAGATCCACTACCCGGGCGACCCGTACCCCCTGCATATCGACAAGCGCAGCAGCAGCCTGCGGGTGATCCAACACCTGCGGAACGAAGCACACCGCTTCGGGATCACGCACCACCGGGGTAAGCGCAGCAAGCGGATCGTGCGCACCGGCTTGGAGGGGATCCAGGGCATCGGTCCCACCACGGCACAAAAGCTGTTGAAGCGGTTCGGGTCGATCAAGGGGATCCGAGAAGCCCTGCCCGAAGATGTGATCGCCGAGGTGGGGTCGAAGAAAGCAGAGCTGGTGTTGAAGGCGCTCGCGGAAGCGTGAGGGCGGGATCTGAACGAACATGCCCGGCGACGTGAACGGTACAACATGAACGAACGGATCCATCCCCATGGATGCAGGGCCCGGGCATGACACCATGGGGCCGAGTGGGGCCATGAACGGCAAGCCGATGGTCTCCATCCTGCTCCCCTACCGCGACACGGCGCACACCCTCGACGCCGCGATCGCCAGCATGGTCGATCAGACCTTCGCGGACTGGGAGCTCCTTCTGATCGACAATGGCAGTACGGATGCCGGGCCACGGCTCGCGCATGCCTGGTCGCGCCGTGATCCCCGCATACGCCTGCTGAGCGAGGCCAGGAAAGGGATCGCCCACGCCCTGAACAGCGGGCTTGCCCATGCGCAAGGGCGGTATATCGCCCGGATGGACGCCGACGACAGGAGCCACCCCGACCGGCTGGCGACCCAAGTGGCCTACCTCGAGGCCCACCCCGAGGTGGCCGTGGTGGGTACGCGCACCACCTTCGCGACCACCGTGGATCGAAGCCTGGGCATGGCGAGTTTCGTGGCCTGGCAGAACACCATCCTGTCGCCGCACGAGCATTATGTGAAACGCTTCGTGGACGCTCCCCTCGCCCACCCCACCGTGCTGTTCCGTCGCGAACTGTTCGAGCACCACGGCGGCTACGACACAGGTCCGCTGCCCGAAGACCACGAGCTGTGGCTGCGTTGGATGGCCGCCGGAGTGCGCTTCGCCAAGGTTCCTGCGGAGCTGCTCATCTGGAATGACCATGCCTACCGCCTCAGCCGAACCCACATGAACTACAGCTTGGACGCCTTCTTCAGCACCAAGGTGAAGTGGTTGGCGCGTTGGATGCGACGCACCTTGAACGGACGCCCGGTGATCATCGCCGGCACCAGTACGCTGTGCCGTGACCGTGCTGCGCAGCTCGAGGCCGAGGGCATCGCCATCCATGCCTTCACCGATGTTCGTCCGCGGCACCTCCCGGGCCTTGTGTTCATCCCGCACCATGCCCTGCCGTCGGCCGGCGAGGTGTTCATCGTATCGTTCATCAGCCAGCGCGGCACGGGCGATCGGGTCGCCACCTACCTCACTTCCCGCGGCCTGGTGGAAGGACGGGATTTCATCCTTGCCGGGTGAACAGCCCCTACATTGGTGCACATGAACAACACCGTGGCACCGGAGCTTGCAACAGCGCTGGAGCGTCTTCGGGGCCATTTCCACAGCGGAGCCACACGTTCCCTGGGCAGCCGGAAAAAGGCATTGAAAGCGCTCCGAAGCAGCATCGTGGCGCATGAGGAGGAATTTCTCGCGGCGATGCATGCGGATATGCGCAAACCCCGGTTCGAAGCGTACCTCAGCGATATCGGTTTGTTGCTTGGCGAGATCGACCAAGCCCTGGAACACCTCGAAGCGTGGGCCGCACCCCGGCACATCGCCACTCCGTTGGCCTTGCAGGTGGCCGAGAGCGTCGTACTGCGCGAACCGCTCGGTGTGGTGCTGATCGTGGCACCGTGGAACTACCCCGTACTGTTGTTGCTTTCGCCGTTGGTGGGCGCGTTGGCCGCCGGGAACTGCGCCGTGCTGAAGCCCAGTGGAGAAGTGCCGCATACCACGGCCGTGATCTCCCGGATCATCGCGGAGGTGTTCGATCCAGGGCATGTGCTGGTGGTGTCCGGATCGGGAGCCACCGTGGTGCCTGCGCTGATGGCGAGCTTCCGTTTCGACCATGTGTTCTTCACCGGTAGTGCCGCTGTTGGCCGTTCGATCCTTGCCCTGGCGGCGCCCGGACTGGTGCCCGCCACCCTGGAGCTCGGCGGGAAGAGCCCGGCCATCGTGGACCGCCGTGTGGATGTGAAGGTCGCCGCCCGAAGGATCGCCTGGAGCAAGTACTTCAATGCCGGACAGACGTGCATCGCCACGGACCATGCCTTGGTGCACTCCTCGGTGCTGGACGAGTTCTTGGACCACTTCGCACGGACGGTGCGCAAGGCGTATGGCGATGATCCCCAGCAAAGTCCTCATCTGGCCCGCTTGGTGAACGATCGGCGATTCGACATGGTGAGGCAGTACCTCACGCAAGGGCGGCTCGTGCTCGGCGGTGCGCTCGACCCTGCGGACCGCTACATCGCACCCGCCGTGCTCACCGACGTATCGCTGGACAGCCCGGTGATGCGCGAGGAGATCTTCGGCCCGGTGCTCCCGGTGATCCCCTGGTCCGAGCTTGAGGAAGTGCTGGCCATCGTGCAACGCAACCCCCATCCTTTGGCCACCTACATCTTCAGCAGCTCCCGCAGTACACAACGCTTCTTCCGGGATCGGATCGCCTTCGGGGGCGGATGCATCAATCACTGCCTGTTACAGTTCGGGCCACCCGACATGCCCTTCGGCGGGGTGGGCGCGAGCGGCATGGGGCGTTACCATGGCCGCTACACGTTCGAGCTGTTCAGCCACGCCAAAGGCATCGTACACGCCAGCACCTTGATCGACCATGGCTTGCAGGAACCACCGTACACACCGTTCAAGGAGCGGGTCCTAAGGCGTGTGCTTTAACGACCACGGTCTTTCTACATTGCGGCCATGCGTCTTCTGCTCCAACCCGGTATCGCCCTCTTCCTTGGCCTCCTGACCACCAGCCCTGCGGTCGGTCAGGATGTGCTCGACAAGATCTCCCATGAGATATGCCCATGCGTAGGTGATCTGAACGCGCAGACGCCCAGGGACACACTGACCATCAAGCTCGGGGTGTGCATGATCACGGGAGCACTGCCCTACCAGAAGGAATTGAAGAAGAAATACGGTGTGGACCTGGAGCGTTTCGATGGCCCCACGGGCGAGCGCCTCGGACAGCTCGTGGCCACGAAGCTGGTGGTCAATTGCCCGGGCTTCGCGGAACTGGCCATGCGATTGGCTCAAGAGGAGGATGTTCCGCCACCACCAACAAGTCCCTCGGTACGCACGGTACAGGGGACCGTGCAGGAGGTCACCCCGTCGCAGTTCCTCACCGTTACCGTACGCACCGACCACGGCCCTACCTACGAGTTCCTATTGCTGGACCATGTGCCCAACATCGAACAGGTGAGCCAGGAACCCGGGAAGGCGAAAGGCTTCTACGCGAAATGGGATTATGAGGAGCGCGAATTCTACGACCCGTACACACGTACCTACAAGACCTATCGTGTGTTGCGCTCGATCACGCCTTGACCGCCCTTACTCCAGCACGCGCTCGGCACGCTTGGGTCGCAATCGGTCCCGTACCAGCACAAGGAACGCCTCGTCGCATTCCAATGTTGCGGTGCAGAAGGCCGGTGTTGGTCTCACCCAGTGGCGCTGGCCGATGATCCCCTCCTTCGCGCAGAACTCATCCACGTGTTCGAGGAAATGCGCGGCGGTGGTGGGCGCATCCTGTCCGAAGAAATCCCAATGGAAACGTAGCCTGGCCATGGTCTGTTGGTAAGTGCGGAAGCGAGCGGGCGGCGAAGCGCGATCCTCGCTCCATGTCCCGCTCGTCTGAATATCCTGCAAATTTGGCAAAGTGGACGCGTTGCTCATCTTCTTCATCACCACGGCGGCGAGCGTGATCGGATCGTTGCAGGCCGGTATCGTGAACACGGCGGTGCTGGCCCACACGGTGAAGCGGGGGCCGGAGGCGGGCAGGCGTATGGCCCTGGGCGGTTCCATCCCTGAGTTCATCTACGCCGGGATCGCCTTCCACTTCGCTTCGTGGTTGTTGGGCGTGATGGGGATCGATGCGCATGGTGTGGCCCTGTTGGTGGGCTCGATCCTCATCCTCCTCGGACTGTACTTCGCCTTCCTGTTCAAGCCGGTCTTCGACCTGGATCAAGTGAACGTGAAGGCCACGGGTGTCCGCAAGGGATTCCTGCTAGGCATGCTGAACCCGCAACTGATCATCTTCTGGAGCGGTGTACGGTTGATGCTCGATACCCTGGGGATCACCCGGTTCGGCTGGATCGAGACGATCGCGTTCGGCCTGGGGGCCTTCACGGGTGCGCTGGTGCTGCTGCTTCAGCTGGTCAGGCTTGGGCGTCGTGCGCTTGAGAAATGGCGACCGAGCACCCTGCTGCTCTTGTTCCGGGTGGTAGGGGGGGCGCTCGTGTTGAGCGGCGCCATCATGATCATGAACGCATGATCGGACGCGCAAGTACACAATGAGCGTGCTGCGCCATTCCGCACCTACCCATACCATGTCCTTCGGTGCAACGTGGCTTCAAGCCAGCCGATCGCTCAACAACCGCATCTCCATACCTGGTGCCATCCGCTCGTAGAGCATACGGTAGGTGGCCTCGGTGATCGGCATGTCCACCTTCAGGCGTTGGTTGATCTCGTGTACGCACTTCACGGCATAGTAGCCTTCGGCCACCATGTTCATTTCCAGCTGCGCCGCCTTCACGCTGTATCCCTTCCCCACCATGGTACCGAACTCACGATTCCGGCTGAAGGTCGAATAGGCCGTCACCAACAGGTCGCCGAGGTAGGCGGGTTCGTTGATGTCGCGGTTGATGGGATGCACGGCCTGAACGAAACGTGCGATCTCTTGAATGGCTCGGCTGACCAGCACCGCACGGAAATTGTCGCCGTACCCGAGTCCCACGCTGATCCCCGCACACACCGCCACCACGTTCTTCAGAATGGCGCCGTACTCGGTACCATAGATATCGTCGCTCAGGGTGGTCTTCAAGGAACGGCCGTTCAGCGCAGCTCCCATGGCTTGGGCCTTGACCTGCTGTTGACAGGCGATGGTGAGGTAGCTGAGCCGCTCCATGGCCACTTCCTCGGCGTGGCACGGCCCACAGATCACTCCGAAATCCGCCTCGGCCAGGTCCCAGTGCTGGAACAGGAACTCCCCCACGATCTGGTTGGACTCGGGCACGATGCCCTTCACGGCACTGAAGATGGTCTTCCCATATAGTTCGGCCTTGTCCAATTGATCCAACGTACTCTTCAGGAAAGCGCTGGGAACAGCGAGCACCAAGACATCGGCGTTCTTCACCACGGCGTGGAGATCATTGTCCATCGCCAGGCGTTCCGATCCGAGTTGTGCCGCACTGATATAGTCCGGATTATGCCCGAACTTCCGGATATGTTCAATGGTGGCGGGTTTGCGCACCCACCAACCTACGCGCTCCTGTGTCGTGGTCAGAAGTTTCACCAGGGCCGTGCCCCAACTACCCGCGCCGATCACGGCGATCCGTTGTCCAACGTTCATCGGGGGTGAAGATCGGTGATCGGTCGCGAACCGACATGGGGCCCGATCAGGACACGCCGGGCAGGGGCAATATAGCCCGATACCGATAGAACACCCGGAGGATCAAGGTCAAGGCGCGATCGCCATGCGGCAGATGGCCTCGAACGGGGCGGAACAGGGGATCAGAACGTCACGGTCGTCTCCAACTCCTTGCCGTCCCGGAGCACTTTGATCGGAGCGGTATCCCCCTTGTTGAATGCCGCGAGGCCCTTCATGTAGGCCATCATATCGGTGATGTCGATCGCGCCGAGCTTCACCACCACATCCCCCTTCTTCAATCCCGCCGCAGCCGCTGGCTTCCCCTCGGTCACACCATCGATCCGCATGCCCTTGCCATCGTACAGGTAATCGGGCACCACACCGAGCGTCACTTTGAACCGGGGTGTGTTCTCGGTGTTCACCTCCTCGGTCTTCGTGAAGGTGAGCTTGCCGTTGTCGTTCAGGGAACTCACGAGCGACTCGATGTAACGCGTGATCCTGAGCATGCCCGGGAAGTTGATCTTCTCGGTGTCGTCGCTGGGTTTGTGGTAATCCGCGTGGGTGCCGGTGAAGAAGTGGATGGCGGGCACTCCTTGCAGGTAGAAGCTGGTGTGGTCGCTGGGACCCACGCCGCTGGTGGTGGTCTTCGCCTTGAGGCCGCTGGTGCGGATATGGTCCACCTCGGCCCAGGCCGGGGAGGTGCCCACGCCGTTCACGCCGATGGTTCCGGTGCTATCGAGCCTGCCCACCATGTCCAGGTTGATCATGTAGTTGAGTCGGCTGATCGGGATCGTTGGGTGCTTGGTCCAGTGGTTGGAGCCGTAGAGGCCCTTCTCCTCGCCGCTGAAAGCGATGAAGAGATAACTGTTGTCGCCGACACCCTCCATCTCGGCGAGGTCGGCCGCCAGAGCGAGGAGCACGGCCACCCCGCTGGCATTGTCGTCGGCACCGTTGTGGATGGCCTTCTCACCACGGTGAAGCGAACCTTCGTCCCCCCAGCCGAGGTGGTCGAGGTGTGCACCGATCACCACCGCGTTCTCCTTGCCGCGGTCCAAAAGGCCCACCACATTGTACGCCGTACGCTGCTCACGCACCAGGTCCACATTACCGATGAACGGATTCCCGGTGATCAGATGCTCGTGGTAGCTGTCGCCCTTCAGGAAGAACACGGGGATGCCGATGGGCTTCACCTTGGCCGTGAGGTGCAGACCGGGATCCTCCACATCCTTATCGTCGTTATAGAAGATCACCCCTACGGCACCGAGCGCAGCCGCCTTCTCCGCCCGGGCGGCCAGGTCATGATAAGCGATGTACTTGCTGTGCGGGTGGATCCCATCGGGTGAACCCACGGCGATGGCGGCCACCCAGCCCTTCACCTCCTCGTCCTTGTAATCATCGTACTTCAGGTCTGGCGCCTGTATGCCGTAGCCCACCTTCTTCACCTTCGCCCGCGCCATCCCGTTGCCGCTGAAGGGCATTGGTGCGAAATCCTCGTTGAGCTTCAGCTTGGCGCGGCCGATCTGCAAGGTGTTCCGCACCCCGGGCACCGGATCGGCATTGAAGGTGAAGGACTGGATGTAGGTGGCACTATCGCCATAGGGCATCAACCCCGCATTGCTGAATTTCCCGGCGATGTAGTCCACGGCGAGCTTCTCCCCCTTCGTTCCGGCTTCGCGCCCTTCCAGCAGGTCGCTGGCGAGGTATTGCACATCATAACGCATCTGTTCCAACAGATCGGCGTCGGATCTCAACTGGGCTTGGGCCGTAAGCGCGGCCAACGATAGCGAGAGGAGTGCGGTCTTCTTCATTGCGTATGCCTGATGGGCGGGGCCGCGAATTTACCGTTGGGCGTACGTTCGGATACCATTTGGCGTTGTTGATCCAGGAGGAATGACGATCACATGACCACCTGCCCATGAAAAAGTGGCTTATCGCCTTTGCCGGCATGCTGGCCTTCATCTATCTGGTGAACCCCACGCTTGGTGTATTCGAGTTCCTACCCGACAACCTGCCGCTGGTGGGGAATATTGATGAGGCCACCGCGACGATGGTGCTCCTCGGCGCTTTGCGCTACTTCGGTTGGGACCTGACGAACCTCTTCTCGAAAAGGCCGACGCTGGACTTCAAGAAATAGCGACCATTCCTTGGAAGCTGACCAAGGTGGACCGTACGATCTTCGTGCTCCATGCGCTTCCATCAACTCCCTCTTCTCGCCATACTTGTTCTGGGCGGCTGCGGAACCTCGAAGGCTCCCGAAGCACCGCCTCCGAACCGCTGGAGCGACGCGCGCCTCCTATCCGTCCTGGAAGCTCAGGACCACCGCGATGCAGTAGCGTTGTGCGCCTTGCTCGGAGATAGTTCGGCGACGATCCGTTCCGCAGCGGCGCTGGCCTTCGCATCGGTGCAGGACTCGTCATCCGCACCATGCTTGTTGGCTGCGCTCGATGATCCATCGAACGAAGTCCGTGTGCATGCGGTGTTCGCCCTTGGCTTCATTGCGCATGATCGCGTGGTGGACCAGATGGCGGAACGATCGGGCGCTGAACGAGACAGCACGGTGCAACGCGCGTACCGCCACGCCATGTTCCTCAACCACCAGCGGCGCGGGAAGATCACCGGGATCGGCCCGGTACTGCACCATCTCGTGAACAATACCGGCCAGGAACGGCTCCGCGCGGCGGATGCACTGCGAAGACTTCCGTCGAATATCCTTCTAAAGGATAGCTCCTTGGTATTGCGTGCGGTTTCATTGGAAAAGGATGAAGATGCGAAAGCGTTGCTCTTGCACGCGCTGATGCACATCCGAGGAAAGGAGCGCGACTCGGTCTTGCTCCATGCAGGTGGACGACCGCAACCTCTATCCATGCGAATTCCGGCGATCTCGGCCCTGAGCTTCAAGCCATCCGAACGCGTCCGCGACTCCTTGCTCGTCTGGGTGAATGATCCCGTTCCGGCAGTGCGCACCGCCACGGTCGATGCCCTGAACAACGGCGGTGTGTTCAACGCCGGTACATTGCCTTGGTCCGATCCCGAGGCTGCGCATTGGTCCGATCCGATCTCGCGCTACCGCCTTGTGGGTTCGATGGGCTCGAACCCTGCCAACCGCAAAAAGGCGATCGCCGCGCTGGATACGGCCAGCGCCACCGGGCCGTATGCCGAAGCCGAACGCATCAAGGCCCTGAGCATGGTGGATGGTGCATACAGCACCACCCAGCTTGAAACGCTCTTGTACAGCGCTGTTCATCCCGCGATCAGGCAAGCGGCATTCGGCATATTGGCCGACCGCAACCAATTGTTGATGATGATGCCACGAGCGATCTCCTACGACATGCGGATCGTGCAGGCGGCTCCGTTCTGGCAGCAGGTGTTCGGCTGCGGAGATCCAGGACTGATCTGTGCCGCGGCCGAGAAGTTGGCGGTAGGCCGAGCACGGGAACTGAGCGTGCTCTTTCCGGAGACAGTCGAGGAGCAGGCGCGCCAAGCGTTGCACCCATTGCGCGATCTGGAAGCCGCGCAATTGCTTGATGACCTCGCCGCCGCGCGAGATGAAAGACCTAAGCCCATCCACAAGGCCCCTGCGTTCAACCATCCGATCGACATCGCCAAACTCCGGACATTGGCCCAAGGCCAGCGCTACCGCATCGTGACCAACAAAGGCGAGATCGTCATCAGCACCGATGTGGATGCGTGCCCCGGAAGTTCCCTGGCCTTCGACTCGCTGGTGGTCGCAGGCTATTACAACGGCAAGGCCTTCCACCGCATGGTACCCAACTTCGTGGTGCAGGGTGGATGTCCGCGCGGCGATGGATACGGTGGCATGCCATGGACCTTGCGCACGGAGATCGGTCGCAAGCCCTTCTCCGCAGGATCCGTTGGCTTAGCCTCCGCCGGCAGAGACACGGAGAGCTGCCAGTTCTTCATCACACAAGGCCCGGCACCTCACCTTGACGGCCGGTACACGCGCTTCGGAGAGGTGTTGAGTGGCATGGACGTGGTGTGGCAGCTACAAGTTGGCGATGTGATGCGGCGGGTGGAGCGGATCGACTGACCATCGCCCGTGGGTGCGGTGTCAAGGGTAGGGCGGTGCTGCACCCAGGTCCGAGATCCAGTGCGATCACCGACGTACCCGTTCGACACGCCATGGCGCACAGGTACGTCGGTGCCGGACGAAAGCAGAAAGGGCCGCCTCCGAAGAAGCGGCCCTTTCCAAGAACGGGTCCAGGGAGGTTAGTCCTTCACGAGCACCAGTTTCTCGCGCAACACGCGATCGGCCTGGTGGATGTTCACGAAGTAGCTACCGGCGGGCTGTGCGGTGAGGTCCACGCGCTTGGTGAGGTCAGCACCGAGCTGCTCGCTCACGATACGGCGGCCGCTGATGTCGAGCACTTCCAGACGATCGTTGGCGCTGGTACGCACACCTTGCAGGTCCACGGTGAACAGGCCCATGGTGGGGTTCGGGTAGATGCGGAAGGCACCACCGATGGCCGCGGCTTGGTCGATACCCACGTTGCCCAGGCAAGTGATGGCAGGGAAGCCATTGGCCACGTCCGCGTTCTCGCTGACGCCACAAGCTTCGGCCTCGCTCACCACGATCAGGTAGGTACCGCTGGCGCTGGCGGTCCAGGTCAAGGAGCAGGTTGAACCGGCATCAAGGCCGTGTGCATCAACGATGCCATTGGGGTTGATGACGGTGAAGTACAACGGCCAAGCGGTACCACCGGTGCCGTTGCAGGCGCTGAAGATGTACGCGGTGCCAGCCACCACGTTCTCCATGCTGTATGCTTCGTCGGCGAACACCTCGAACGTAGTGATCTCGTTGACCGGACAAGTCCCATTATCGGGTACGGGAGCACCGCCGAACTCGGTGTTGAAGTCGGTCCATCCGGTGCTGGCCGAAGGGTTCACCCAAGTGGTGCAGCCTGGCTGGGGAGCAGGGCAAGAAACACCATTGCAGGTGATGGCCGGGAAGCCATTGGCCACATCCGCGTTCTCGCTGGTGCCGCAGGCGCCATCCTCGCTCACCACGATCAGGTAGATACCGGACTCCGAAGCGGTCCAGGTCAGTTCGCAGATGGAACCGTCGTTCAGGCCGCTGGCATCCACCGCTCCGCTGGGGGCGATGATGGTGAAGTACAGGTCCCATGCCGTGCCACCGGTGCCGTTGCACGCGCTGAAGGTGTAGCTACCGCCAGCCTGGACGTTATCCATCCGGTAAGCCTCGTCGGCGAACACTTCGAAATCGGTGATCTCGTTGAAGGGGCATCCCGTACCATCGTCGCAAGGCGCACCCCCGAAGTTGGTGTTGAAGTCGACCCAACCGGTTGCCGGAGTGGGGTTGACCCAAGTGGTGCACTGGGCTTGCGCACCCGTGGAAGCAAGCACCAGCGTGCCCGCGAAGAAGAGTCCGAAGATCCCCTGAGTAGTGTTTTTCATGATTTTGTTGTTCGGTTGATGCACTTTCGGGCGACCAAGGTAATCCGTTGCGAAGGATATCACGCCGGTTTCTTCCCAGTTGGTCACATTGGCCAGGGGCACCCGTTCCGCTCGAAGCTCTCGCCCCATGATCAGCCTTGGATGGCCTTGATCCCCGGCAGTTCCTTTCCTTCCAGGTACTCCAACATGGCTCCGCCACCGGTGCTCACATAGCTGATCTTCTCGGCCGATCCGAACTGGTTCACGGCCGCTACGCTATCGCCACCACCCACCAGGGAGAACGCCCCCTTGGCGGTGGCCTCCGCCACGGCCTGCGCGATGGCGATGGTACCTTGCTGGAAGGGCTTCATCTCGAACACGCCCATGGGGCCGTTCCAGAGCAGGGTCTTGCTGCGGAGGATCGCGGCGCGGAAGGTCTCTATGCTCTTGGGGCCGATGTCGAGGGCCATCCACCCATCGGGCACGGCATCGGCGGCACATTGGTCGGTGTTGGCGCTCTCGGCGAAGGCGTCGGCCACCACGGCATCGGTGGGGATATGCAGCTGAACACCTTTGGCCTGAGCCTCTTGGATGATGTTACGCGCGGTATCCAGCAGATCATCCTCCACCAGCGACGCGCCGGTCTGTCCGCCTTGTGCCTTTACGAAGGTGTTGGCCATGCCCCCACCGATGATCAGTTCGTCGCACTTGCCGATCAGGTTCTGCAGCACCTCGATCTTGCTGCTCACCTTGCTACCGCCCACAATGGCCGTCATGGGGCGCTGGGGGTCGCCCAGCACCTTGCCCACGCTGTCGAGTTCTCGGCCGATCAGATGGCCGAACAACTTGTCGTTCGGGAAGAACTTCGCCACGATGGTGGTGCTGGCATGGGCACGGTGCGCGGTACCGAAGGCATCGTTCACGTACACATCACCCAGTTCGCTCAGCGCCTTGCTGAAGGCTTCGTCCCCAGCCTCCTCCTCCGGATGGAAGCGCAGGTTCTCCAACAGGAGCACCTGGCCGGGCTTCAGCGCGGCGGCCTTGGCCCGGGCATCCGGACCCACACAGTCGATGGCGAATTCCACCGGCACACCGAGCAGGGTGCTCAAGTGTTCGCCCACGGATTTCAGGCTCATGGAGGGGTTCACCTTTCCCTTTGGGCGTCCGAGATGGCTCATGAGGATGGCGCTGCCGCCATCCTGGAGGATCTTCCGCACCGTGGGGATGATGGCACGCGCACGGGTATCGTCGGTCACGCGGCCGTGGGCGTCCTGTGGCACGTTCAGGTCCACGCGAACAAGGGCTTTCTTACCAGAAAAGGAATAGGAGGAAAGGGTGTTCATGGCCGCGAAAGTATCGCGTTGGCGGGGTTCACTATGTATCGAACCACACCCTTCTTCCACGAAGCCGACCCGGAGCGCCGAACTACTTTCGCACCCATGCTCTTCTCCAAGGTCATCGGTCATGCCGCACTGAAGGCGAAGCTCATCGGCAATATCCGCGAGGGCCGTGTGGCGCACGCGCAGCTGTTCATGGGGCCTCGTGGCAGCGGCAACCTGGCGCTGGCGCTGGCCTACGCGCAGTACCTGCTGTGCCCGGACCGCGACGCCGCGGACGCCTGTGGCACATGCTCATCTTGCTTGCAGATGCGGAAATTGGAGCATCCGGATGTGCATTTGGAGTTCCCGATCTTCTTCACGGAGAAGGTGAAGGTGTGCGAGCCCTACACCCCCCAATGGCGGCAAGCCGTGCTGGCCGAGCCCTACCTCGATATCGAGCAGTGGCGCGACCAAATGGAGAGCGAGAACAAGCAATTGCGGATGGGCGTGGACATCGCCCAGGAGATCCAGCGCAAGTTGAGCCTGCGCTCGTTCATGGGTGGCTATAAGGTGATGTTGATCTGGTTGCCCGAGCTGATGGACGCCGCGGCCGCCAACAAGATGTTGAAGGTGCTGGAGGAGCCCGAGCCCAACACGGTGTTCCTGCTGGTGAGCGTGGATGCCGAGCAGCTCTTGGCCACCATCCTGAGCCGTGCGCAATTGGTGAAGGTGCCCGCACTTCGGCCCACGGAGCTCGCGGAGGCGCTTCGGGAGCGTTTCGCGGAACTCTCCGATGAAGAAGCCATGGCGATCGCATTGCGCAGCGAAGGCGACCTGCTCGAAGGAGTGGACATGGCCAACAAGAACGAGGCGGAACTGTTCGTGTTCTTCCGGGATTGGCTAAGGGCTTGCTTCCGCCGTGAAGTGGTCGTTACGGTGGAGTTCGGGGAGGCCTTCCAGAAGATGGGACGCGAGAAGCAGAAATCGCTGATGCGGTATGGCCTGTACCTGATCCGCCAGTGCGTGCTACAATGGCAGGGCGTACCCGAGCTGGTGCGCGTGGAGGGCCAGGAACAGGAGTTCGTGAACAACTTCAGCAAGCTGTTGAACGCCACCAACGCCGAAGGGATCCGCCGCGAAATGGAGGCCGCCCACTACCACGTGGAACGCAACGCCAACCCCAAGATCCTCTTCAGCGACCTAAGTTTCAAGCTAATGGGGCTGCTCCGGGCGGCGGCATGATCCCCCGGTGGCGGTAAGGCGCCCACGGGGCTGGTCCCGCTCCGCTCCCCCGCGCCTATCTTCGCGCCCATGGGGTGTTCGGGATGCAGCAGCGGAGCCGATGGCAAGCCGGCCGGATGTAAGAGCAACGGCTATTGCAGCACCAGCGGCTGCAACAAATTGGGCGTATTCGACTGGCTCACGGGGGTACCCTTGCCCGGTGGGCAGCAGCCCTTCGACGGGGTGGAGGTCCGGTTCAAGAACACGCGGAAGGCATTCTACCGCAACACCACAGGCCTTTCGTTGGCACCCGGCGACCTGGTGGCCGTAGATGCCGCACCCGGGCACGATGTGGGCATGGTGAGCCTTGCCGGAGAATTGGTCCGCATGCAGATGGAGCGGAAAAAAGCGAGCGGCGAGACCTACGAACTGCGCAAGGTGCTGCGCAAGGCCACACAAGAGGACATCGACCGATGGCATGCAGCACGCAAACAGGAGGACGAAACGATGTTCGCCAGCCGCCGCATGGTGGCCGACGCCCGATTGGACATGAAGGTGACCGACGTGGAATACCAAGGGGACGGCACCAAGGCCATCATCTACTACACGGCCGAGGACCGGATCGATTTCCGGGGCGTGGTACGCACCATGAGCGACCGGTTCAAGGTGCGCGTGGAAATGAAGCAGATCGGTGCCCGCCAGGAGGCCGGCCGGATCGGGGGCATCGGAAGCTGCGGGCGTGAACTGTGCTGCAGCACCTGGCTCACCGACTTCCGCAGCGTCACCACCAGCGCGGCACGCTACCAACAGCTCGCTCTCAACCCCCAGAAGCTGGCCGGCCAGTGCGGCAAGTTGAAGTGCTGCTTGAACTACGAGCTGGACATGTACATCGAGGCGATCAAGAGCTACCCCTCACAGAACGCCAAGTTGAAGACCCAGCAGGGCACCGGCACGCACATGAAGACGGACATCTTCACCGGGAAGATGTGGTACGGTTTCAAGAAACCCGGCGAACCGTTCGTTATGGCCGGATTCCCCGTGGAAGTGGTCCGTGACATCCTAGCGCAGAACAAGCAGGGGATCGAACCCGAGGTGGACCTGAACATGGCGGACGAGGTGGAGGAGAAGGTGAAGAGCCCGGACTATGAGAACGTTGTGGGGCAAGACGACCTGACCCGTTTCGACAGCAAGAACAAGAGCGGCAAGAAGCGCCGTAGTGGACGCGACCGGCGCGATAAGCCCCGTGCGGCGGGTGGTGAGCGGGGCGATGTTCAGCCCAAGGCCGCTCGCCCTGAGCGTGGGCCGAAACCTGAGCGTGGGCCACGCCCAAGCGGACAGCCCCGCCCGGAAGGGCAGCAAGCCCGTCAAGGCCAGGAGGGCCAAGCTCGTTCCGAAAGAAAGGAAGGCCGGGGCGGTGGCCGCCGTGATCGCGGCAGGGGCCGCGGCAGGGGCGAACGACCACCTGGCGGAGGGCCCGCTACGCCCCCCCCCAACCCACCCGTCGCGTGAGGCCGTTGATCCCGTTCCTGGCCTGGGCGCTGCTGTTGCTCACCGGCTGCTCCGAACCACCCGTGTTCCAGGCCGATGTTCCCATGGCCGCAGAGGCCTGGAACCGCGCCAACAAGCCACAATTCAACTTCACCATCGACGATACGCTGAACAAGTACGACATCTTCGTTGACCTGCGGCACAACGGCGACTACCCCTTCAGCAGCCTATACCTCTTCGTGGACCTGGAGGGTCCCGGTGACCGCATGGCGCGCGACACCGTGGAGTGCCTGTTGGCGGACCCCACCGGCAAGTGGTATGGCAAGGGACAGGGCTTCATCTTCGCCGATCGTTACCAAGCACATGTGCTCTACAAGCTCGGCGATCGCTTTCCCGCCAAGGGTGCGTACCGGATCACCTTGGAACAGGCGATGCGCACGGAAGACCTGACCGGTGTGTTGGACGTAGGCATCAGTGTGATGCGTTCCAGGCCGTGATCCCGCCCGGCCCGGTGAAAACTCCTGTTGCGGTCCCTTGGCCCGACCCGGCCACAGCGGATAAATTCGGCCACGTCAATAGCACGCCCCGAACGGCGTTATCCTCCTCATGAACAAGCCGTCATCCCCACGACCGAACCGCCTACGCCGCTGGACCTGGTGGTTCATCGTGCTCTCGCCGGTGCTGGGGTTGCTCTTCATGCTCTTCCTTGCCGCCAACAGCGATCTGCCCAGCACGGAAGACCTGGAGAACCCACGCAGCGACCTGGCCACGGCCATCCTCTTCAGCGATGGCACACAGATGGGGCAGTATTACAAGGAGAACCGGATCCCGGTGGATTACGCCCGGATCAGCCCGAACGTGGTACAGGCGCTCATCGCCACGGAGGACGAACGCTTCCGCCAGCACAGCGGGGTGGATGTGCGCGGTACCCTTCGCGCCGCCATCTACCTGGGCAAGAAAGGGGGCGCCAGCACCATCACCCAACAGCTGGCCAAGATGCTCTTCACCGATCGGGCGGACAACTTCGTGGAACGCACCTTCCAGAAATTCCAAGAGTGGATCATCAGCGCCAAGCTGGAACGGCAGTACACCAAGGACGAGATCATCGCCATGTACCTCAACCGGTTCGATTGGATCAACCAGGCGGTGGGCATCCATAGCGCGGCACGGGTGTACTTCAGCACCACGCCCGATTCCCTCAACGTGCAGGAAGCGGCCATGCTCGTTGGCATGCTCAAGAACCCCGCGCTGTTCAACCCCAACCGGGCCAGCAGGCTGGATACCGTGTTGCAACGGCGCATGGTGGTGTTGGACCAGATGCGCAAGAACGGCTTCCTCACCACGGCGGCATACGACTCCTTGAAGACCCTGCCCCTAGGACTGCGATTCCAACGGGTGGACCACACCGAAGGCTTGGCGCCCTATTTCCGCGAGGTGTTGCGCGCCAAGTTGCAAGCCCTGCTGGCCACCAAGAACGACGATGGCAGTTTCCGATACGCCAAGGCCGACGGCACCCCGTACGACATCTACACCGATGGTCTGAAGGTGTACACCACGCTGGACAAGGACATGCAGCAATACGGAGAATACGCCGTACGGGAGCACCTGCGCACCGAACTGCAGGCCGACTTCTTCAAAGACCTGGCCCGGAAGAAGAACAGACCGTTCGACCATCGGGTATCGAAGGAGGAGACCGATGGGATCCTGAGCACCGCCATGAAGCGGAGCGTACGGTACAGGGTGATGACCGGCAAACAATGCGGTGTATGCGAACGTCCCGCCAAGTACATCGAGCAAGTGAAACACGAAGGCACCGACCACTGGCACTGCCGACCCGACCTGGGAGGCTGCGACACCTATTGGAAGGTGGTGCGCGAAGAGGATGCCCCGAAGGTGTTCGACACCCCGGTGGCCATGCGCGTATTCAGCTGGCACGGGGAGATCGACACCACCATGAGCCCCATGGACTCCATCCGCTACTACAAGAGCTTCCTGCAAAGTGGGCTCCTGAGCATGGACCCGCATACCGGATTCGTGAAGGCATGGGTGGGCGGGATCGACTTCAAGAACTTCCAGTACGACCACGTGGAACAGGCCCGGCGCCAGGTGGGCTCCACCTTCAAGCCCTTCGTATACGCCACGGCCATCCGCGAAGGCATGGAACCCTGCCGCGAAGTGCCCAACCAGAAAGTGTGTTTCGACATGCCGCCCGGCCAGCCCAATTGGTGCCCCGAGAACAGCGATGCGGTGTATGGCGGCATGGTGACCGTGGAATACGCCCTGGCCAACTCCATGAACACGGTGACCGCCTGGCTCATGAAACAATACGGCCCGCAAGCGGTCACGGTGCTCGCCCGGCACATGGGGGTGAAGAGCCCCTTGGAGCCCGTGCCCTCGCTGTGCCTGGGCGTTGCCGACCTCACCCTGATGGAGATGACCGGAGCGTTCAGCAGTTTCGCCAACCAGGGCGTGTACATCGAGCCGATCACGTTCACGCGGATCGAGGACAAGAACGGCAACACCATCTACGATGTGACCCCGAACACCTACGAAGCCCTGGACGAACGCACGGCCTACATCATGCTGGACATGTTGAAGGGCGTGACCGACGGTGCGTACAACCCCAGCACCGGCAAGGTGGTGGGCACCGGCCTGCGCCTGCGCACCAGCTGGGGCACGCGCCAGAAATACGCGAACATCAAATTCCCCACAGCCGGCAAGACCGGCACCACGCAGAACAACAGCGACGGTTGGTTCATCGGCATCACCCCGGACCTGGTGACCGGCGTATGGACCGGTGCCGAGGACCGCAGTGTACGATTCTCCAGCACGGACAAGGGACAGGGCGCCAACATGGCCCTGCCGATCTACGGCTACTACATGAACAAGGTGTACGCCAACCCCCGGATCGAGATCAGCACCGGCGATTTCGAAAGGCCTGTCGGCGACCTCGGCGTGGAGATCGACTGCCGGAAGAAAGGCGTGGTGGGCGGTGCCACGACCAGGCCGACCTGGGATTGAGCACGCCTCACCGGCTGCGGAGTGGAGGGGCACCGTGGCGGACCGGCGCACGCTACGGCCCACCACCAGGGGTCCACGGCCTGCGGCCGCACGCCCAGCGCATGTGCCACAGCCGCTATCTTCGTCGCACTTCCATTACCAGGCATGAACAAGATCGTGGCCAGCGCCGATGCGGCCCTTGAAGGCGTCCAGAACGACATGACATTGATGGTCGGGGGCTTCGGCCTTTGCGGCATCCCTGAAAAGAGCATCGCGGCCTTGGTGCGCAAGGGGGTCCGAGGCCTCACCTGCATCAGCAACAACGCTGGCGTGGACGATTTCGGCCTGGGCCTGTTGCTCCGCACGCGCCAGATCCGGAAGATGATCAGCAGCTACGTGGGCGAGAACGCCGAGTTCGAGCGGCAACTGTTGAGCGGTGAGCTGGAGGTGGAGCTCGTGCCCCAGGGCACCTTGGCCGAACGATGCCGGGCCGGTGGTGCGGGCATTCCGGCGTTCTACACCCCGGCGGGTTACGGCACCGAGGTGGCCGAAGGCAAGGAGACGCGCGAGTTCAACGGCAAGATGTACGTGATGGAGACCGGGCTACGCGCCGATTTCGCGCTGGTCAAGGCGTGGAAGGGCGACCGCTTCGGCAACCTCGTATACAAACGCACGGCGCGCAACTTCAACCCCATGATGGCCATGGCCGGCCGGATCACCGTGGCCGAAGTGGAGGAGCTGGTGGAGCCCGGTGCGCTCGATCCGGACGAGATCCATACACCGGGCATCTTCGTGAACCGGATCTTCAAGGGCGAGGACTACGAGAAACGCATCGAACAACGTACCACGCGCAAACGCAACTGAACCATGGCGCTCACCAAAGAACAAATGGCGCAGCGGATCGCGCGCGAGTTGAGGGATGGCTACTATGTGAACCTGGGCATCGGGATCCCCACGCTGGTGGCGAACTATGTGCCCCACGGGATCAACGTGGTGTTCCAGAGCGAGAACGGCATCCTGGGCATGGGGCCCTTCCCGTACGAAGGCGAGGAGGATGCCGACCTGATCAACGCCGGCAAACAGACCGTGACCCTCTTGCCGGGCAGCAGCATCTTCGACAGCGCCACCAGCTTCGCCATGATCCGTGGCCAGCATGTGCAGCTCACCGTGCTCGGTGGCATGGAAGTGGCCGATAACGGCGACATCGCCAACTGGAAGATCCCCGGGAAAATGGTGAAAGGCATGGGCGGTGCCATGGACCTGGTGGCCAGCGCCGAGAACATCATCGTGTGCATGATGCACGCCAACAAGGCCGGCGAAAGCAAGCTGCTGAAGCGCTGCACATTGCCCCTCACCGGCGTGAAGTGCGTGAAGAAGGTGGTGACCGACCTCGGCGTGTTCGACATCACCGACGCGGGTTTCGTGTTGTTGGAGCGCGCACCCGGCGTAAGTGTGGACGAGATCAAAGCGAAGACGGAAGGACGTTTGGTGGTGCCTGCGGAGGTGCCGGAGATGACGGTCTGATCCAAGGGGGATGGGGGTCCGATCCTACTTGGAACGACATGGAGGGCCCTGGCTCTTCGTGGCCCTGTTCGTCGCGATGTGCGGCCTGTTCGAGTACGGTCGCGTGATGCACCAACGGCCATTCCCGCACCACCTGAGCAGGCAGACCGCCGCCCTCTCGTTCACCCACACCTACTGGTCCAAGGGCAACGACCTCTTCGACCCCCAGCTGCAACACCTGGCCGCGGATGGATTGACCACCGGGCGCACCGTTGCCGAATTCCCGATCCTGTACTACGCCATGGCCCAGCTCTGGCGCCTTACCGGCCCCAGCGAGTTCGCCTACCGGGCCTTCATGCTGCTGCTCCACTTCACGGCAAGCCTTGCCCTGTTCCTAACGCTCCGGCGGATCCTCCGCGCCGAGCTGTGGGCGGTGCTGGTCTCCTTGTTCTTCTTCACCGTACCGGCCGTGGTGTACTTCGCCATCAGCTTCATGCCCGATGTGCCCGCGTTCGACCTCATGCTACTGGGCTGTTGGGCGCTGTTCAGGAGCTGGCCGGAGCAACGAAAGCGCGACCTGGTGCTCGCCTCCATCCTCTTCGCCCTGGCGGGGTTGTTGAAGCTCCCGGCCCTCATGGCCCCGCTCACCCTGCTGGTGCTCTGGACCGCGGAGAACGTGCTTCCGAGCATCTTCGTTCGTGGCCGAGCCGTTATCCAACACCGCTGGACGGGGCTCTTCCTGCTGCTGGGTGTGCTGGTGGTGAACGCGGCCTGGTACCGCTGGTCGAACGCGTACGTGGAAGAACACCGGTTCCCCTTCTCGCACAGCGGCACCTGGGCGCTCTGGGACCTGACCGACGAACAGATCGATACGGCCTGGAAGGGCGGCACGGGGGTCATGGTCTGGCAGCTCTTCGACACGCCGGCCTGGATCATGTTGGGCGCCTTGCTCCTGTTCCTGATCACCCAGGCACCTCACGTACCACGCACCGGATGGCTGGCCTTGCTGACCCTGATGGGCGGTGTTACCCTGTTCACCCTGCTCTGGTTCATCACCCTCGATGCGCACGAGTACTACTTCATCATCCCCCTGCTGTTGCCCTTGGTGCTGATCGTGCTTTCCCTTTCCGTGATCCGCACCAGGTTCCCACGGGCCTTCGGCTCCCCTTGGCTCCTGGCCGCCTTCGCCTTGCTCTTCGTGTACCACGCGGTATACGCGGGCAACAACCACCGGATGCGCACCCGTGTCCAGGGCGGGTTCGACCCGAAGAGCTTCTTGCCCATCTACCATCCTGAAGAAGCGCACTTCTGGGACATGGCCCAGTACTGGGCCCTGGGCCCCTGTCTGCGGATGAAGCCATACCTGAGGTCCATCGGGATCACGGATCAGGACAGGATCCTCCTACCCACGGATAAGACGGTCTGTGCTTCGCTCTACCTCCTCGGCCACGAAGGTTGGGTGGGATACGGCCTCGAGCCCTTCGATCAGGCCGCACTGGAGGCGCGCGAACGGAATGGCGCCCGCTACTTCATATACCACAAAGACCATTTCGTCGTTGAGCCTTGGCTTGAACCTTATCTCGATCGGCCGGTCGGTGCTTTCGAGGGAATGCTCATCTTCAAACTATAGAGGAACTCGAACCGCATGTCGATCCGCACACTGTCCATCATCATTCCCGCGTACAACGAGGAACGTACCATCCACCTGATCCTGGACAAAGTGAAGGCGGTGGAGTTGCGTGATGGCATCACCAAGGAGATCATCATCGTGAACGATGGGTCCAAGGATGGGACCGTACAGGCGGTGGAACGCTACATGGAGGCCAACCCAACCATGGGCATCCGCTTCATACAGCAGCCGAAGAACATGGGCAAGGGCGCCGCCATCCACCGGGGCATCCAGGAGGCTACCGGCGAATACCTGCTGGTGCAGGATGCCGACCTCGAGTACGATCCGCGCGAGTACAACGACCTGCTCCGGCCCATTTGCGAGGGCTTCGCTGACGTGGTGTTCGGGTCTCGGTTCATGGGCCACCACCCGCACCGCATCCTCTTCTTCTGGCACAGCATCGGCAACAAATTCCTCACGCACCTCTCCAACGCGTTCAACAATTTGAACCTGACGGACATGGAGACCTGTTACAAGCTGATCCGCAGCGACATCGCCAAGGGCCTCGATCTGCGTGAGCGGCGATTCGGCTTCGAGCCCGAGGTTACCGCGAAGCTGGCGCGGGTCAAGGACATCCGCATCTACGAGGTGGGGATCAGCTATTACGGCCGCACCTACGCCGAGGGCAAGAAGATCGGCTGGAAGGACGGGTTCCGCGCCATCTGGTGCATCTTGAAGTACGGCCTATGACCCCGGGATGACCGGTCTCAGGATAAAGCTCTGGTGGATCATCTGGGCTGCCTGCCCCGTGATCCTACGCTTCCTCTCAACCGGAGTGCCAGAGAGCGGAGATGGGGTGATGCACTTTCTGATCGCGAAGTTCGCTTGGGCACATCCAGCGCTCTTTCTGGATCACTGGGGAAAGCCCCTTTTCACCTTGCTCTCCTCTCCCTTCGCACAGTTCGGCGTGAAAAGCATGGCCGTCTTCAACGCACTGTGCTTCCTTGCCACATGCCACGGTGCCGATGTGGTACTGAGGGACCGATCGCCGCTGGGCCGGTGGCTCTTCGCACCGCTATTGATGTGCATGCCCGTATACGGCGCCATGGTGTTCTCCGGGCTTACGGAGATCCTGTTCGCATCGCTCACCGTTCTTTCAGTGGCCGCACTATGGCAAGGACGACATATGCGATCCATGGTGGTGGCATCGTTTCTTCCGTTCGCCAGGCCGGAATATGTGGCGGTGTGGCCTTTCCTGGCAGGATGGGTGCTCTGGCAAAAACAATGGAAGGCATTGCCCGGGCTCCTTGCCGGCCATGTGTGCTATGGCATCCTTGGAGGCTTGGTCTTCAAGGACCCGCTTTGGGCTTTTACCCACGACCCATATACGGGTGCGCAGGAGGTATACGGCCATGGTCCATTGCTCCATTTCATCGACCAGATCGACCGCATCTATGGCACTCCCTTCCTCTTGGCTTTGGCCGTGGCGCTGATCCTGGCCGCCCTTTCGGTGCGAAAACCCGGAGAGGGTCGCCGTTCCACGATCCGCTTAACGGTCACAGCACTGCTTCCGGTCCTCGGCATAGTCGTGGTTCATTCCGTGCTTTGGTGGAAGGGGTGGAAAGGGTCCCTGGGGCTCACCCGTGTATTGGCTACCGGGGCGCCGCTCGGCGCACTCTTCGTATGCGCGATGCTGGTGCTGCCGGAACGTCTGGCTTCTCTTAGCATTCTACCGCGGAAGTCGATCGGCATCGTCGGCGGCGGGATCTACATCGTCTGGGCCATGAGGGCATTCCTTCAGGAACACCCGTTGCCCGTACACGATTCGCCCGTGGAGCGAGTGGCCAGGGTCGTGGGCGATGCGGTTGCCGACCTGGCCGAAGAACACCACCGGGTGGTGCACGCGCCCCCGATGGTCACGCTCTTCTCCGGGATCGACCCGTTCGACACGTCAGCCACCTCCGCTGGCACCTATCTCGGCACGAACGACCTGTTGGTATGGGATGCCGCGTACGGCCCCAACGAAGGCCGGATGCCCTTACCGGAGCTATTGGCCGATACCACACTGGAACTGCTTCGGGTCACTGCTGTCCGGTTAACTGAAGGTCGAACATGAGTTGAACTGAGCATGGATGCGGGTTTCCGAAGGAAAGAGCGTGGGGCGGATTTGAATCGGGGTGCATCTCCGATGATGGCTTCCTTGAGGGCAACTCAAGGAAAGCGGGATGAACATCGGAAGCACGCTC
>SSGN01000179.1 GCA_008016945.1 Flavobacteriales bacterium
CTGGTGGAGGAGCCGATGGAAGCCATTCGTCTACTCGCAGCGGACCTTGATGCGCAGAAGCAAGCGAGGGTTAGCACCGAGTTGGGGAGGATCGACGCGGGTCTCGACCGCATGCGCGGGTTATTCAAGTTGATCAACGACGTGATCCGTTCGGACAAGGACAGCCTGCGGCCCGTACCTGTGGATCTCCGACGCCTTTTCCGAACCGAGGTTCGTGGGTTGGGCGAGCAGATCAAAGACCTACGTGTCTACTTCCAATGCGAAGCTGGATTGGAGTCCGCTGACGGCGTGGTCGCGCGGGTGGATCAAGAGCAGTTCGCCCTGGTGATCCAGAATCTGCTCACCAACATGGCCAAGCACGCACGTGATCCGAAGCGGGATGACCTTACCGTGCTTGTGCACGTCGGCACACGCACCGAACCCGGTCGTACTTGGTTGGTGATCATGATCGAGAACAATGGGAAACCGTTCGCTGAAGGCTTCTCGCATCAAGATCTTGTCACCTTCGGCAAACGGCTCGATTCCACGAACGGGAACGGCATCGGGGGTTACCTCATGGATCGCATCATCGCCAACCACCATGGGCGCTTCTCATCCGGCAACCTGGAGCTTGATGAGCGGACAGCGCGTTCCTCCTTCGCCAAGGACCAACGCTTGGATGAGAACCACTGGGAGCCCCTCGACTGGGAGACAGGCTCCACCCACATGACCGTGCGCTTCACCATCGAACTACCGATAGATCACCCCGAAGACCATGACTGAACTTGTCCCCATAGCACTTGTGGATGACGACCAAGCCTATGCCGAGGCACAGGTCGCAACGGCCGTCAAGCACGGCTTTGCGGTCACCTGGTTCAAGACCTGGGCGCAGGCCAAGGCACCGGTACGGGAGAAACGTTTCAAAGCCGTGATCCTCGACGCCAAGGGTCAGATCGACGAGAACTCCCCCACCGAGGACATCGACCACTTGATCGAAGCCAGACGGGACCTCGACCAATGGAAGGGGGCCAACATCCACATCCCGTACGTGATCAACACCGGCTTCGATGAAGGAGCCACGAAGCAACGCCGTGACGAGCGCCGGTATCTGAAAGGCAACGAAAAGGAGCTCTATGCAGAACTGAAGGTCCTTGTGGACCGCAGCAACGAGCAGGCCTTGCGCGACCGGTTCAGCGATGTATTCGCTGTGCTCAAAGCCCCCTACTTGGAACCCGCCGCCGACCCGTTGTTCATGAATGCGTTGCTCTTCGTGGAGCGGGGCGACAAGTCCGGCAGCGACCGCCTGCTCATGAACCCCTTGCGGCAAGTGATCGAACACTTGTTCTATGCTGTGCATCGCCAAGGGATGTTGCCGGATATCCTGGTCACCCCCCGCATCAACCAGCGCTTGTCCGCCTTGTACCTACGAGGTGACCGCGTGCTTCATCCGAGCAAGTCATCGCCCACCGTGGCGCTGCGCTGCGACCGCAAGCCGATGCCCAGGATCATCGCCGATGCCTTGGACAACATCTTGCGCGTGTCCAGTGAAAGCTCGCACGCCGATGAAACGATCGAGGGAACGAACTACGCACTCGACAACCGCGAAGCATTGCTGGAGCATGGCGTTACGCCTTACCTCTTGAGCACCATCGTCTTTCAACTCATGGACGTTCTCGTTTGGTTCAAGCGATTCGCCGAAGCCCATCCAAATCCCGTGGCGAACCGGAGCTGGCTGCACGAGGAAGCCGTTGGCCCTGATGGTCTTCATTTGCCCGAAGCGGAAACCAAGGAGTTGAGCCGGGTAATTGTCAAGAAGCGCGACGACAAACCCTTTGCACACGCTGGCGATGCATTCATCAAAAAGGAACTCATACAACAGTACGGGTTGGTAGATGGTGACCTCATCTCTGACGAATCCAAGCGGGTCGACGTCAACGGCCAAATCAAATGGGAATTCATTTCGCTCACCAAGCATTGACCATCTTCACCCCATGATCACCGGCACCCTCCGTTCCACCGTCGACAAGCTCTGGGAGGCCTTCTGGACAGGCGGCGTCTCCAACCCGCTCACCGTCATCGAGCAGATCACCTACCTGCTCTTCCTGCGCAGGCTGGACGAGATGCAGACCCTGAAGGAGAAGCAGGCCGCCAAGCTCGGCGCCACCCTGAAGGACCCCATCTACCCCGCCAAGTACAAGGACCTGCGCTGGAGCAGCTTCAAGGACAAGGACCCCGACACGCTCTTCGCCCTCTTCACGAGGCCCGAGGCGCGGCACGACAACCTTACCGTGTTCGACTTCATGAAGCAACTGGGCGCCGAGGGCAGCGTATTCAGCCGGCACATGAAGGGCGCCACCTTCATGATCCCCACGCCGCGCCTATTGGACCGCGCCGTGCAGATGATCGCCGCCATCGACATGGCCGACCGCGACACCAAGGGCGACCTGTACGAGTACCTGCTGAGCAAGATCGCCACCGCCGGGCAGAACGGCCAGTTCCGCACGCCGCGCCACATCATCCGCCTGATGGTGCAGCTGATGCGGCCACAGCCCGACGACCGCATCTGCGACCCCAGCGCCGGCACCTGCGGCTTCCTGGTGGCCGCCAGCGAGGAGCTGCGCCGCACCCACCCCGAGGCCTTCCACCAGAAGGACTTCCAGCGCCACTGGAACAGCGGCCTCTTCAACGGTGTGGAGTTCGACCCCAGCATGCTGCGCATCGGCGCCATGAACCTGATGCTGCACGGCATTGAGCACCCCGAGCTCATTGGCCAGGACGCCCTGAGCAAAGAGTTGGGCCACCTGCAGGAGGTCTACACGCTGGTGCTGGCCAACCCGCCCTTCAAGGGCAGCTTGGACCACGATGCCGTGGACCCCGCCATCCTGCGCACGGTGAGCAGCAAGAAGACCGAGCTGCTCTTCCTGGGCCAGATCCTGCGTACGCTGCGCACCGGGGGCCGGGCGGCGGTGATCGTGCCCGATGGCGTGCTCTTCGGCAGCAGCAAGGCCCACAAGCAGATCCGTCAGGAACTCATCGAGGGGCAGCAGTTGCACGCGGTGATCAGCATGCCCGGCGGCGTGTTCAAGCCCTACGCCGGGGTGAGCACCGCCATCCTGCTCTTCACCAAGACCAACAGCGGCGGCACGGATCGGGTGTGGTTCTACGACATGCGCGCCGATGGCTACAGCCTGGACGACAAGCGCACGCCGCAGCTCTCCGAGGCCGAGCAGGAGGCCCAGTTCACCGACGCGAAGGGGCAGGCCACCGCCCTGCTGGGCCGCAGCGACCTGGCCGACATCCTGGCCCGCTATGGCACCAAGGGAGAAGCGAAGCGCGCCCGCACGGACCAGAGCTTCCGGGTGCCCTTTGAAGAACTGAAGGCCAACGGCTGGGACCTGAGCATCAACCGCTACAAGCAGGTGGTGTACGAGGCGGTGAAGTACCCCACGCCCGCCGAGCTGATCAATGGCACTGCGGAACAGCCGGGCCTGAAGCAGTTGGCGCAGGAGCGATTGACCTTGTTGGACGAACTGGAAGCGCTACTGAAATGAGGATGGTCGAGTTGGGAGAAGTAGCGGCGATCGATCGCGAGTCGATCATTCCATCCGAAATACGAACCGGGACTAAGTACCTCGGCTTGGAGAATGTCTACTCGGATGGCACTGCTCTACCGGTTGATGTGGAGCAGGGTGAGTTGCTGAGCAACAAGTTCGTCTTTGGCCCTAACCACTTGCTCTACGGAAAGCTGAGGCCATACCTGAGCAAGATCACGCTTCCTGATTTCGAAGGCATCTGTAGCACGGACATCATTCCGATTCTGCCTGATGCGAACAAGCTTGAGAAGCGATACCTCTACTACTATCTGCGTACCCCTTGGATGATCGAGACCGCTGTGAAAGCATGCTCAGGAGCGAACCTCCCCCGGGTTGACCCGAAGCTTCTGGCACAGTTCAAGATTCCCCTCCCCCCTCTCCCCGAGCAGCGTCGCATCGCGGCGATCCTGGACAAGGCGCAGGCGCTGGTTGCCAACGACAAGCGCACCCTGGCGGTGTACGACCAACTGGCCAAGAGCCTGTTCCTGGAGATGTTCGGGGATGGGAACCCTGATGTTAGGGAATGGCCATTGGTGGAGCTGAAGGACTTGGTTTCGAGTGCACCCAACTCCTTGCGTTCTGGACCATTTGGAAGCGACCTCTTACACAGTGAGTTCGTCGATGAAGGCGTCGCAGTGCTCGGTATCGACAATGCGGTCGAGAATCGATTCTCTTGGAAAGGTCGCAGGTTCATCACCCACGAGAAGTACAATGAGTTGAAGCGCTATACCGTTCGACCGGGTGACGTGCTCATTACCATCATGGCAACCATCGGCCGTTCTGCGGTTGTGCCTGCGGACATCGGCCCGGCGATCAACTCCAAGCACTTGGCGGCGATCACACTGGACCAGTCAAAGGCGAACCCTGCTTTCATCTCGTTCTCCATCCATTCGGACGAAAGGGTGATCCATCAGCTGTTCGCTAGGTCGAGGGGCGCCATCATGAGCGGGTTGAATCTTTCGCTCATCAAGGAAGTAAAGCTCCGGCTACCACCAATCGACGTTCAGGAGCACTTCTGCCAAGCTCTTTCTCGAATCGAGCGCGATAAAGCTCTGGCTACGGAGAGCCTGCACCAGAGCGAGGCCTTGTTCGGGAGCTTGTTGCAGGGGGCGTTCAGTGGGAGCTTGGGTAGATGAGAGGAGCGTTCGTTGGATAGATGGTCGGTAATTGGACAGTCGTGTATTTTAACAGCAGAATACAATAGGATCAACCGATGGATGTGTCATTTGGAATTGTCGCGCAAGTTCTGAAGTGGCTCGGTTTTGATGATGACCTCCGCATCTGGTGGCGCACTCAAAGAGCTCGCTTAGGTCGGCCAAAGACCTTTGACAACATGCCAGAGTTGCGCTATGGCCGTTTGGCCATCACCGATTGGGTTGTACTCGAAGGGGTGTTCCCTGAAGGGATCATCATCCAGGCATTGGTGGATGAGGACATCAAGTTGCGGTTACCGCCGGCTTTGGAAGTGCACCGGGAGCATTTCATTGAGCTGAACAACACCCACATAGCTCGAAAGGCCAAGCGCACTTATTACAATGGACCATTCGTTCCTATGACCTCGTTCTTCAGCCAGCGGTCTGCGGACAAACATGAGCGCCCCATATTCCATATCCACGCTGCGGTTTCAGGATACTTCGATTATGTAAGTGTCATCGCTGATCTTGATTCACCACTGCACGGTGGTACCGGCACGGTTCGTGACAACTTCTTCAAGGACTGGTCCGGGGAGGTCTCATCGGAATTGCCTGTAATGGGCTGTCCTGGTCTAACGCTCGCGGTGATCACGCGTGATCAATTCGTGATCCTTGTCCGTCGCAGCCGATCAGTATCTGTAGCACCAGGCGCGTGGCACTGCTCTGTGGATGAGGGTGTGCGGCCGGAGGATGTGGTTGATGGTGCTGTGGATTATGAGCGTGTTGCGCTGCGCGGCATGGAAACGGAACTAGGCATCAAGAAGGAACAGGTAGTAGGTCGGCCGGTGATCACCTCGATGGGTTACTCACGGCGGTTGTGCCAGTATGGTGCCATTGGGCACGCATTCTTGAATATTCACCTGCACACGCTCATGGATGCCTTACCGTTGGCGAAACAAGGGCGAGAGAATGAGGCTTGGAAGGCGATACCATTTACACCTAAATCCCTGAGCAAGGAGTTCAAACGCATGGTCAAAAGCGGAGACCCAGCGATCCCATCCTTCGGTCTGGCCACCCTGATCATGGCCTTGCATGCAAGTAAGCATGTCAAGGACATCCGTACCATCAATGCCCGCTTTGAAGACGAGGTTTTCGCTAGCGGGGCTCTGGTTTATCCGAGCAACGTTAATCCGCCCAATGTGAAAGCGTTCGGCTGAATAACAGATGAAGCTCATCGACTTCCTCCTGGCCAACCAAGTTCCGCTGAATGTGAAGAACTACAAGGTGCACCTGGCCACCCTGATCAAGGACAGCCCGTTGCAGGCCTACTACGATGGCTGGTTCCAGGAGTGGCCCCGACCAAGCCAGACCTTGTGTAGGGACATCATGTAGCGGGCTTACAAAAGTTGAAGGGGAGGTTTGCCGAGTACGAATAACGCTCACCGATGACCGCATACAAGACCCTTTCTTCAGCCTATCACAAGGCCTATCAGGCCCACTTGGAAGCCTTCCAACGGCGGTTGGTGAACAGCTACTCTGAGCAGGGGCGATACACCGACTTCTATCCGAGCATTGGTGTGCGCACGGACCAAGATGTGGAGGTGTTGGTCTATGGGCAAGCGGTAGGCGGCTGGCATCCGGAGTTGGATTACGTCAACCCTATCCCCTCGGATCGTGTGTTGGAAAGCGAGCGCTACTCCAACGAACCCTACCCCGGTCACTCGCCACTGGATTGGGTGAACGTGCTCTGGACAAATGGCACATTGAACAAGCGTCCCCCGGAGGAACAGGCGCATTACGAGGGCCGTGAGAAGGGATACCGCGCGTGGAGTTCGTTCTTCTGGCAGACCACAATAGGGCTTATGCAGCACCGGCATCTCATCACGGATGATGAGGACTGGAACTGGCACAAAGGGCTCGTGTGGTCCAACCTGTACAAGATCGCTCCGCAGGATTACTCGATACCGGATGCGAAGGAGAAGTACAATCCAACGGAGACCGACCGTGCTTTGCAGCGCCCGGACGCGGTGGATCTGGTACGGATGGAGTTGGATGAGTTGCGTCCCAAGCTTTGCGTGGTGCTTACCAACGACTCCTGGTGGGCGCCGTTCCGCAAAGGATTGCCCACAAAGCCCCGCTCAACCCGGCTGGGTGAGAACCTGGAGTGCGTGGAGCAATACAATGATACCCGCATCGTGGTCGTGAAGCGGCTGAGGGGCATGAGCTACAAGAAGGCCGTTGCGGATATCATCGCGGTGAGCAGCTGATACTCCACTTACTTTGTATCAATACGCCTCCCAGGCCTCTGCTCTGCACGCACACTTGGGGGGCTTTTTCTTTTCTGTCCATAGGCCTTCCATGCGGCAAGCTGCTGGAAGTGCACCGATGTGATATTTTGCAGAGCTGAGCACCATGCGCATCCGGAATATCGCCGCTTATCGCCGCCACTTGCAGACCGAGTTCAACGTGAACCCGGCCTGGGACCCCGATTTCATGGGCAGCCGCACCGAGGTGGAAGGCACGCCGGTGGATGGCTTTTTCAAGTTCTGGCAAAGCTCCACGGGACCCGGCCGCGAGCCGATCGCCGGAAAACTGCGGGGTGTGCTGGAAATGGCCCAGAACGACCAGGCCATCTACGAGATCACCCAGAACGCCGCCGATTGCGGCGCCACGGACCTGCGCCTGTGGTACGATGAGGCCTACTTCCTGGCCTGCAATGATGGCGAGGCCTTCGATGCGCGGGACGTGAAGAGCATCCTGGACACCTTCGGCAGCGAGAAGGCCCTGCGCCAGCATGCTGCACAGGAGGGCATGATCGGCCAGTACGGGGTGGGCTTCAAACTCTTCCACCGTTTGGTGGGGCGCGAATCCGGATTGGAGGAATTGCTGGACCACCATGCCGGTCCCATGATCTTCAGTTGGTCCACCCGCGAACAACTGGATCGTTTCCTCGGCGAGGCACGTGAACCGTGGTCGGTAGATGCTACGGAGGGCCAGGCGCCGTGGCTCTTCAAGATCCTGCTCACTTGCTTTCCCGCTGCTCCCGGCGAGGTGGTCAAGGACATCGGCTTCGGCGACGTGGTGGCCTTCACCCACGCGGAGGCCGAGACCTTCCGCCGCTGGGCCGCTGCAAAGCTGGGTGCGGACCGTCCCGCGCGGGGATCGCTCTTCTTCCTGCACTTGGGCGAAGGCAAGCGCGAGGTACTTGATACGCACATGGGCGAGATCCGCTCCTGCATGGGCGTGAGCCTGCGTTTCCTGCGCAAGCTCGCCTCCATCACCGTGAACGGCGAGCGCATCGAACGGGTGCCGCTGGAGACCATCGCGCTGCGCATCCCGGCGGACGGACTGCGGACCTTGGGCTTCCGCGAGGAGCACCAGGATGTGGAACTGGTGTTCGCTTATGCGGAGGATGCGGTGGAACGCCTCGCGAAGGAGCCCACGCTCTACCAGTACTTCCCCATGACCAAGGAGGCGCACGGCATGGGCTACGTGATCCACTCCAACGGATTGCAGAAGCAGGCCCAGCGCACCGAGCTGAACGCGGACAGTGCGATCAATGCACGCCTGCTGGAGCGCCTTGCCGTGCGGGTGCTGGAGCAGGCCCGCGAATGGATGCGCAGCGAGCCGGAAAAGTACCGGGCCTTGTTCAAGGTGATCCTTGCCTCGGCCTTCGAGCCCTGCAAGCTGCCGGTGCTGCACCAGCAGGTGCAGGAGCCCTTGATCGCGTTCATCCGGGAGCATGTGCCCACCATGGATGGCGGTTTTGTGCCGAAGGAGCGGGTACGGATCCGGCGCTCCAAACTGCGCATCCCGGAGCACGTACTGGGCGAGGGGCTCCACTGGTTTCACTGGACCAAGGACATGGACGAGGTGGTGCTCGGCCATGCCCGAAACAGTGCGCGGCTCAACCTGCAGGAGGCCACCATCGGCTCCCTGCTCACCGAAGAGCAGCCGGACAGCGCCCTGCATGCGTGGATGGCCGGACTGCCGGATGAGCCCTACGCCGAATGCCTGAAGGAATTCACGGTGCTGAAACTGGACCCGGCCCAATACCCGGACCTTCCGTTCCTGCGCCTCGGCGATCGCACGCTTTCGCTCCGGAACATCCTGTCCGAGCCTGCGCTGTTGGAGCGGACGGATGCATGGTACGGGACCTTTCCCGATGCGGGCGAATGGTTACCTGCGGAAACACTCGAGCTGGCGCTGGCGCAGAAGGCGCCGGCCGAATGGGACAACAATACGGCCGCCCTGCTGTACCGGCTTCGCGATGAGAAGGCCATGATGACCCTGGTGGAGCACATCCCCAAGATCATCCTGGACAACAGCCCCACACCGGAGGTGCAGGCGTTCATGGACTGGTGGCACAAGGTGCGGGAACGGTCGGTCGCTGCACTGCTGCGCCCCCGGCTGTTCCTGCAAAGCGACAATGAACTGCTTGTCTGGGAGGACAGTCTTGTGCTGGAGCGCTTCGCCATGCGCATGCCCGCAGAGCGTGAGGTTGAAGTGGCAATCCAGCGCCTCTTGCCGGCAATGGCACCTGCCGGAGCGGCCCATTTCGATGCCCTGCGTGATGCGCTCATGGACCATGGCTACGACGATGACTTCCTGGCCGAGGTATTCCGCCGCAAGAAGGAGAAAAGCAAGCAGGACCTGCAACGTATCGGTGACAGGCTCGCTGAAGAGTACGCCGACAAACCGCTTGACAACGGGTGCCAGGTGGTCTTCGCCATCGCGCTGAAGCATCTGCACCCGGCATGGTCCGGCCTTGAGCAATTGGAGTTGCTGGCAGCCGACGGCCAAGGCTACGCCATGGAGGAATGGTGGGCGCTGACCGGACCCTCGTTCATCGATCGGCAGTTCCTGCTCCACGAGCGTTATGACGACATCCGGCAGTACCTGGGTGAGCAATGGGATCCGATCAAGTTCGGGAGCAAGGGAGTGCTCGCTGCCGACCCCCGATCGGGTGCGGCGTTCACACCGGATCTCGCGAGCGCGGAGTTGGACGATGCGAAGCGGCGATCCTTCCTGGATTGGCTGATGCGTGAGCAGGCCCGCAGCGACGTCGCGCTGGACCAGATGCGGTCCGAGAAGTACAAGCCCATGCTGGAGGCGATCATGGGCACCCACCCTGAAGAGTGGAGCACTGGTCCGGACGCATTGCTGCTTCCGGATGAACAGGTGCCGGCTTGGGTACTGGAGTGGGCAGGGGAGGAGTACACCCGGATGGCCGTGCTGCTTGGCCTGGGCATGCGGAGCGGGGACGATGCCGTGTTGGAATGGCGGGAAGCCCTGCTGAAGGACACGGAGGAATGTGCGGCTCCCTTGCCCTCACCACCGGACCAGACCCTGCGGTGGATCGGTGCGAAAGGCGGTGCGGAGACCTTCGTCAGCGCACGGCAGGAAAAGCGCATCATGGACCTGGTGCGCAGCAAGGGAAGTACACCGGGCACGGCCTTGCCGCTCGAGCTGGAACTACAGGCCCGGGAAAGTGAGGACCCGGTCTATGGAGCTTGGAAGAACGAAGGCCACGGATGGACCGTGTTACAGTACGAAGGCGAACAACTGCCCTTGGAACTCACCTGGGAAGGTGGCTCCCTCGCCATGCGCCACGGGGTGAAGGCCTACGCGCCTTCCGATGGCAGCCAGCGGATCTTCATCACGGACGGCTACCCCATCATGGTGGCGCTGTACCTGCTCTCCGAGGGTGCCGAGGCGGTGGTGCCGGCTGCCATGCGGGAGTCCTTCCGGGCGCTCCACGACCGGGAACACAGCGGCAGCAGGAAGGAAGCGGAACCTAAGGCACGGGACGTGGAGGCGCTGGAACGGAAACAGCAAGTGGAGCATTTCCGCGAGCGGCAGTTCATGTTCAGCACGGCCCCGGCGATCACGCTGGAGGAGCTGGTCAACACCGTGGAGTGGGAGTATCGCCGCAAACTGCTGGACCGGGAGAACGGTCATGCCTTCCGGTTCAAGGAGGTGGAGCATTTGCCCGATGATGTGCTGGTGCTGCGGCGGCCCAACGTGGCGGAACTGCCCTATGAGCTGACCTCCGACCGGGACCGGACCATCCACGGCATGAAGCTGAAGTTGCGGAAGCGTGGGGTGGCCTATCAGGACATCACCGACTTCGAGCTGATGGCCGGCACCGAGGGCGAAGTACGCGTTCGCGTGAAGCACCTGCCCTTCGCGCTGAACGAGAGCACCGTGGCCATGATCGAACTGCCCGTGGAGGACATGTTGATGCGGACGCTGGCCGAGGCATGGCGCCATATCCACCAAGCGCATGGACCTGCCCGCCCGATCATCGACCTGGTCAAGGAGCGGGCACCCGGCGGTCAGATCGGGTTCATCTTCGGCCCACCCGGCACCGGAAAGACCACGGTGCTGGCGGACCGGCTCATCCAAAGCGTGCGCGATACCGAGGCGAGGGTGCTTGTGCTCACTCCCACCAATACCGCGGCGGACGTCTTGTACGAGCGCATCTCGGAGAAGGCATCCGGCGACATGAAGGTGCTGCAAGCGGTACACCGCTTCGGATCACAGAACAAGGACATCCCGCTGGATGAAGGCTACCCTGCCGTGGTGATCACCACCATGCACCGCTTCCCCTTCGATCGGTTCGCGGACGGGACCGGCCTTCGCGAAGAGGACTGGGACCATGTGGTGTTCGATGAGGCATCGATGGCGTCCCTGCCCTATGCGCTGCTGCCGCTGATGTCCCTCCCGGCCAACCGCAATGCAAGCGACTGGGGGGCTTTGGGCGCCCGCTTCCTGTTCGCCGGCGACCCCTTCCAGTTGATGCCCGTGGGCGCTACACCCTCCATGGGCGACCGGTTGGAGGCGGAGAAGAAGAACATCGTTCTCCGCGGTTTCGCCACGGACAACATCTTCACGTTGGCGGGTATCGATCGGTTCTCGTTGGAGGAGGCACCCGCACTGCCCGGTGCACGGATCGATCGGCTGGCAAAGAACTACCGCTCGGGCAGGTCGATCGTCAAGGCCTTTAGCAGGACCTTCTATGAAGATGGCGTCACCAGCGCCCGGAACAACGATGATCATGCCATCACCTTGGGCAGTGAGCCCTTGCCCCCGATCGGGCTCTGGTCCTTCCCCGCCTTGGTCCCGGAGAAAGGCGCGCCAGCCGACGATATGCTGAACCCGGCCACCATCATACCCTTCGAGCATTCCGCCGTGCATGTGCATAGTGCGCTGCTGGCCGCGCGGCTGGCGGTGGTGCTGGCCACGGAGAACCCGGGCAAGCGGGTCATCATCATCTGTCCCTATGTGCGCCAGGTGCGCGTGTGCCAGACCTTGCTGGAACCCTTCAACAAGGACAAGTCGGCAGATGACGGGGCGGAAGCAGTGAAGCCAGTGGAGGTCTCCTCGGTGCACCGTTACCAGGGCGGTGAGGCCGAGGTGGTGATCTTCCTGCTGAATCCCAGTGCGAGCAGTAAGCGTGCGGATGGCCGCCTGGTGATCGGCGACATCGCGTTGTTCAACGACCCGCACCTGATCAATGTGGCCATCAGCCGTGCGCGGGATGTGCTGGTGTTGTTGGCCCCGGAGGATAAACTCGTTGACCGTGGGGGGCGAAGCGGCTTCTTCCTGATGGACCGCGTGCTGGATGGGCAGGGTGAGGGTGCACTACAGGTGGAAGGACGACCGTCCAGGGAATTGGAAGAGCTGCTCTTCAACGGCCAGGCCGTGGAGGAGCGTGTGTCCGTGCTGCCCATCCGGGCCATGGATGTGTACCGGGTGGAGGAGACCCGCGCTCGCGGCACCGACCTGGTGGTGCTGCACAACAAGGAGAACCTGAACCTGGTGATGACGCAGGATATCGTGATGGAAGGAGTGGAGTTCCTTCCGAAATAGGCCGAAGGCGACCCAATTACAAGCTGTTGTTGTATGCTCGCCGGAGCGCGCTGGTAATCGTACTTTTGACAAGCACACGAGCACGATGGCCAAGCGCAAGATCACCCCGAGCACAGTAGGCGAGCCGCAGGCGGAATACGTTCGCTTACGTACAAAGCGATCCCGCACAGCAGCGAAGCGTCCAGCGGCAAAGCGACCGGCACTTTTGTCGGATGCGGAACTGATGGAGGCCGCTACCAAGCCGATGCCCAAACAGCGCGTACGCGCCTTCATATCCGCGGGGGTATTCGATGAGGCCTTGCTGGGCAAGGTGCTTGGCATCGGCAAGGCCCAGGTGGCTGGCCGCCTGACAGGTGCAGGATCCTTGATCCCTGCCGAGGGCGAACGGGTGCTGCTCACCGAGCGATTGTTGGCTCGAGGCATTGAGATCTTCGGCGATGAAGCCAAGTTCGATCGATGGATGCGTTCACCCATCAAGGCACTGGGCGACCAACGCCCCTTGGACCTGATGGCCAGCAGCACCGGGATGCGCCTTGTAGCCGACGAGTTGGAGACCATCGCGCACGGGGTCTTCGCATGAGGCTTTACCGGCTGAGCACCGCGACCTATGCGGACCGTTTGGACGGCGAAGGCGCAGCCATCCGGGGTGCGCGCTGGAACCCGCGCAGGGTGCCGATGATATACACCGCCGCAGAGCCCGCCCTGGCCGTGCTGGAGGTGCTTGCGCACTTCAATGCTCGGCATGAGATGCCTGAAGACACCGTGCTGGTGAGCTATGAACTGAGCGGTCGCAGCGGTATCCGACGCCCAGGTCGCGCCTCATTGCCCGCAGGTTGGGATGCGCAGGGTCCGCCGTACAGTAGCGCGGCACAGGACTACGGCGCTTCGTTCATCGCATCGCCAGCAGTGCTGTTGCGTGTGCCCTCCGTATTGGTGCGATCGCAGTGGAACTACCTGATCAACCCGCGCACCTTGCCGGGCCGGGTGCGCATTGTTTCCATCGAGCCCTTCACCTTCGATCCACGGCTATTGTCCGCGCTTCACCCACGATGAGCAACTTCCGCTTCCTCGCCGAAGAGTGGCCTGCACTGGCGCAGGAGGCCATGGAAGCGGAGCGTTTCGCGCGCACGGCCCCGATACCGAGCGCGGTGTATGCGCGCCGCACGCTGGAACGCACCGTGCGCTGGCTCTACGCCAACGACCGGGACCTGCGCGAGCCCCACGAAGACCACCTGAGCGCGCTGATGGACACGGCAGAGTTCCGTGAACTGATCCCATCGTCCATCCTGCCCGACCTGCATTACATCCGCAAGACCGGCAATGCGGCTGCGCATGACAAGAAGGTGATCGATACCCAGAGCCTGGCCTGTGTGAAGCTGCTGCATCGCTTCATGAAATGGTTCGCACGCACCTACAGTGCTGCGGAGATCGTGGTAGCGGCCTTCGACGAACAGGTGCTGGCCCTTAAGGTGAAAGCCAAGGAGGTGCCTTCCGTGGGTGAACTGCAGCGGCTGCAGGAACAGTATGATGCCCAACGGCAGAAACTGGAGCGCGAACAGGAGCAGCGCTTGAAGCTGGAGAGCGAGAAGCAGGCCTTGGAAGCGCATCTCGCGGAGGTGCAGGCGCGCAAGGAGCAGCACCGCACGGAACCGGTACCGGAGTCCCCCTACACGGAGGCGCAGACGCGCTTGTTGTTCATAGATGAGCTGCTCCGTGAAGCAGGCTGGGATCCCGCAGGGCCCAACGTGGCAGAGTACCCCGTTACCGGCATGCCGCTTAGCACGAACGCGAACGGCAATGGTCAGGTGGACTATGTGCTCTGGGGTGCGGATGGCAAGCCCTTGGCCGTGGTGGAGGCCAAACGCACCATGCGAAGTGCCGAGGAGGGTCGGGTGCAGGGTGGCTTGTACGCGGACTGTTTGGAGCGCATGACCGGCCAACGACCGGTGATCTTTTATACCAACGGCTTCGAGACCTGGATCTGGGACGATGTGTTCGCATCGCCACGGCCCTTGCAGGGACTTTACACCCGCGACGAACTGCAGCTGCTGGTGGATCGCAGGCGCACCCGTGCCGACCTGCGCAACATGCCGGCGGATACGACCATTGCAGGCAGGTACTACCAGCACGAAGCGATCCAGCGGGTGGCGGAGGCCTGGGTAACGGAGCACGAAGGAAGACTGCGCGCCAAGCGCCGAAGGGCCTTGGTGGTGATGGCCACCGGAAGTGGTAAGACCCGCACAGCTGCAGCATTGGTGGAGGTGCTGATGAAGGCCAATTGGGCCAAGCGCATACTATTCCTGGCGGACCGGAATTCGTTGGTGACACAGGCGAAAAGGGCTTTTGAAAAGCACCTGCCCAACGTCACCACCTTGGACCTGACCAAGAGCCGTTACGAGGAAAGTGCACGGGTGGTGTTCAGCACTTATCCCACCATGCTCAACCGGATCGACAGCGGCCGGAACGCAGACCTCAGGATGTTCAGCGTGGGGCACTTCGACCTGGTGATCGTGGACGAAGCGCATCGCAGTGTGTACGACCGCTACAAGGCCATCTTCGATTATTTCGATAGCCTGCTCGTAGGCCTTACCGCTACACCGCGTGGTGAAGGTGACCGCGATACCTATGCGCTATTCGATTGCGAAGAGCACAACCCTACCTATTACTACGAGTTGGACGAAGCGGTGAAGGACGGTTTCCTCGTGCCGCCCGTCGGTCAGGAGGTCGATCTGGGTTTCCTACAACGCGGCATCCGCTACGCGGACCTTAGCGCCAGCGATCAACAACATTTCGAAGAGACCTTCCGTGACGACCTTGGCAACGTGCCGAACGAGATCGGTGCGCAGGCCATCAACAGTTGGCTCTTCAACTCGGATACCATCGATCAGGTGTTGCACCATGTGGTCGCCAATGGCATCAAGGTGGAAGGCGGTGAGAAGCTCGGGAAGACCATCGTCTTCGCGCGGAACCACGACCATGCGTTGGCCATCCGCGCGCGTTTCGAGAAGCAATACCCGCATTTTGCAGGCCATTTCCTGGCGGTGATCGACAATCATGAGACCTATGCACAGGATCTCATCGACAAGTTCAGCGATGCCAGGCTCATGCCGCAGATCGCGGTAAGCGTGGACATGCTGGATACGGGCATCGACGTGCCCGAAGTGGTGAACCTGGTCTTTTTCAAGCCGGTCTACAGCAAGGCCAAATTCTGGCAGATGGTGGGGCGTGGGACCCGTTTGTGTCCCGACCTCTTCGGCCCCGGAGACCACAAGACGCACTTCCGCATCTTCGATTTTTGCCGCAACTACACCTTCTTTGATGTCCGGCCCGATGGTCATGTGGCCGAGCGCCAGCGGTCGTTGAGCGCACGCATCTTCGAGCGAACGGTGCGCTTGGCCGATGTTCTGGCAGGAACACCGTACACCGGTAACACCGAACTGCTTGCCCTACGGAATGACCTGCTGGACCGCGTGCATGGCTGGGTGGCGCCGTTGTGGGAGCGACGCAATACCGTGATGTTGCGCCCAGTGAAGCGTGTGCTGGACACGTACAGGGCACGTAGCGCATGGGACACGCTCACACCATTGACCATGAGCGAACTTCTAACAGCCTTGGCTCCCGTCGTGGAGGTTCCCGGTCAAGACGAAATGGCCAAGCGTTTCGACCTGCTGATGATCGACCTTGAGCTGGCCGTGGCAGAGAATGCGCCGGAAGAGGATCGTTTGTTCGGCCGCTTGTTCCGCACTGCCGACCAACTCGGTCGCATGGCGAACATACCGGCCGTAAAGGCGAAATGGCCAGCGATACAAGCGCTGCTGAACGTGGCTGGGGATCGGCAGCAGCGCAAAGCAGCCTTCGGCCTATCCGCATTGGAGTTCACACGGAAGGAATTGCGGGATCTCGTTCGCCTGATCATCAAGGACGAACGAAATCCGGTTTATACCGAACTGAAGGATACCGTCGTGAACATCGGTGAAGAACGCACCGACCTACCTGGAGGATACCAGATGCGTAACTATCGGATGAAGGTGGAGCAGTTCATCCGTCAACACAAGCACCACCTCACCATACATAAGCTGCACACCAACGTACCCATCACAACGGCGGAGCTTCAAGAGCTGGAGCGCATCTTGTTCGATGGTGATGAGCGTGGCACGAAGGAAGCCTTGATGCAGGAAATGGGTGATCCTCGACCGCTGGGTGTGTTCATTCGCCACATCATAGGGCTTGATGTGCTTGCCGCTAATAAGGCATTCAGTGAATTCCTGGGTCGGGCCAACCTGCGTGCGGACCAGATGAAGTTCATCCAACTTCTCATCAAACATCTCACTGTCAATGGCGTCATCGACAAGCGCATGTTGGCCGAACCACCATTCACCGAGGTGAATGATCAAGGGATCTTCGGCGTCTTCGAGGATGGGGATCAGGACCGTCTGCTCAGCATTGTGGACCGGGTGAATGAAAATGCCGTAGGGTTCGAACGGTCGGCATAGCCCCCTCACCCCACGATCACCCTTCCCGTCTTCTTCGCCAAGCGTTTCTTGGCTTCGCTCAGGTGCATGATGTCCTGTAGGACGGCGATCATGTTCAATTCGTCTGCGGTCCTCAGTTCCTCCTGGCGCTCGCGGATCATGCGGTCCACGCGGCGTTCTTTCAAGATGTCCACGGCTTCTTCCAGCGCGTCGTAAAGTGCTTCGCTCTCGCGTTTCACGTGGATCTTGTGCTTGTCTTTCCAGTTGGGGCTCAGCACATGCCGTTCGGTGAGCAGGTCGATGGCGGTGGTGCGCCAGTTCTCCTGTTCGTGTCCTACGTAGCGCTGCGCATCCACTGCGGTGCCGAGGTTGCTGATGTGGCGGTAGTCCAGGTAGATCTCGCGGAAAATGTCGTGATCGAAAAGGATGTCGTCCGTGGCGAGCATCACGAACATCGATTCGGCCACGCTGGTCTCTTCGTCCACCGTGTTGCCGTCATTATCGAGCATGGGCACGGTGATACGCTCGTGGCCGTAGCTCAACAACATGCGTAGCAGATCGCGCTCCTGCGGGGTGGTGCCAACATCCTCCAACGTGGGCTGTGGCGCCGCAATGTCTGGTGCCAGGTGCTCTTCGGGAGGCGGTTGATCGTCGCCCAATTTTCTGCGGTACTGCCTACGCAGCACCTTGTTCATCTCGCTGATCAGTGCCTGCTCGTTGATCTGGAGCAGGCGACTGCATTGCTGGATGTAGAGCGAGCGTAACACCAGGTCGGGCACCAGCGCAACGCTCTCGACGATCTCATGGATGGCCGCTGCTTTCTTCACCGGGTCATCACCCACCTCTTGCATCAGCAAGGTGGCCTTGAACACCAGGAAGTCCTGCGCCTTACCGGTCAGGTGTGCGGCCACTTCACTGCTGCTGCGGCTTTTCGCGAAGCTGTCCGGATCCTCACCCTCGGGGAAGGTGACCACCTTCACGTTGAGGCCTTCCTTCAGCACCAGGTCGATCCCGCGCAAGCTGGCCTTCATGCCTGCCGCATCGCCATCGTACAGGATGGCCACGGTGGGCGCATAGCGCTTGATCAACCGTACCTGCTCTTCGGTGAGGCTGGTGCCGCTGCTGGCCACCACGTTCGTGATGCCCGCTTGGTGCAAGCTGATCACATCCGTGTAGCCCTCCACCAGGTAGCAGAGGTTCTGTTCTACGATCGCCTTCTTCGCGTGGAAGACACCGTACAGCGAGCGACTCTTGTTGTAGAGCACGCTCTCTGGACTGTTGAAGTACTTCGGGAGCTTTTTGTCGCTCTTCAGCGTACGCGCGCCGAAGGCGATGGGCTGACCGCTGAGACCGAGGATGGGGAAGGTGACGCGGCCCGCGAAGAAGTCCCACGGCGTGCGCGCCTCATCCTCGCGCCGCTTGATCCACCCGGCCTTCTCCAGCAACTCCGGATTGAAGCCGTTGGCGATGGCGGCCTGGGCGAAGGCGTTACCGAATTCCGGCACATAGCCGAGTTGGAACGTCCGGATGGTGGTATCGCTGAA
>SSGN01000178.1 GCA_008016945.1 Flavobacteriales bacterium
CTCACCGCAGAGGCAGACTTGCCAATGGCCTCGGCGATCTGTTTCTGCTGGCGACCTGCCTTCTTCATGCGCTGTATGATGCACCTTTGCTCATCGGTGATATGGCTCATTCTTGCAACGGATTGGACCCCAGCACAAGGGTAGATCGTATCCTCCATTCAGAGAGGAGCGAGGGGCGAAAGCCTCTCCTCCTCCTGAAAAAAAGATCAGTCGTCTTGTCGGTCTATCCGATTGCGTTTATGAGTTGAATCCGTGTGGTATAAAGCCTCAGCCTGGGCAGGATCCACTTGGTTCAGGCGTTCCATGTACAATGTACGGAACCCCCACATGCTCATCCATGTCACAGATCCTTCCTTCTGAACGCGCGGAACGATGACCACACGGGAACCGCCACCCATAGGAGCAGGATCAGTGCGGCCACCAACATGCCCATGGCGCTGCCGAAGAAGTTCTTGTAGATCGCTCCACTGTATCCCATCATCGCGGCGAGGTCGATCTCCAACATCACCATGATCCGGGCGAGATCGATGGGATTGAGGCCCGCGAGCGGCACTACGAACGGCTCGATCGGGTAATCGCCCAGAGCGAACATGCCCCACAGCAGCAACGCATCGTACACCAGCACGAACAACAGCCAAACCGTGAGCGCCATGCCCACGCCACGGGCCTTTTCCCGCTGGCGCAAGGCGATCAAGGCGCCCAGCGCCGCGAACACCAATACCAGCGCCGAACCCGAGAGCGATAACACCAATGCGGACCGGTCCGGCGCATGCACCAACAGCGGCAGGCCAAGCCCGAATGCCTGGGCCAGCAACAAGGCGGTGGCCAACGCCAGCAATTGCCCCCCGAGAATGGAACTCCGCGCAATGGGTTGTACCGCCAACAGCTGGGTGAACTCTTGTATGTCGTATATGTACACCACGGTGAACACCAACGTGATCAATGGCACCAAGGCCATCACCACCTGAACAAGGCTCAACAGCGCTTTCATCGGATCGTCCTCGAGCAGGAACAAGCCCTGCGCGATCAACAACATCAGCGCCGCATAGCCCATTACGAAGCGGTTGCGTGCGAGGTCGAGAAGCGTGTATTTGAAGACTTTCAGCATGGGGAATGTCCGTTCCTTCGTTCTACAGCTTACGACCTGCATTCTTCATTTTCTCACGACGGGTTGAATGGATCATGCGGATCGTAAGATGTCCAATGGCCAATGATGGCCCGCTATACACCCGTGTACTCATATCGTCGCATGTTCCTTTGCCCGCTCCAACATCACCGGCAACGCCTTCGCCAGCCTGTCCGTTCCAGTGGCTTCGAGGATCTCACGCACGGGCAGCAGGAAACGCAGCGTGCCTTCCTCGAGGTAGGCCACACGGTCGGCGAGCGATTCCACCTCTTCCATCAAGTGCGAGGTGATCAGCACCGTGCCCCCAGCACTTCGCACACGGTCCGCTTCGGCCAAGACCCGCCTGCTGCTGAGGGGGTCCAGTCCGGCAGTGGGCTCGTCCATCACCAGGATCGATGGGCGCGTACGGCACGCCAGCACCGCACTCACCTTTTGCCGGGTCCCACCGCTCAGGGTGCCCAGGCGCTTGTCCAATTGCTTATCCAGACCCAGGTCCGCGATCAGCCGGTCGTCCGGTTCTCCCGGTCCAAGATGCCGTACGTCGGCCATCATCTCGAACAGGTGCCCGATGGTGAGTGAGGCCGGGAACTGGGAGATCTGCGGCATATAGCCGATGTTGGCGCGATACGTAGGATCCGCAGGCCTTCCTTCCGCATCGATCACCGTATCGCCGATCGTGATGCGTCCGACCGAAGGATGCACCAAGCCCAACACGTTCTTGATCAAGGTGGTCTTGCCGCTCGCGTTCGGGCCGATCAGCATCACCACCTCGCCCGCATGGAACGTGCAATCCACGCCGCGCAAGGCCCACAGTTTACCGTAACGTTTACCTACGCCGGAGAAGGTGATGCGGGGTTCAGGCATGGTGCGTGGTGGCTTGTGGGCAGGCCATTCTACATTCCACATTCATCATTCTCCATTTTTCATTCCGCTGGGTGGATGGATGAATGAAGAATGATGGATGCAAAATGGCAATTTTCAAATTGGATCCCATATCACCACAGGTTGCTTCACTCACCGATGTCCTCCCGGGCGGCCGCATCAACGGATGCTCATCCTTCAGCGATTCCGGCCCCAGCGACGGGATCAGCCGTTCCGCACGATCCAGCAGGTTCACGAAGAGGCTCCGCGATAGCACCATGGCATAGGGCATGCGTTCCACGAGCAAGGCGAAGAAGCCCAAGGGGCGATGCGGTACGTCGCCGTGGCCATCCCGGTCGAGGTCGTAGCCCGCGTAACGGTCCCAGTAATTGCCGCGCATGACATTGTTGCGCAGATCGCCGTTGGTGCTCACATCGAAGGTGTTCCCACTGAAGGTATTGCCCTGGAGCGTGCAGTCGAAAGCATTGGCGAAAAGGCGCAGCGCCCATCCGTTCATGCGGAACAGGTTGTCCCGAACGTCGATCCGATTGCAACCATCGACCATGATCCCGGTGGTATTGTCCGTGAAGGCATTATCCGAGATCACGCCATCGTTGATCTCCTTCAAGAGCAGGCCATAGGCGCTGGCGCCCCGGTTGGCGCGGAAGACATTGCGCCGCATGGTGATCTGTTTGCTGAACATCACCGCCACGCCGGCGCCGTTGTCCTCGAAATGGTTGTCGTCGTACATATCGCGATGGCTGAACATGAAATGCAGGCCATAGCGATCGTTGTGCATCGCCGTGTTGTGCGCGATGCGCGAATCCGTCACGAATTCGAAGTAGATCCCATCCCGGTGATGCTTCACCGTGTTGTGCCGAATGGTGGCATTATCGCACTTCCACAGGTGGATCCCATTGGCCATCCGGTCCAGGTCGCTGGGATCGCCGTTCACGATGTTGCGCTCCACCCGGGCATCATGGGCACCATTGAGGTATATGGCGAAGAAACAATGTTCCAGGATGTTCGCCGTGATCACGGCTCGTGAACAGGCTTGGACCTTGATGCCCGCCAGGTCGTTGAGGTTGCTGTGCAGCGGGTTGCGTATGGTGAGGGCATGTACCGTCACGTCATCGGCGGTCACCAGCAGTACATCGCCCTCTGCGCCACCGTCGATCACCGCGCCCTCGCCACCGAGCAGCGTAAGCGGCTTGTCAATGGTGATCGTGCCCTCCTGCACCGTGCCGTGCACCGTGATCGTATCGCCCGGTGCAGCCTTCGCCAGCAACTGCTTCAGTGTACCGCTGCCATCGGCGCGGAAGGTCCAATGGTGCGCTTCTGCGAACAGCCCCGGCAGCAGGAGCGTAAGGAGGGCGGCTATGCGCGATGCGACCATGCCGTTCACTTCGCCGCTCGCGCTCGCACCCCGTTCCAATCCAACGGTTCCGTGGTCCCTTGGACCTTCACCCCATCACGCGCCTCCGCCGTAGGGAATGCCGCCATGTCCCCCCGCATCGGACTGCGGAACGCGGCACCCGTAAGGAAGAATGCCGTGGTGGCATCGATGAGGGTGCCAGGCTTCGTGTGGTCGCACACGTACCAACCGGAGACCTGTGCCTCGGCCACGGTCCCCGCCTGCACGAATTGCACCATGCAGCTGATATCATCGAACACGTACTGGCGCCCCTTTTGGGTGGTTATCGCGGCACCGTACTGGCGGTCCACCACGTTCATGCGGCAGTGGGCGCATTCGGCCTTGCCGAACTCGATCGATGGACCCGATTGGCCGCACGACATGAAGCCGACGACGATGAGAAGGCTTAGGAGGAGGCTGCGCATCATGCCTTTGCTGCTTTACGTTGTTTACGCCGCGCCTTCATGTCGCGGATCTCCAAGAAATATACGCCGGCCAGTAATCCCATCACGCCGAATAGGATCCAACCACCGGTATCGGGCGTTGACCACGCATCGAAGTTGAGCAGTTGCTTGTGGCCGATCAACGGCGGTTGGTAGGCCATGCCCTCCACTTTGATGGCCGCACGGGGATCGAGGTTGTGGCCGTATTCATAGCCCCAATCCCACATGCGCCAAAGTGCCCAGGCACCGAACAGGGACAGGGTCACAAGTCCAAGGAAAAGCAGTATCCGCTTGCCCCAGGCCGCAGCCACCAGGCCCAGTGCAGCGAGCACCATGATGATCTTGGGCAGGTACACGAACTCAGCGAACATCTCGTTCTCGATGTGGGCCATACCGATATAGTGGTTCAAGCCATTGATCTTGTCCACGTCGCCCTCGAAGCGGTCGTCGAAGATCTGAAGGTACAGGCCCTCGGGATACTGTGGCGCTTGCAGGTCGATGCGCCAGATGGGCACGAAGAGCAGCAACAGCAAAGCCAATGCCGACAGTCCGATCATGATGCGGGAAATGGGTCTCATGGGAAGAGGTTGTGTGGAAATGATGTGCGACGGTGTTCGGCGCGTCCGGATCCAGTACGGCTCTCTATCCGCCGTGGGTCCGAAACATGCTGTATGCCTTGGAAAGAACGACCGTCACGGTGGGCCTCCTTGATGGAGGAAGATCCTGTACGCTTACCCCGGTAAGGTGGCGGGGATGGATCCGCGGCCCATGCCACTTCCCCATCCCCGCACACTTTCACCGTTCTTAAAGTTCCGCGTCCACGCTCACGGTCTGGGCGCTAAGCGGCACGTTGCTGTTGGCGGGGCTCACTCGGATGTACCCTTGCATCTCCTGGTGGAGGGCCGAGCAGAAATCCGTGCAGTAGAAGGGTACCACCCCCACTTTGGTGGGGACCCACTTCAGGGTTTGGGTCTCACCGGGCATGATCAGCAGCTCGGCGTTCTGTGCACCTTTCACGGCAAAGCCATGCGGTACGTCCCAATCCTGTTCCAGGTTGGTCACGTGGAAGTAAACCTCATCACCCAGCTTCACGCCCTCGATGTTGTCGGGTGCGAAGTGCGAGCGGATGCTGGTCATGTACACGTGTACCTCCTTGCCTTTGCGCTCCACGCGTGCTTCTTTCTCTCCTTTCGCCACGTAGGGGTGCTGGTTCTCCTCGATCTTGAAGAACTTAACCTCACGCGGCTTCACCAGGTCGGCGGGGATGGCCTGTGCATAGTGCGGTTCGCCCGTGGTGGGGAAGTCGAGCAGCAACTCCATCTTATCGCCATCGATGCTGTACAGCTGTGCACTTTGTGCCAGTTCGGGGCCGGTGGGCAGGTAGCGGTCCTTGGTGATCTTGTTGTAGGCGATCACGTACTTACCCCAGGGCTTCTTGCTGTCGCCACCAGGCACGGTGAGGTGTCCGATGCTGTAGTAGGTGGGCACGCGGTCCACCACTTCCAGTTTCTCCACGTTCCACTTCACGATCTCACTGCTCACGAAGAAGCTGGTGTAGGCATTGCCGTTGGCATCGAACTCGGTGTGCAGGGGCCCGAGACCGGGCTTCTTCACCTCGCCATGCAACACGCTCTCGTACTTCAGCACGGGGATCCCTGCGAAGTCGCCTTCCAGATCGTTGGCGGCGATGGCGGCCTGCATCTTCTCGAAGCTGAACACGGGGATCAACGCGGCGAGTTTACCGCTACCCACGATGTACTTGCCCGTGGGGTCCACGTCGCAGCCGTGCGGGCTCTTCGGGCAGGGCATGAAGTACACCAGGCCCGGGTGGTCCTTCGGATCGAGCTGCAGCACATCCTCATACACCGTGGTCTCGGCGCTATGGGTATGGTGGTTCCACCAGTTGCTGTGGTGCTTGCCCGGCACACGTTTACCCTTGCCCTCCTTGGCGAGCTGTTCGGCCATCTTCCAGTTCACGGCCATGATGAAGTCCTTGTCGCGCTGGCTGGCGTTCACCTCCAACAAGCTGTAGGCCTGCTCGGTGTTGTAGCAGCTGAAGAAGAACCAGCCCTCGCTGGGGCCTTTGCCCGCATGGCTCAAGTCGAAGTCGATACCCGGAGTAACGATCTGGAAGGCCACGCTCATCTTGCCGGTCTCCGGCTCGGGGTGGATGAAGCTCACCGTGCCTTTGAAGTTCTCCTTGTACGTGTTGATGGGGACATCGCGCGATGCATCATCGCCCATCGGGATACTGAAACGGGTACCCGCCACCACGTACTCGCTATTGCCCGTGGTGAACGGCGAGCTGTGGTTGCCCGCGCTGTTGGGGATCTCGATGATGCTGTGCGTGCGGAAGGTGCCCAGGTCGATCAGCGCGATCCGTGGGGTGTTGTTCCCGTTGATGAAACACCATTTGCCATCGGGCACACCGTCGGTCTGCGACAGTTCGGCGTGGTGGCTATCGTCCCAAGGGATGAACCCGTGGGTGGTGGAAAGCATGCCTTTGGTCTCTTCACTATAGCCATAGCCGCTCTCCGGATCCACGCTGAACACGGGGATCTCGCGCAACAGGCGTCCGCTCGGCAGGCCGTACACGGCCATCTGGCCACTGAAACCGCCGCTCACAAGGTTGTAGAACTCATCGTATTCGCCGGGCTTCACGTACACCTTGGAGGCGGCATCGCCGGTAACGACCGTCTTGGTAGTGGAGGGCTTGCACCCTGGGCTGTTGAGCACCAGGAAGGCCAAGGCCCCGGTGGCGAGCACTACGCCCGCCGCTTTCATTGGCTTGTTCATGTTATTGATTTGGGTGGCGTTCGGTCAAAGAGTACGCATGAACTCCAGGATGTGACGGCCATCATCCTTGCTCAAGCTCTGGTTCGGCATGCGCACGAGACACTCCTCAAGTTGTTTCTGGGCCACGGGATCGCTATCGAGCATCGCATCCGGGTTCAGCATCATGTTCATGATCCATTCCGGCTTGCGGCGCTCGGTGACCCCTTTCCAGCCCGGACCCACCACGCGGTTGGCCCCGAGGCTATGGCAGGCTTGGCACTTCAGTTCGTAGATCCCCTTACCCGCATCAGCCATCTTGGCGTCGATATCGCCCAAGGTGATATCCGCTGCAGTGATCGCACCAGGGATACCTTTGGTCTCCGGCTTCGCTTCGGTCGTTCCGGGAGGAGTGGCCTTGGTGCCGGGAGGCCCATCGGACTTGGCTCCACCACCACAGGCGGCGAACAGGAGCATGGCTCCAGCAAGGATGGAAATGGCGATCGGCGTGGTCCTCATGGTCGTTTCGGTTTTATGGTGAAAGTGCTTTCGGGTACGAAGGTCAGAGGATCCCTATGTCCTAAATATGACATCCATCAATTTCGTCCGTGATAGACATCAAGACCTTCGCATGGCCAAGGTATGGATCCTCCTTCACAGGCCGCTCCCGTCCACCCCTCGCAGCATATCCTGACCACCGTACCAGGGCCGACATCTGAAGACCTGGCCATGGCTCCAACCTGCAGGAACGAACAAGGTCCGCCCCATCTTTGACCCCACCAACAGGGCTATCATCCCCGACCGCAACATGAACCGCCAACGCTCCTCACCCACTTCCCGTTCATGGTTCTTCCTGGCATTGGCCAACCTGCTGGTGGCAACCTTGATCGGCGTTCTGCTCCGCACCGTGTTCATAGGCGAGGTCCCCTTCATTCGCTTCAGACCGTGGCTACATGCCCATTCGCACGTGGCCATGCTCGGATGGCTGTTCCCCGCGATCGTCGTGGCCCTGATGCACGATGGCGGCCGGCATCCGCTCTCCCGCCGGTCGCACCACCTCCTGACCGCACTTCAGATCGCGGTGGTGCTCATGCTCTTGAGCTTTCCCGTGCAGGGCTATGGCGCAGTGAGCATCACGGCCAGTACACTGCATCTGGTCCTTTCATACATGGCACTGGCCATGCTCTGGCGTTTGAGCCTCCAATGGCCGAAACAAGGTAGTGGGCGACTTACCCGCTGGGCCATCATCCTCTATGTGCTCTCATCCCTCGGCGTGTGGACCATGGCGCCGTTGATCGCCACCGGCAACCAAGGCAAGGAAGTATACTATTGGGCGGTGCAGTTCTACCTCCACTTCCAATTCAATGGATGGTACTGGTTCGCCGCCATGGCCCTGGGTGCGCGCTGGGCCGAGCGACAGGGGTTCGCCCTGCGGATCGATGGGCTCACCCTCGGCCTCTGGGTGGCCTCAGCCTTGCTCACCTACGCCCTGGCGATCGCCTGGAGCGAGCCACATCCTGCCGTATTCGCAACGGTGAGCCTTGGGGTGATCCTGCAATTGTGGGCTGCCCTGCGCACCCTGGGACAACTGCGCAAGCTGGAACGACCAGCACATGATCGCCTGCCCACCTGGGTCCGTGTGCTTGTAGGCGTTGCGCTGATCAGCATGGCCCTCAAGGTGCTTGTACAAGTCACCGTGGCCGTGCCCGCCGTCGCGGTGATGGCCCTCACCATCCGCCACTACGTCATGGGTTTCATCCACATGAACACCCTGGCCACGATGACCACCCTGCTGCTCGCCTACGCGCTTACCCAAGGCTGGCTGGACGTTCGTGCCACCTTGGTTCGGGCGGGCCTGGTCTTGGTGGTGATCGGCATCATCGGCAGTGAGCTGATGCTCTTCGCACAAGGCACCCTGTGGTGGGCTGGGCTGGGCATGATCCCCGGCCACTACATCCAACTGGCCGTGGTATCCACACTGATCCCGGTGGGTGTGGCGGCACTGTTGTTCGGCGCCCGCGGTAGTGCCCAAGAACAACGTCTTTGACACGCCATCCAGCGCCTCCTGCCCTAACAGCCCTTCCGTACGAAGCGTAAAAGAGTGCAGAGATCACCTATCTGATAAGGCGGATCATCATCATTGGGTGCGCCCCCTTGGTCGAGTACGGTCCGTACTGAACAACGCTATGTCCGTGGGGCATCCCCGAACAGCCGAACCGCATGCTCCGTTTCCACATCCTTCGTCGAGTGACCTATTCCGTAGGCCGCGCGACGAAACGACTCTTCGGTACCAGCCTGTGAAAACAGCCGCACATCGTAGTCCGCACTGGATTGGCCAAATGGCATGAGCCGGTTCAACACGCTGGTCCACCGGTTCAATGGCCGAGAAGCAACGGGAGGGATCAGCGCTTCCTTCAAGCGGATCAATACACTCCGTAAGGCGTACTCACCAAGAGCTGTACGGGGGACCCGCTATCCGTTCGAAGCACGTAGACCCCACTCGGCAGTGCGGAAACATCCAACGTGTTGCGTCCTGTTCGCAGGGTGAAGCTCCGCACATGTTGGCCTGAAGCGGTCCACAGTTCCCCTTGCCCTGTTGCGCCGGCATGCTCGACGAAAAGAACCGATGACGCTGGCACCGGGAAAGCACGCAAGGCCGCGGTCGTCCTCTCGATCTCGCCGGTAGCCAGCACCACCGTCATCGTATCGGTGCTCCACGTGCAACCGTGAACGTCGGTCACCACCGCATGGTAGTCACCGGCCGATGTGGCGATCGCGGATGCGCTGTCGCTCACGAGCATGCTCCCGTTGAAGAACCACTCCCATGCCGTGCCACCCGTGGTCCAGAGCAAGTCGTCCATCACCTGAACCGTGTATCCGGGATCCTCACGCTCTTCGATGAACACCGTATCGATCGTCACCCGGCCGTTCGCGTCGGTCACTTCCACGGTGTAGGTGCCGGGGCAAAGGCCGTCGAGGGCGGGCGCTGTCGAACCATTGTTCCATTGGAAGGTGAACGGGGCATCCCCGACAACGAAGGATCCGACCGCTCCATCGCATGCGCCGGGACACACATCCGTAGCGATCGAACTCACATCGAAGGTGGAGTCGACCCCCGCGACGATCATCGCATCGCCGTTGTTCACATCGTCGATGGTGGTGCTGCCGTAGGTGATGGCGCCCCAGAAGTAGCCGCCGAAGTAGAGGGTGTGCGGTGCTTCCGCCTGCCGGTGGATGCACAACGGGATATCGCGTTGGAACCCGCTGGGGCGCTGCGCCCATACCACATCGCCATCCGCTTCCACTTTGCTGATAAGGACATCCTCACTGCCCAGCGCGGTGAGCGGTGTGCCGAAGTAATCGATGGTGCTATTGAACTGTGCAGCCACGTAGGCGTTCCCCAGACCATCAACGGACACATCCCACGCAAGATCGCGCTGCGATGACCCCGTGCCTTTCGCCCAGCGGTAGTTCCCGTCCTGGTCCAGCCCCATCAAGAGGATGTCATCGTTGCTGCTCATGGAGGAGAGCGTGTCGTCGGGAAGGTGGAGGTCACCCCATAGGCGGCCCACCACGAAGAGGTTATCAAGCGTATCTGCCGCGATGCCGAAGCCTTCGTGATCACCATTGCCATAACTGCGTGCCCACAGTCCGTTGCCCTCCAGGTCGCAGGCCAGCACGTAGAGGTTCAGCGAACTCGCGGGCGTGAGCTGCAGGCCGTCATAGAACGCGGGCATGTACCCGATCTGTCCCGTGATGAACAGGCGATCGCCGGCCACCGCGATGGCACGCGCTGACTTCGGCACGCCGGTGCCCGTGGTGCTCTTCGCCCAGAGCGCGGTACCGGTGCTGTCGTACTTCACGATCACGGCCTGGCGCTGAAAGCCGCCCGTGTTCACGGTGATGGGATCGAAAGTGAAGCTGGTACCGCCAGCGAAGCCGGTGACGTAAATGTCGCCTTGCTCATCCACGGCGATGCCACGACCTTCGGAGGAACTGGTGCTGTTGGTAATGCGCTTCGCCCAGATGCATGTGCCATCGATGTCGTACCGCGCGGTGAACCAATCATCGGAACTGCCCGAGCCGCTCAGGGTGATGCCGTTGCCGAAGTCCGCATCGCCCTGACAACTGCCGGTGATGTAGATGCGGTCCTGGGCATCAATGGCGATGCCATACACCCATGCGTCATAGAACCCCGTGGTGATGCCGCGCACCCACTGGCATGCGCCGCTCGCATCCACCTTCGCAATGAAGCCCGCGATCGTGTTCCCCGGAGCGAGCGTGCCGCAGCCAAAGTCCGCTGTACCGCTCACGCTGCCAACCCAATAGGCATTGCCCTGGCTATCGGTGGCGATCCCCCAACAGAGGTCGGTGTTGCCACCACCTCCAGCGTCCGCAGCCCAGTTCCATCGTTGGGCCCGTAGGCCCCCAGCAGTGAGTAGGGCCGCAAAAAGGAGGATGGTTCGCATGTGTGAAAGATAGGTATACCTGCCACCGCGATCATCCGCGCCCGGATCCACACCCCCCTATTCCACCACGACACGTGCCGCTGCCCCCGTTCCGGTACGCAACAGGTAGACCCCTGGCGCCAGCCCACACACGTCCAACACGTTCGTTCCGGCCTGCAACATGGCGGTGCGCACCACCTGACCGGTGGCATGGACGAGCACCATCGGCACAGGCGCTGTTCCAGACCCCTCCACCCACAGCCGACCCGCCGCAGGTATGGGCCAAACCCGCAGCTCCTGCTTCGCTCGATCATGGACGGCCGTCGGTATGGCTCCCACACGCCCCACCGCCGCCACCTGTTGGCCCACGGCACCCACTAGGTGCCCTCCCACCTGGAAAGGGTCCGCCGAATGCACCGCGAAATGCACCGACCCATCACCGGAACCGGCGGTGATCCCCTGCGGCTCCACACCCCACGTGGTGGGTTCGCTCGTAAGGGCCCACCGTGGTATCCCGGTACTGTCCACGGCAAGCAGCGTCATGCACCGGTCCGTGAACTGCCCCGTGCCGCTGTTCACCTCACCACCCCAATGCACCAAGCCTCTACATACCCCGAGGAAGTACACTTGATCGTTGGCGTCCACCGCGATGCACGGACCATCGGCGCGCCCGATATCGCCGGTGATCCCATCCGTGAGGCTCTGCGCACCCAACACCCAATCGAAAGCACCGGTGCTGTCCAACCGCGCGATGAACACCCCCGAACCCCAGGACGGCCCCTCCACCGTGTGTTCGCCCCAGGTGGTGGGCATGAAGATGGAGCCGGCGAAATAGGCATGGCCATCCGTGGTGGCCACCACCGTTGGATCCTGGAAGGTGACATCCTCCGCGAACTCCGCGAAACCAGCCGAACCATCGGGCCTGTAACGGAGTACGAACATGTTGTACCCGTTCTCGCTGCAGACCGGATAGGTCTGGCCACCGAAGGTGAGCGCCCCGTTCTCGCAGGAACCGCTCACATGGAGCCCTCCCCACGGATCGAAGCTCATCGTGCCGATGTTCCTCACCCCATCGATGATACGCTGCTCCACATCCATGCCGTCCACATCAACACGCACCAGTCCAGCACGGGAGTGCTCGCGTATCGCATACCACAACCGACCTTCGGGGTCCAGGGCCAGGGAAGCGATGTCCTCGCACTCCGGATAGGTCACGGAGATGTTCCTCGACCAGCGGATGTCACCAGTGGCGAGGTCCCAGGCCAGTACGAAATGCTCTTCCTCCAATGCGCCCCCGGCAGTGACCAACAAGGTGCCATCACACACCGCCAAGGCATCACCGCGAAAACGGCCTGCGAAATAGGCTACACCTTCGCCGACAACCGTGGCCGACACCGCGACGGAATCGCCCAACAGGCACGACCGTGTGAGCTCACCAGAACCCGGATCACGCGCATCCATCGCCACCACACCATAGACCTTCGAACCGTAGCCGTGATCCACCGTCGAACTGCGCATGGTCACCAGGGCATCCGAGCTCGAAGCGATACGGTGCTCCGGCATGGCCGGATTGAGATCGAAGCCGACCTCATCCCCCACCATCCAATCGACCTGCTGCGCCGCGCACATCCCGCACATCAGCGAGAACCACGAACCGATGAACCATCGCATGGGATCCTTTTCATTCCATGACGCACCCGCGTTCCGATCGGTTCGCTGGACCAGATGTGGCCCCTGAACCATCCATCCCATGGTCGCACATTGAAGATCCTATTGGTGCGGGTCTCGTGCAGCCCTCCATCACGACGAGGAAATGGATCACCCGTACAGGCCCATCGCCCAAGCAAGACCCGCAACAACGGCACGAAGATGCTGGACAACGTGAGCATATGCCTCGGAAATAGGGCAATGGCCACACTCCCCCCAAGTGGGTCGTTCTCATCCAGCCAAGCCGTTCGATGTTGGCATGAAGATCCACCGCCCATGCGCTCCATTACCTCTCCTATCCTGCTTTCCTCCGCCATACAATCGTCCTTGGCCAACGGCCAGGCACCGGTGCTGCTGGCGAACCGCAGGAGCTGAGGCCCCTTGCGCACAGCGGCCGTAACGAACGTTCCATTTGGATAACGGTTCCGGATGTGCACCATCTTTGGTCCATGGCAAGGACCGGCCCTGCATCCATCGGACTGGTGGAGGATGATTCCCGGGTGCGCGAAGCGCTCGTCACCATCCTGGGCGCCGCCGCCGACCTGCGCCTGGCCGGCGTGTGGGCCAATGCCGAGGATGCGCTCCAAGGCTGGGCGAAGGAATGCCCCGACGCGGTGATCATGGACATCAACCTGCCGGGCGCTTCGGGCATTGCCTGCGTACGCGGGCTTTCGCAGCGCTGGCCGGCGGCGCAGTTCCTGATGTACACCATGTACGACGACGACCAGCGCGTGTTCGAGGCCTTGAAGGCCGGGGCCAACGGATACCTGCTGAAGAGCGCCACGCCTGCGGACATCCTCCATGCCCTGCACGACCTGCTGCAAGGCGGCAGCCCCATGAGCGCCTCCATTGCGCGCCGCGTGGTGGCGTACCTGAGGCCGCCGGCCGTTGGGCGCGAGGTGGCCGAGGCCCGCTTGACCCCACGGGAGCAGGAGATCCTTGCCCTGCTTGCGGAGGGCCTGCTCTACAAGGAGATCGGCACCCGCCTGTCCATCAGCGAGGCCGCGGTGAAGCAGCACATCCACCGCATGTACGGCAAGCTGCACGTGCAGAACCGAACCGAAGCCCTCAACCTGTACTTTGGGCGTTGAGCGCCGCCAGCGCCCGGGCCCGGTGCACCACCCCGGTAACGGACCGGAAGCCGCATGATCCGCCACCCCCGCCGCACATTCCTTGCACTTGGCCTGCTGCTGGGATGCGTGCCGCTGCGCGCACAACTGGCGGATACGCTCCCGCTGCTGCAGCGCGTGGAACATGCGCCCTCCGGCCTGGAACGGTTGGACGGCCTGGAGAAGTTGGCCTGGGCGTGGCTCTTCTCGCCCCGCTCCCTGGCCTACATCGAGCAGGCGGAACCGCTTGCGCATGCACTGCGGCAGGCGCCGGACGTCCGCACGCGCCGGGAAGCGGCCCACTTGCACGGCATGCTGCTCTACACCAAGGGCTACTACCACAAGTTCCGCCGGGAGATGCCGCAGGCCCTGGCCTGCTTCCGCCAGGCCCGGGCCTTGCACCAGATGGAGCACGACACCATGCGCATGGCCAATGCCGATGACGGGATCGGCGTGTGCCTGATGGCGGTGGGCATGCCGCGCGCCGCGCGGACCCACTTCGAAAGTGAACTGGCCCTCATCCGCTCCACAAGGAACCCGATCAAGCAGAACATGGCCCGTGCGCAGCTCCACTTGGCCGAGGCCCTGATGAGGAGCGGCGACCCGGCGGGCGCCCGCGCCATGATCGCACAAGTGGACACCGGCATCCCCGAGGTCCATGCCTTCGCCTTGATGGCCGCCGCACAGATGGATCTGATCGCCCGGGACACGGCGGAAGGGCTGGCCCACATGGAACGGGCCCTCACCACCGTGCAGCATAGCCGCAACACCTGGGATGCCCTGCCCGTGCTGGAACCCTATGCCCGGTTGCGCGCACAGGCGGGCGACCATGCGGCTTCCCTATTGTTGGCGAACAGGTGCATGGAACTGGCCGAACGCACGGCCGATGAAGGTGCGCTCTGCGGATGCCGGATCCTTGCGGGTGACGCCCTCTTGCGTACGGGCGATGCACGCGGCGCGGAAAGGGCCTTCCTGGCCGCCCTGCGCCGGGCGGAGCGCTGGGGTTATACGGGCCTTTCCCGCGAGATCGGCGATGAGGGCAGCGTGGTGCATGCACTGGGCCGCCTGACGGACCTCTACGGCGCACAAGGACGGTTGCCCGAGGCGTTGGCCATGAGCCGCGCCTTTGCCGCCGCGAAGGATACCGTGCATGCCATAGAGGCCCGGGACGCCCTCCTGGCGCATGAGCTCGAGCTGGCCCAGCTGGCCGATAGCGCGGCCGAGAGCCAACGGATCGAGCGGGCCACCACCACGATCCGGAGCGACCTGGTCCGCGAACGTGGCAAACGCAACATGGCCCTGCTGATCGGCTCCGGGCTCCTGCTCCTCGGCGCCGGGGTCACCTTGGTGCTGGTGCGCGCGCGTAAGAAGGACCGCATGGTGGCCGCACAGGACCGGGAACTGGCCCGCCAGGAGCGGATCATCCAGGAATACCGGATCCGCGAACAGCTGGGCCAGGACATGCACGACGACCTGGGCGCCGGCCTCACCGCACTGAAGCTGCGCAGTGAACTGATCGGCACAATGCCGATGGCCCCGGGCGATCGGCAGGAGCTCGGCCAGCTGGCCACCATGGCCGGGGACCTCATCGCCAGCCTGCGCCAGATCATCTGGGCCTTGGACGCGGAAAAGGGCAGCCTTGCAGACCTGGTCTCCTACATCGGCAACCATGTGCGCACCTATGGCGGCGAGAACGGGCTCGCCGTGGAACTCGCCACCACCGGGCCATGGCCTGGGCTGCAACTCTCGCCCGAGCAGCGGCGCAACCTCTTCCTGGTGGTGAAAGAGGCCCTGCACAATGTGGTGAAGCATGCCCGTGCGCGGAACGTGCGGTTGGCCATGCACATGGACGGGCCCATGTTGTACATCGTGTTCAGCGATGATGGCGTTGGCCTTCCGCCTGAAGGCGAACGCACCGCAGGCAACGGGCTGCGCAACATGCAGCGGCGCATCGAAGCCTTCGGCGGCCGGTTCCACTTGGAAAAAGCAGTGCCCAGAGGAACTTCGGTGCACGCCTGCCTGCCCCTTGGCGAGCAGTGACCGGAACGCCGCAACACCGCGCCAGCACTGGGCTGTAACCATAGTTACGTTGCGCAGGTCCAAGCGCTTCCGCAACTTCACGGCCGATCAACACACCATGCGTACCCACACCCTCCTTGCGCTTATGGCCACCGGCTCCTTGGCCTGTGCACAATACCCCGCTGCCTGGACCACCTTCGGCAACAACGGGCTCATCCTGGGCGATATGGCCACGGGATCCGCGGAGATGCACTCCTCCGTCATGCAGCCCGATGGAAAGCTGATCATTGCCGGGGAGGGATACGACAGTGGACTGAATTCCTACTATGGGACCCTTGTCCGCATCGATACCGTATGCGGCGCGCTGGACAGTGCATTCGGCGACAACGGGGAGACGACAGTGACCTTTGAGCAACGCACGCGCCTGCGCGGTCTGGCCCTGCAACCGGACGGCAGGATCATCGGCTGCGGCATGATCGCGCCCGACAACTTTGCAAGCACGCAGTGGCCCGGCGTGTTCCGCTTGCACGCGGATGGATCGGTGGACACCAGCTTCAACCACACGGGCTATGTGCGCATGCAACTCAGTGGCAACCCCGGCGATTTCATCACGCCATTCGCCACGGACAGCACCATCACCTGCCTCGGTGTTTCCAGTAACGGGGCCTTCGCGGCCGTGCGCTTCCTTACCAATGGAACCATCGACACCAGCTTCGCGGACAACGGCTACAGTTACCAGTACCTTCCAAGCTGGGCCTTGCACTACGAGAATGCGGGCATCCAATTGGCCAGCGGCGCCTACCTCGCCGCCGTCATCTGGTGCGACCCGAACGTGAGCGATTGCTACAGCTTCGCGCTGGCCAAGTACCTCAACAACGGGCAGCCGGACACCACCTTCGGCAACAACGGCATCGCCATCACGGGCATCGCCGGCCGGGCCGGTAATGCCCTGGGCCTGACCGAACTGCCCGATGGACGCATCCTGATCGGCGGCAACGCGAACGGTGCCTTGGTGGTGCGCTTGTTGGCCGATGGCTCGGTGGACCCCGACTACGGCACCAATGGATCGAGCATCGTGCCGGACCAGGGACAGAACAAGGGCAGCAGGTTGGTGGTGCTGGCCGATGGCAGCACCTTGCAGTTCGGTCGCCCCGATGTGATCGGAGCGTGCATCCTGCGCGATGCCGATGGACAAGTGGTGAATGCCTTCGGAACGAACGGTGTCCTGCCCTTGGGCGGATACGCGATGACCGCTGGCCATCTGCTGCCCAGCGGCCGCATCATCGCCATGGGCTGGGACTTCGGCGCCAACACGGACTATGCGCTCGCCGGCCTTACCCCGGATCCGGTAGCCGATGGCCTGCCGGTGATCACCGTGAACGGTGCGGACCTGTTGAGCAGCGGTACGGGCGCTTTTCAATGGTACTTGGACGGCGGTGAGCTCGTGGGCGAGACAGGGTCGGTGCTCACCCCGTTGCAGAATGGCAGCTACACCGTGAGCCTCACCCGGTCGGAGGATTGTGTCTTCACTTCTGCGCCATACCAGCTGCTGAACGTTGGCGTGCAGGAGGTGGCCGAGCACAGCATCACCTTGATCGGGAATCCGGTGGAGGAGTTGTTGCAAGTTCGGAACAGCGGTGCACCGGCCACCTTCACCTTGATCGGTACGGACGGCAGGCGATTCGCCCAAGGCCTCATTGCTCCGGGCATCAACACCATTGCCGTGGGGGCCCTGGCGCCGGGAGCCTACCTCCTTGCTTGGGAAACCTCCAGCGGCATGTGGTACGCCCGGGTGCTGAAGCGTTGAGATCCGTGAGCTGCGGCGACCGCACCGTGATGCTCGCCGGCAGCATGGATGCGAGGTGCATCGGCCGCATGGACAACCCCTTCGATGGGCAGGCGCCGGTACTGCTGGCGAACAGGAGGACGTAGGGGGATGAACAACATATTCAATGGACGCAAATGGACGAAGCATGGACATGCGGAGCCGGAAAGCGGGAGGTGATCCATTCTGCGTCCATTGGAGTCCATTTTGAGCAACCATGAACTACCTTGGAGCCATGGACAAGCCCGCCCGGAAACACCCGCTGATACTGCCCCCGAGCGGAGGCTACGAGAAGCTTGTGAGCTACCAGGTGGCCAAGCTGCTCTACGATATGACCGTGCGCTTTGTGGACCGCTACATACCCGTGGGTAGCCGCACTGCGGACCAAATGGAGCAGGCCGCGCGAAGCGGTGCGCGTAACATCGCGGAGGGAAGCAAGATCAGTGCGACCACGAAGAAGCTGGAACTGAACTTGACCAGCGTGGCACGGGCCAGTTTGGATGAACTACGCCAGGACTACGAGTCGTTCCTGGATCAACGCAAGCTGCCGTTGTGGGAGCCGATGGACCCGCGCCGCAAGGAGTTGAGCAATGCACGCTGCAAAGGCCCCGATGAGGTGGCGCGTTGGATCAAGGCGGTATGGGAGCGTGAGAAGGAGCAACGCTTGATGGATGAAGACGGGCCGCGCACCGCGCGCACGCCACGCACCGTGAAGGACCGCGCCTATGCGGAGCTGAGCGCCAACGTGGGCCAGACGCTCTGCAAGATCGCACTGCACCTGTTGGACAAGCAGGTCAACAGCCAGGCCCGCGCCTTTGAACAGGAAGGCGGCTTCAGCGAACGCTTGTACAAAATGCGGAGCGAGATCCGCAAGCAGCAGCAGGAGAAGGGTACATAGGTCCGAGTGTGCCTATTCAATCCAGCCCGCGCTGAGCAGGTGCTGTACTGCGGTCGATCCCCTGACGACCATACTTCGATCAAGGAGAGCAAATGGCCTTGAAGGCCGACCGTGCATCGCGATCCCTTCGGCTGCCAAGGGCACCCTGGCCCGGACAGACCCGCATTCCACCGCTCATGTGATCACCCACCTTGTTCCCGGGCGAGTTCGCATCTTGTCGGCTCAAACCAGGTCCCCCCCATGCAACTCCTTATCTCCGGCCTCAGCAAGACCTACGCCAACGGCGTGAAGGCGCTGGACAACGTGAGCCTCACCATCCCCACGGGCATGTTCGGCCTGCTGGGGCCCAACGGCGCGGGCAAGAGCACGCTCATGCGCATCCTGGCCACCTTGCAGGAGGCCGACAGCGGCACGGCCATGCTCGGGGACATCGACATACTGCAGCAGAAGCACGAGGTGCGCAAGGTGCTGGGCTATCGGCCGCAGGAGTTCGGCGTGCACCCGCGGGTGAGCGCCTACCAGATGTTGGACCACATCGCCCTGCTGAAAGGCGTGATCCACAATGGTGAGCGCAAGGCGCTGGTAGAGGCCCTGCTGCAGAAGGTGAACCTCTGGGAGCACCGCAAGCGCCGCATCGCCGGCTTCAGCGGGGGCATGAAGCAGCGCTTCGGCATCGCGCAATCGCTGATCGGTGAACCCAAGCTCATCATCGTGGACGAGCCCACCGCCGGCCTGGACCCCGGAGAGCGCAACCGCTTCTACAACCTGCTCACCGAGATCGGCGAGAACGTGGTGGTGATCCTCAGCACCCACATCGTGCAGGACGTGCAGGAGCTGTGCAGCAACATGGCCATCATCAACAAGGGGCGGCTGCTCTTCGCAGGCGCGCCCAACGACGCCCTGGCCGAGGTGAAGGGCCGCATCTGGGAGAAGAGTATCGCCAAGGGTGAGCTCGAAGCGCACAGCGCCAGGTACCGCGTGATCAGCAACAAGCTCCTCAGCGGCCGGCCGTCCATCCACATCTTCAGCGAGCAGCATCCGCAGGATGGCTTCACCGCCGCCGAGCCCAGCCTGGAGGACGTCTTCTTCAGCCACATCCACGGAGCCCTGGAAACCGCCGCCGCATGACCGTACGCCTCTTCCTCCTGGAGCTGCGCCATTGGCTGCGACAGCCCATGGTGTACATCTTCCTGCTGCTGTTCGCCCTGCTGGCCTTCGGCGCCACCACCTGGGACAAGCTGCAGATCGGCGGGCCCATGGCCAACGTGAAAATGAACTCCCCGTTCGTGGTGTTCAACTGGTACTCCGTGCTCGCCTTCCTCGGCCTCTTCATGGTCACCGCCTTCGTGAACGCCGCAGCCATCCGCGACTTCACCAACAACACGGCGCAGCTGCTGTTCAGCACGCCGATCACCAAGGCGCAGTACCTGCTGGGCCGCTTCCTGGGGAGCACGGTGGTGGCGTCGTTGCCGCTGCTGGGCGTCACCCTCGGGGTGGTCGTGGGCAGCTGGATGCCCTGGGTGGACCCCGAGAAGCTCGGCCCCAACAACCTCATGGCCCACGCGCAGGCCTACTTCTACCTCACGCTGCCGAACATCCTCTTCTCCGCCGCCATCATCTTCTCGGTATCGGTGCTCATGCGCAGCACGGCGGCGGCATACATCACCACGGTGGTGGTGCTGGTGGGCAACGGCATCGCCGGCACGCTCATGAGCGAGATGGAGAACCACACGCTGGCCGCCATGCTCGACCCCTTCGGCGGCAGTGCCTTCGAGCTGATCACCCGCTACTGGACGGTGGACGACAAGAACACCCTGCTGCTGCCCATGCACGGCGTGCTCCTGTGGAACCGCCTGCTCTGGATCGCGGTCTCCATCGGCATCTTCCTCTTCTGCTACTGGCGCTTCAGCTTCACCGACCGCCGCAGCAAGGCCACCCGCATCGACGAGGAAGGCCCCACCGTCTTCGCCCATACCGCCCTGCCCGCCGTCACCAAGGTGGATGGACCTGGTGCCCAGCTCCGCCGCTTCCGCCGCATCGCGTGGAACGACTTCACCGGCATGCTCAAAGGCACGGCCTTCATGATCGTGGCGGGCATCGGCCTGGTCAACATGTTCTTCGGCCTGGCCTTCTCCACCTCGCTGTACGAGAACGAGATCCTCCCGGTCACCTACCACGTGGTGGACATGATCCGCGGCTCGTTCGAGCTCTTCACCATGATCCTCATCGTGTTCTACAGCGGCCTGCTGGTGTGGAAGGAGCGCGAGCCGAAGTTCGACGAGGTGGTGGACGCCACGCCGGTATCGCTGGGCGTTCCGCTGGCGGCCAAGTTCACCGCGCTGATGCTCCTGCTGCTGGTGCTGCTCTGCGGCAGCGCGCTGGGCGGCATGCTCTTCCAGCTCATCAAAGGCTACAACCGCCTGGAACCCGGCGTGTACCTGGGCCTCTACATCCTGCCGGGACTGGTCACCTACGCCATCATGGCCGCGCTCTCCTTCACCGTGCATGTGCTGGTGAACAACA
>SSGN01000135.1 GCA_008016945.1 Flavobacteriales bacterium
ACCGAACGTCGCTCGTTCCCGCCTTGGGGGGCGAGGGCGATAGCGTGCTGCAGGCCATGGAGGCGCGTACGGCCACGGCGTCGGCACCGCTGAAACAGCTGTTGCATGGGGCCGTGGCCCGTGGTTGGTGGCAGCATTACCAGAACGACCGCTGGCGCATCCTGGAACGTACAGAGATGGCAGCCCCCACCGAGGATCCCGGAACCTGGACCCAGCACCTGTTCATGGAGAAGGTGATCGCCCAGTACCGCGCTTCCCTAACGCCGGTGGACACGTTGTTCCGCATCCCCGTGGGCGACCTTGGTGCGCTGCTGGTGAGCGATGGAACGGCCTTGGACCTTCGGCCCACCGTGTTCGATGTGCTCGCACACCATGCGTTGGAGGTGTTCACCAACCCGGAGACCCGCCTCACCGAACCGGCTTGGCGCTTCCGGCTCGACGACCCACAGGACTTCGCCCTCTTCGAGGCATTCGCACTGCGGCGGTTGGAGCACCGCGATAGTGCGGCATGGGAGTTCCAGGCCTTGCGTACGTACCAACTTCTGGAGCGCGCCCACCTCAACGCCGACAAGCCCGATGCCTTGGTGGATGTGACCCTGCAGCGCCTGGCCTTCGTGCGGGCGCACAGTATGGTGCCGGACAAGGATTCGCTCTATGTCATCGCCCTCAACACCTTGCGCAGCCGTTTGGTCAATGCGGGCTGCCGGGCGGAGGTGACCCATGCCTTGGCGCAGTGGCACGGCGAACAGGGTGGCCGGTACCAACGGTTGGCCGGGGAGGCGTGGAAATGGGAGAAGCGTACGGCACGCACCCTGTGCGAGGAAGCGATGGCCGGGTCCCCCGGCACGTTCGGTGCGGCGCGCTGTGCCCAGCTGAAGGCGCAGTTGGAATACCCGACCCTGCGGATCGTGACGGAGGAGGCCACCGCACCGGAACAGCCCTTCGCCATCGGCGTGCACTATGCGAACGTGCGCAGCGTGGGGGTTCGGGTGATCCGGTTGCCGCGCGACCAGGAACCGGCGCGCCATGATCTGGAGCCGTGGCTGGTGGCCCAGGGCGCGGTGAAGGAATGGACCATTGAACTGCCCGACGATGGTGACCTCAACGAACACATGATCGAGCTGCCCATGCCGGCACTACCCGTTGGGCAGTACGCTGTGCTGGTGGCGCGCGATGGCGTGTTCCGGGCCGAGCAGGGAGCACAGGCGCATGCGTCCTTCTGGGTCACGGCCATGGGTGTCGCGCAACGGTCCATGAAGGATGCGGCCGAGGTCCTCGTGCTGGATCGCACCTCCGGCGTGCCGCTCACCGGGGTGAAGGTGCAACGTTGGAAACGGTCCGAGAACTGGACGCCTCGGGTCACCCACGTCCTGGCCGGAGAGGCCATCACCGACGATGAAGGTCGTGTGACGTTCACGCCCGTGGCGGACCACCTCCCCGTGTACCACGTGTTGCAGTACGGTGCCGATCGTTACCGGACCGGTGAGCAGTGGCGCTATGGCGGTGGAGAGGTTGAAGCGGAGGATCCCTTGCGCACCTTCCTCTTCACGGACAGGTCCATCTATCGTCCGGGCCAGGAGGTGTTCTTCAAAGGGTTGGTGACCGAACGTGTTGGGCAACAGGCCACGGTGAAGGCGGGCTTCCGGACCCAAGTGCGCTTCCTGGATGCCAATGGGGTCCTGGTCGATTCCGCCTTGGTGACCACCGACGCCTTCGGTGCGTTCCATGGGCGCTTCACCGCGCCACCCGGCGGGCTCACCGGCGCAATGCTGCTGGAAGAGGCCCATGGCACCGTGTACTTGCGGGTAGAAGAGTACAAGCGGCCCACCTTCGAGGTCACCTTCGACCCGTTGGCGGGTACGCCGAAGCTCGGCGATCAGGTCACCGTGGGTGGGGTGGCCAAGAGCTATGCCGGGGTTCCGCTCGATGGGGCCACGGTGCGGTGGCGCGCCGACCGTGCCGTGCAGATGCCATGGTGGTGCGGCTGGGGCTGGCGCGGTTTGCCTTGGGGGCAACGCACCGAGGTGGCGAGCGGTACCGCCGAATGCGATGCACAAGGCCGCTTCACCATCGCCTTCAAGGCCGAAGCCGATCACCAGTTCCCGCGCCGCTCGGACCCCTCCTTCAACTTCACCATCACCGCCGATGCCATCGACATCAGCGGCGAAACGCAGACCGGGAGCACCGCCTTCACCCTGGCGCACCGCAGCATCGACATCGACCTGCGTATCGGCGAGGCGCTGGACCGTTCGTTGACGGACAGCATCGACGTTCGGGTGAAGAACCTCAACGGTGAGGAGGTGGATGTGCCCGTGGACATCCGCATGGTGGAACTGGTGCCGCCGGTGGATGCGCCGCGCCGAACAAGGCTCTGGGAGCGTCCGGACCGTATCCTCGAAGGCGAGTTGCCCACCACGCACCTGGCCGAAGAGCCGATGAGCTGGCCCGTGAACCGTGTGGTATTCGAGCGCAAGGGCCACCTGGCCAAGGGCCGTGCACTGTCGGTGCCGGAGATGGACCTGTTCACCGTGGGCATGTACCGCATTGAAGTGGAGGCGAGGGATCCGCAGGGTGAGCCGGTGAAGGTGGCGCGGCTGGTGACCGTGTTCGACCCGGCCATCCAGAACACGGGTTTCATCGACGAGGCGTTCCACGTGGAAGGGCTGACCGTACGGTGCGAACCAGGGGAGAAGGCCACGGTGTTGATCAGCAGTGCGCTACCTGCGTGCCGTGTGCTCATGGAGGTGGAACGCGATGGACGGATCGCCGTGAGCCGGGCTTTCGTGCTCAACAACACGCAACAACGGATCGAACTCCCCGTGCAGGAGGAGGACCGCGGCGGGTTCACCATCCACTTCCTATGCATGGAGCGTGGTCGGGTGCATCGCCAGAGCATCGGCGTGGAAGTGCCCTGGACCAATAAGCAGTTGCAAGTGGAGTGGATGAGCTTCCGCGATAAGCTGCTGCCGGGGGCCAGGGAGGAATGGCGGTTGCGCCTCACCGGGCCGAAGAAGGAGGCCGTGGCCGCCCAGCTGCTCGCCGTGATGTACGATGCCTCGTTGGATCATTTCGTCCCGCATACGTGGAGCATGTTCCCTTGGCCAACGACCACCGCGGTGCGGAGCTGGCAGCGCAGTGAACCGTTCGCCTCGCGGGAGGGTGCCGCGTGGAACATGGGCGTTCCCATGCCGCACGACACGGTGCGGGCCTACCCGAGGCTGATCGGGCTCGATGGCTCGTTCGGCCATTGGTTGTACGAGGATGCCTCCTTCGGCTTGGCGGGCGGTGAACACCGGCAAGTGGTGCGCGCCAATGCGGCCATGCCACCACCGGAGATGAGTGGTGACCAGATGCGTTCGGAGGCCGTGGAAGAAGCGGACAAGAGCTTGGAGATGGCGACGAAGAAAGAGGCCGACCATGGGCCCAAGGCTCAGGTCGCGGGAATCCCGCCTCCTGTGCGCACCGACCTGCGCGAGACCGCCTTCTTCTTCCCTGATCTGCTCACCGACCGCGATGGCAGCGTGGTGCTGCGCTTCACCGCACCCGAGGCCCTCACGCGGTGGAAGGTGATGGGCCTGGCCCATACCAAGGACCTTCGGTCCGCCATGTTCACCAAGGAGGCCACCACCAGCAAGCCGTTGATGGTGGTGCCGAACCTGCCGCGCTTCCTGCGCCAGGGCGACCGGATCACCCTGGCCACGAAGATCAATGCCACCGAAGGCACGGTGCGTGGCACGGTACGCCTCGCGCTGTTCGATCCGGTGAGCGGGAAGGAGCTCACCGCACGGTTCGCACCATCGCGTACCGAACAGCCGTTCACCGCTGCGCCCGGCGCCAGTGCCACCGCCACATGGCCGTTGGTGGTGCCGCACGATGTGGACCTGGTGAGCGTTCGGATCGTGGCCAACGGCAACGGGATCGGCGATGGGGAGGAACGGCCGCTACCGGTGCTCACGGACAACGTGCTCGTTACCGAGAGCCTACCGTTGCCGATCACGAAGGCAGGCACCAGGACCTTCACCCTGGACAAGCTCGTGGCGAACACCAGCACCACGCTTCAACAGCGAAGTCTCAAACTGGAATTCACGCCGAACCCCGCCTGGTATGCGGTGCAGGCCCTGCCTTACCTGATGGAGTTCCCGCACGAATGCGCCGAGCAGACCTTCAGTCGCTACTACGCCAACCGGCTGGCCACGCACGTGGTGGCCCAACGTCCGGCCATACGGGCGGTTTTCGAGCAGTGGCGCGACAAGGGCGAGGGTGCGTTCCTGAGCGCCTTGGAGAAGAACACCGCGTTGAAGGGCATGGTGCTGGAAGAGACCCCTTGGGTGTTGGAGGCCAAGGATGAGAGCGAACGCGAACGGCGCATCGCGTTGTTCTTCGACATGCAGCGCATGGCTTCGGAAGAGCGCACGGCACTGAAGAAACTGCGCGACCTGCAGCTGCCCAACGGTGCGTGGCCGTGGTGGAGCGGCATGCGCGAAAGCCGCTACATCACCCAGCATATCGTGGCCGGCTTCGGTCATCTGGAAGCACTGAAAGCGGCCGACACGCGCGGTGATGGCCCGAGCGAAGTCATGCTGCGGCAGGCCCTGCAATGGCTCGATTCCGATGTGGACCGCGGCTACCGCGAGCTGCTGAAGGTCACCAAGGCCGAGGACCGCGCGAAGTACGTGCCCAGCGCGTTGGAGGTGCACCTGCTGTACGCCCGATCCTTCTTCCGCCGGTGGCCCATTGATGGCACCACCCGTACGGCGATGGACTTCTACGCGGCGCGGTGCCGCGAGACATGGGTGCAACGCAGCTTGCAGGAACAGGCGATGCTCGCCTTGGCGTTCGACCGTTCGGGCGACAAGACCACGGCACGGCTCATCCTGAAGTCCTTGAGCGAGCGGGCCACCCGCAGCGAGGAACTGGGCATGTATTGGAAGGGCTTCGTGGCGGGCCACGCCTGGAACGAGTTCCCCACGGAGACCTATGCCCTGTTGATCGAGGCCTACCATGAAGTGGGTGGCGACAAAGCCAGTGTGGACCAGCTGCGCCAGTACCTGCTGAAACTGAAACAGACCACCGATTGGAAGACCACCAAGGCCACCGCCGAAGCCTGTTATGCCCTGCTTCTTACCGGTAACGACTGGCTGGCGATGGACCACGCTCCTGCGATCACCGTGGGCGGGCACCGTGTGGTGCCCGACAAGGCCGAGGCGGGCACGGGCTACTTCGAGAAGACCTGGACTGGTGCCGCGATCCAGCCGGACATGGGCCGCGTAACGGTGACCACCGCGAAGGATGGCGTGCAGTGGGGTGCGCTGCACTGGCAGTACCTCGAACGCATGGACAAGGTCACCCCGCACGAGAGTCCGTTCCGCCTGAAGAAGGAGGTGATGTTGAAACAAGCCACCGACGCTGGACCCCGCCTGGTGGCCCTGGGAGGTGGCGCCAAGGTCTCGCCCGGCGACCGCATCACCGTTCGCATCGAACTGCGTACCGATCGCTACCTCGACCATGTGCACCTGAAGGATCAACATGCTGCGGGCCTGGAGTCCGTGGAGACCTTGAGCAGCTACAAGTGGCAGGGTGGGTTGGGATACTACCAAAGCAACCGCGATGCCGCTACGCACTTCTTCTTCGACCGGGTGGGACCGGGCACCTACGTGTTCGAGTATGAGCTGAAGGTGACCCATGTGGGCGAGATGAGCAACGGACTCACCACGGCCATGTGCATGTACGCACCGGAATTCTCCGCGCACTCCGAAGGCGTACGCCTCAAGGTGGAATAGGCCGGTTACATTCGCCGCATGAAAGCCCCGATCCTTTTCGTATGGGTGTTCTTGGCCTTCGCCTGTGGTGGGCCGGGCGGAACCCAGGAGCAGGCCTTGCCTGAGGAGGGCAACGCCGTTGCCGCGACCGCCACCGTGTTGGACCTGGCCCCCTACGACACCCCCCTGCTGGTGGACCTTGGCGACTTGGCCACCTTGGGGGTGGACTCGCCCACGGTGAAGTGGAACGAAGAGCTCGGGCAGCTGGAGGTGTGGGCTGGGGAGCACTTCGGCCTGCTGATCACCGAAGAGCCCGGCGACCTTGCACGGCTGAAGGCCGATCTGGACCGCGACATGCTGCGCAAGCACACGGTGGTCGAGCAGACCCCGGAACGGTTCGTGTACCGCTCGGAGTTCCCGGACGATGCCGGCACCTACCTGCATTTCTACCTTACCGTCCACGTGGGCGAACGCAGCTTCGTGGTCACCGATATGGAGCAGCACCAGTACAACGAGGCCGATATGCGTAGGATGGTGAACGCGGTCAAAGCGAAGCCAGCGGTATGAGGTGGTTGCTGTCGTGTCTCGCCTGCGTCACGAGTGTCGTAGGGACAGCTCAGGTCGACACCGGATGGTTGGCCGGCTTGGAGGCGTATTGGGCGAAGATCGATTCGGCCTATCGGGATACGTTGCACTCCCCATTGCCCAAGGAAGACCGGGAGGCCTTCACCGTACTTCCACGCTTTGCGCCGGATCCGGCCTTTCGGGTCATGGCACGTTTCGAACCACAGCTTGGCGAAGTGTTCGGCATGAAGACCACCACTCAACGGGAACCGAAGTACCAGCGTGTGGGAACTTTGCATTTCGAGGTGGCCGGTGCCGAACAGCGGCTCACCGTGTTCCGGAACATCGACCTGAGCCGGTTGGAGGATTATCGGAACTACCTTTTCGTGCCATTCACCGACCTCACCAACGGGGAAACCACCTATGGCGGAGGGCGTTACCTGGACCTCGAAGGCCCCTTGGGCGAGACCGTGGAGTTGGATTTCAACCGGGCCTACAACCCCTATTGTGCGTATGGCGGGCACTACTCCTGTCCGATCCCACCCGCGGAGAACCACCTGGAGGTGGCCGTGAAGGCCGGGGTGCTCGGTTACCACGATTGATCGAGCGGATCACCCTTGTAACCGATCGGTCGATCCCCCGTACACAGGGCGTCGAAAAGAGCTTGGAATACCGGCCTGGATCGGTTATCCTTGCAGCTTGACAGGACAACCGCCATGCGCTCCGTGAACCTCATTTTCGCCGCCGCCCTCACCCTGCCAGCATCCGCCGGCGTCATCGTGCTGGAGGGCAATTTCCAAGGCAAGAACCTCTTCATCCAGAACCCCTTCTCCGAGGCGGGTGTCGGCTTCTGCGTGTTCGAGGTCACGGTGAACGATCAGATCGCCACCGATGAGATTAACAGCAGTGCGTTCGAGGTGGACATGAACAACTTCGGCCTGAACGTGGGCGATAAGGTGGTGGTGAAGGTGAAGCACAAGGATGGCTGCACGCCCGTGGTGCTCAACCCCGAGGTGCTGAAGCCCAAGAGCACCTTCGATATCGTGAAACAGTCGGTAGGCAGCGATGGCACCTACACCTGGACCACCACCAACGAAACGGGCGAGCTTCCCTTCGTCGTGGAGCAGAAGCGATGGAACAAGTGGGTGAAGGCCGGTGAGGTGATGGGTGTGGGCAAGCCCGGCGAGCACACCTACGAGTTCAAGATCACCCCGCACAGCGGCGAGAACACCATCCGTGTGAAGCAGGTGGACCTGAGCAAGCGGGCACGTCACAGCGAGAGCGTTACTTATTCCTCGAGCGCCAATCCCATCACCTGGGGGCCGGCCAAGCCGAAGGACGAGATCGTCTTCAGCGGCCCGACCTTGTTCGAGGTGTACGATCAGTATGGCAACATCGTGAAGCGCGGCTATGCCGATCGCTTCGAGGTGGCCACCTTGAAGAAGGACCTCTATTACCTGAATTACGACAACAAGATGGGCGAGACGTTCATCAAACGTTGACATCGACAGTCCTTCCCCGGAAGCCTCCCACACCGGGGGGCTTTCTTCTTTCACCAACTTCGTCGCATGATCCGTATCGAACACATCGGCATCGCCGTGAAGGACCTTGCCGCCGCAGAAGCCCTGTACCACAAGTTGCTCGGTACCGCCAGCTATAAGCGTGAGACCGTGGAAAGTGAAGGGGTCATCACCTCCTTCTTCCAGGTGGGGCCCAACAAGATCGAGCTGCTGGAGAGCACACGCCCCGACGGACCCATCGCCAAGGCCATCGAGAAGCGCGGCGAAGGCATCCACCACATCGCCTACGAAGTGGCCGACATCCGCGCGGAGATGATGCGGTTGAAGGCCGAAGGCTTCAGCCTGTTGAACGAGGAGCCCAAACGCGGGGCGGACAACAAGCTCGTGTGCTTCGTACACCCGAAGAGCGCGGGCGGGGTGCTGGTGGAACTGTGCCAGGAGATCCGCGATTGACCATGGCCACACGCAAGGGAACGGCGACTTTCATCCTGGAGTGCTTGGGTCTCCCGGAGCGCTTCAGCGTGAAACCGATGTTCGGCGAGTACGCACTGTATGCCGACGGTAAGCCGGTGGCCTTCATCTGCGACGACCGGCTCTTGGTGAAGATCCTGCCCGAGAGCGTCGCCCTGGACCATTGCGAGCGCGGGCATCCCTACCCCGGGTCGAAGGACTACTACCTCGTACCGGAGGACGTGATCAGCAGCGAGCGCAGGCTACCCGCGATCCTGTTGCGGATGGCGGAGGTGCTGCCCATGCCCAAGGCGAAGAAGAAAGCGACCAAGCGGAAGGGTTAGTCCAACAACCCCGTCCGGGTCACCAGCCCGATCACATCCTCGTTGGCCAGTTCGAGGTGCTCGGCGTGCAGGCCGGCGCGGCGTGCGCCGTGCACATGCTGGATGCTGTCGTCGATGAAGAGCGTGCGTTCGGGATGTGCCCCGTGCTGGTCAAGGACGTACAGGAAGGAGGTGGCATCGGGTTTCCGCTGGCCGATCTCGCAGCTGTAGTAAGCT
>SSGN01000165.1 GCA_008016945.1 Flavobacteriales bacterium
CGCGACCCCTGTCCGATAACGCCTGACAAGCAGCTAGACTACGCGCCCTCGCGGGCCGACCCAGCGCCCGCGCAGCCCGATCAGGAGAGATGGCCGAGCGGTTTAAGGCACCGGTCTTGAAAACCGGCGAAGGGTCAAACCTTCCGTGGGTTCGAATCCCACTCTCTCCGCCAAGCAAGCAATCAAACCCCTGAGATATGGGGCTTTTTTGTGCGCCATTGTTTTCCGATGTCGCGCAAATCCGCATTGCGAAACCCGCTCGATTGGCAATCCATCGATGCTAAGTGCAGTTTCCTGCAGCGGATAGACTTTAAGAACTCACCCAGTCAGACGTTTGGTGTCTCAGGTATTGAGACGCACGTGTGGCAGGTTCGTCTTGGGCTAAGCCTGCTCGGCTTAGGACATCTATCACGTCCCGGATGATTTCTTTGGGTTGCTGTAAGTTGGTGCCGCAACCGGGCAATGATGTATGGGCGTTTGGTAAAACAGAAAAGAGAATTGGCATGCACTACGCGCACAGCGCAAACGACGTCGGTGATTGGCATCCGCTCGCTGTTCATCTGTGCTCGGTGGCAAATCTTGCCCAGTCATTCGCGAGCGAAACACCGTGGGTTGACGAGGCACATCTTGCCGGGCTATTGCACGACCTCGGCAAATACGCGGATCGGTTTCAGCGCCGTCTGCACGGAGATGATTCCGGGCTCGACCATTGGTCGCAAGGCGCTTCGCTCGCGCTGACTCACCGCGCCATCGCCGCCGCGCTAGCGATCCAGGGGCATCACATCGGCTTGCAGCGCGGAGACAAGGACGCGATCAAGCAACTGCTGAACACTGCAACGCTGGCAAACGCCGTACTGCCTGGCCTGCAACTTTCCGATGCCGCTCTTGGCGTGCTCACAACGCGCGCTCAGGCGGACGGCCTGCAATTCGCCACGCCTGCCACACCGTGTATGCAGGGCTGGCATCAAGCCGTCGCAGCCATGCTCGACGTGCGTCTGCTTTTTTCCTGTCTCACCGATGCGGATTTTCTCGACACCGAAGCGCATTTCAATGGCAACGAAAACGGCAAGCAAGCGCGCGCCGCCGGGCCGGAACTCGACGCCACCGCCGCCTTGGCGGCGCTCGACCGTTTCATGGCGGATTCCATCCGCAAAGGCAGTCTGGCGACGGACGACGTGCGCCTTGCTCGTGAATCCCTCTGGCGCGCTTGCGGAGACGCCGCCCGCTCAGAACCCGGCACATTCACCCTCACCGCGCCAACCGGATCTGGCAAGACCCTCGCCATGCTGCGCTTCGCGCTGGAGCACGCACGCGAGCACGGCCAGAAGCGCATCGTGCTCGCCGTGCCCTTCCTCACCGTCGTCGAGCAGACTGCCGCGATTTATCGCCGCGTCTTTGCCGGATTCCCCACGAATTTCGTGCTCGAACACCACAGCCTCGCCGGGCTCGGCGAGGAATCCGAGCGCGAGGACGCGGAATGCGGCGCGTCACGACAACGCCGCCTGCTCGCAGAAAACTGGGATGCGCCCATCGTGCTCACCACCAACGTGCAACTGCTCGAATCACTGTTTTCCAACCGCCCGTCGGCGTGCCGCAAACTGCATCGCCTCATGCGTTCGGTCGTGATTTTCGACGAAGCGCAAAGCCTGCCAGCCACGCTTGCCGTGCCCACCCTTGCCACGCTTTCGCACCTGAGCAGCGCGTACGAGTGCAGCGTTGTCTTTGCCACAGCAACCCAGCCCGCGTTCGACACACTTTCTGCTGCGGTATCCAAACATGCGGTTGCGGGCTGGAAACCGCAAGAAATCGTGCCCGGCCACGCCGAGCTTTTCAAAAAACTCGAACGCGTCAAAGTCGAATGGCGTGCCGATAAATCAAGCTGGCAAACGCTTGCAGCAGAAATGGACTCCCGACCCCCAGCGCTGGTCGTGTGCAACCTCAAGCGCCATGCGCTGGCATTGCTCGAAATCCTGCAAGCGAACGGAATCGACGGCGTGTTTCATCTTTCGACCAACCTCTGTGCTGACCATCGCCGTGCGATTCTCGAGCGGGTTCGCACACGGCTAGCAATCGGCCAGCCTTGCCGCCTGATTTCCACACAATGTGTCGAGGCCGGTGTCGATGTCGATTTCCCGGTGGTGTATCGCGCATTCGGCCCGCTCGACGCCATCGCGCAGGCGGCGGGGCGCTGCAACCGTGAAGGCCGACTCAATGCACGGGGTGAATTTGGTCGTGTGACCGTCTTCGAGCCGGACGACACTCGTGAAGCGCGTCGCCAGTACCCGACTTTTGCCTACTACCAGGCTGTCGAGGTCACGCGCGCATTGCTGACAGAACACGGGAAACTCGACATCAACGATCCGGCGATCTTCCGCAAATACTACGAAAAGCTCTATGACGTAACCGACCCTGCCACCCTGAACAGCATGATCGAAGACGCGATCAACGCGCGGGATTTCGTTGAGGTTGCGCGCCGCTATCGCCTCATCGAGCAAAACACCTTCCAGCTACTGGTTCCGTGGGCGGATCGCTGGAGCGAGTTCAAGATCTTGCGCGACGAAGCTGAACAGTTAGGCATCAGCGCCCGTTGGATGCGCCGCGCGCAAGCGCTCGCGGTCAGTGTTTACCGACCGCGCGACGCGATGCCCGCGTGGGCGATCCCCGCCAAGCTCAAACAGTTTGGCCGCACTGGCGGCGGCGTCTCCGACGAGTGGTTCATTCTCGAAGGCGACTTTTACGACGACACCCTCGGGCTCGTTCCGCCCGAAGGCCCGCAACTCTTCATCGCATAAACTAAGGAGACAGCATGACGACGCACACGCTCGAAGTCTGGGGAGACCTTGCCTGCTTTACCCGACCGGAAATGAAGGTCGAACGCTTTTCCTACCCAGTCATCACGCCGTCTGCCGCGCGCGGCATCTTTGACGCGATTTATTGGGACGGTAAACGCGAAGGCAGCCGCATCCGCCCGTATTTCCACTGGCAGATCACCCGCGTCGAAGTGCTGGAAATGCCGCGCTACATTGCGCTGCGGCGGAACGAGGTCAAGGACATCGTTCCGGGGGCTGCCACGCTCAACAAATGGATGACTGGCGCAGAAGCGCCCGAACCGCTCTGGGCTGACGGTGGCAAGGATGATCTTGGAACCGACCAGAAGGGGCGCACCCAGAGGCAGACGATGGCGTTGAAGAACGTCCGCTACCGTCTGCACGCGCGCATCGTCCCAAAATCCGGCAACGATCCCGCCAAACTCAACGCCTGTTTCGTGCGCCGCGCCAAACATGGCAAGTGCTTCCAGCAACCCTACTTCGGTTGCCGCGAATTCCCGGCATTTTTCGAGTACGTCGAAGACCCACACGAGCGGCCCGTGACGCCCATTGCACTTGATCAGAACCTCGGCCTGATGCTTTACGACGTGTTCGATCTGCGCCGCGAAGCCATCGATGACAAGGACAAACCTTCGATCAGCCTCTTTGAAGCGAAATTGATCGGCGGTGTCATGGAGATTCCGGCCTATACCGACGCCGCCGTCAAGAAAACCAGGGGGGGGTGAGCATGTTGCAGGCACTCATGGAATACGGTGCCCGGCTCGATTCGGAGCCGGGCTTCAAGACACGCGAAGTACGCTGGCGCATTGATCTTGACGCGAATGGCGAATTGATCGCCGTTCTGCCGCTCGGCGATGGCACACGCGGGCAAATGCTCCCGCGCTGCCCGGACATGCACAACATGAATGCGGGCGGACGGGCACACTTCCTGATCGAATCTGCGCAAACGGCAGTTTTGCTGTTCAAGCCGAACGAAGACTCCAAAAAGATCGCCTCCGCTCAAGTCCGGCACGACTACTTCGTCGGATTGCTCGACGCAGCAAGCGCCGAGCTACCGCAGATGGCGGGGCTCGTAGCCGCTCTGCGTAGCGAGCCCGCACGTAACGCCATCCGGGACGCACTGGCCGTACGCAAAGCCAAGCCCACCGACTGGATCGCCTGGCGCGTCGGCGAATTAGACCCTCACACGGATGGCGAGGCACAAGCTTGGTGGCGGCAGTGGCGCGTCGAAGATTTGAGCACCGCAGCAAAGCCCGGCAAGTCTGCCAAGCCGACGCCTGCGGACGTGCTTTGCTTCCTGACTGGAGAGCTTGTGCAACCGCTGGCAACCCATCCCAAGATTTCCGGGTTGTCCGGCGTCGGCGGGCTCGGCATGGGCGATGTGATGGTGGGCTTCGATAAAGCCGCCTTCAGCTCGTTCGGATTCGATCAGTCTGCCAACGCCGCCATGAGCGCAGCAGCGGCGCAGCAATACGCTGACGGCCTCAACTATCTCATCCGCAACCACTCGCGCAAACTCGCCAACGCGCTTGTTGTGCATTGGTTCAAGGAGCAGATTTCGTCTGACGACGACCCGCTGGCGTGGCTGGACAGTCTGGAATCAGACGAACAAACCGAAGCCACTGCGCAATCCAGGGCGCGCGCACTGCTCGACGCGATTAGAAACGGACAGCGTAGCGATCTGGGCAGCAACCGTTACTACGCGATGACGCTCTCCGGCGCATCAGGGCGCGTGATGGTGCGCGACTGGATGGAGGGCACTTTCGAGGAATTGGTGCGCAACGTCGAGGCGTGGTTTGCCGACTTGCAAATCGTCGCGCGCGACGGAGAAGGGCTTGCCCGCGACCCCAAATTCATGGCGGTTGCCGGAGGCTTGGTGCGCGAACTCAAAGACCTGCCAGCCCCGATCGCAGCGACGCTTTGGAAATCTGCCGTCGGCCGCCTGCCCATCCCCCGTCCGTTAATGGCGCAAGCACTCGCTCGCTTCCGTGCTGACCTCGTAGACAAAGACCAACCCGCGTTCAACCACGCCCGCTTAGGGCTCATCAAAGCCTATTTCGTACGTCTCACCCCAGGAGGAGATTCCACCGTGACTGCTTACCTCAACCCCGATCACCCTGATCCCGCCTATCACTGCGGGCGCTTGCTCGCCGTGTTGTCCAACCTGCAACGCGCCGCACTTGGCGACGTGGGCGCGGGTGTTGTGCAGCGTTATTACGCTGCTGCCAGCCAGACGCCCGGTCTGATTTTGGGAAGGCTCGCCGCCAATGCCCGAAACCACCTCGGAAAGCTCGACGGTGGTCTCGCGCACTGGTTCGAGAACCAGATTGCGGACGTCATGGGACGCCTGGGTGACCGCGCACCACGCATTCTCGATCTTGAAGGGCAGGGTCTGTTCGCGCTGGGTTACTACCAGCAGCTCGCCGCCCTGCGTGCCGACGCCAAAGATCGCAAATCCACTACCAACACCGTAACCCTTGGAGATCCGCAATGACCGCCATAAAAAACCGCTACGAATTTCTCTACCTGTTCGATTGTGAGAACGGCAATCCGAATGGCGACCCCGACGCTGGCAACAGCCCGCGTATCGACCCGGAAGACATGCATGGCCTGGTCTCCGATGTCGCGCTAAAACGCAGGGTCAGGAATTTCATCCAGGCGGCCTTCGACAACGTCGCGCCGAACGCCATCTTTGTTGAGCACGCCAGCAATCTGAACAAAGCCATTACTGCCGCGCATGTCCAGACGAATGGCGCGCCAGGCGGTGGTGGCAATCGGACGCAAGTGAATCGCGCACGGGATTGGATGCGCGAGCAATTTTTTGACGTTCGGGCTTTCGGTGCGGTCATGTCCACCGGCGCGAATGCGGGTCAGGTGCGTGGGCCGGTGCAGATCGCCTTCTCACGTTCGGTCGACCCCATTCTGCCGATGGATGCGGCGATCACCCGTATGGCCGTGGCAGAAAAAGTGCCCGGAGCGAACGCCGTCGCCGACTATGAAAATTGGGAAAGCAGTCAGGAGGAAGACAAGCTGCGCACCATGGGACGGAAATCGCTCATTCCCTACGGACTCTATGTGGCGAAAGGCTTTGTTTCCGCGCAGCTTGCGAAGGGCGCGGGTGATGCGGACACCGGCGCTTTCAGTGAGGCGGATCTTGCCAATCTCTGGCAGGCACTACAGCAAATGTGGGATCACGACCGTTCGGCGTCCAAAGGAGTCATGGCCTGCCGTGGCCTTTACGTCTTTAAACATGTCGGCACCGATAGCGATGAAACCCAGCGTGTGCGGCAAGCCATGCTGGGCTGTGCGCCAGCACAACGGTTGCTGGATTTCTCCACGCCAAGCCGCAAGCTCGAAAACACGATTATCGAAATCGCGCATCGCGAGGGATTGACCGGTTCGCCGCGCAGTTTTGCGGACTATGTGGTGAAAGCGAATCCGGATCGCCTGCCCAAAGGCGTCGAGCTACTGACTTTTTGACGCGTTCACGGGTTACCGAATTGCTGGCCTATCTGCCGTCACCAGCGCTACCGCCGCCCGACCCAATACCCCGGTCGGCGGCTGTGGTGCGCAACGGCAAGGATGACGATCGTCCCCGTCGCCACGCGATAAATCAGCGTGTAGGGAAAATCATTCAGAACGAACCGACGTGTGCCGTGGCTGATTCGAGCGCCAAGTTCAGGGTGCGCGAGCACCTGTTGTGCTGCTGCCTTCGCGTCCTGCGCAAGTCGCCGGGCAACATCAAGCCCGGCTTGATCGCGGTAGTAAGCCAGCGCCTCGCGCAGTTCCATCCGCGCTTCGCTGTGCCATGTCAGTTTCAATTGCCGGATTTCCGGAACATCTCGTCGATTTCGGCGACAACTTGCTCATGCGGAATGAGCACGGCGGTTCCAGCGTCTATCTCCGCCACGCGCCGTGCAATCTCTTCGTCCCACGCCTGCGCGATGGCCTCGGGCGTGTCTTGCGGCTCGCCGTCCAGGCTCAAAAGCAGGCGATGCGCGAGTTCGCCGCGTTCGCGGAGAGTGAGTTGCAGGGCCTGTGCTTCGATTTCTTCAAGGGTGACGGGCATGTTCCACTCCCCGTGGCTGAGTTGAAAACATGGTAGCACCGTGACCGAAGCCGATCCCGTCCCGATTTCCGCGCTCAACCACTGGTTGTATTGCCCGCGCCGTTGCGGGCTGATCCACATGGAAGGCGAGTTCGCCGACAACCGCCACACGGCACGCGGCAACGCCGAGCACGAGCGGGTGGATCGGGTTTCTTACGAAACCTCCAAGCGCGGCGCGCGCATGGAATACGCGTTGCCGGTGTGGTCGGAGCGGCTGGGATTGATCGGCAAATGCGACGCGGTCGAGTTCTGGCCGGACGGCACGGTTTATCCGGTCGAATTCAAGCACGGCCCCAAGCGCAAATGGCTGAACGACGACCTCCAACTCGCCGCCCAAGCCATGTGCCTGCAGGAAATGCTTGGTCTCCCGGTCATGCAGGGCGCGATCTTTCACGCCAGCAGCCACCGACGACGCGAGGTCAGCATCACACCCGCGTTGCGTGAACTCGTGATCCAGACCGCCGAGGCGATCCGCCAGATGCTGGTCGCGGGACGTTTGCCGCCGCCGGTCAACGATGCCCGCTGCAAGGAATGCTCGTTGCAGGAAATCTGCCAGCCACAAGCGCTCGGCAGTTGGGCAAGGCAGGCAGCGTTGCGCCAACAACTTTTCAGCCTGGACGACTGAGCCCATGCACACCGTGCAGAACATCCTCTACGTCATGACCCCGCACGCCTACGCGCATATCGACAACGCCACCGTGCGGATTGATGTCGAGCGCGAAAAGAAACTGCAAGTGCCCATGCATCACATTGGCGGACTGGTGTGCTTCGGCAACGTGATGGTCTCGCCCGCCTTGATGCATCGACTGGCCGACGAAGGCAAATCGCTGGTTTTTCTGGACGACAGCGGGCGCTTCAAGGCGCGCCTGGAAGGCCCGGTTTCGGGCAATGTGCTGTTGCGTCGCGCCCAGCATCGGCTTGTCGATGATGCAACCAGGACGCTGGAAATGGCGCGCACGCTGGTGCTCGGCAAGCTGAAGAACTCACGCACCCTGCTGCAACGTGCCGCGCGCGAAACCGCCGATGTCAGCGAGAGCCAGCAACTGGACCGCATCGTGCTCGACCTGGCGGCCTCGCTACGTGCCACACAGCAGGCGGACACGCTGGACGCCCTGCGAGGCATCGAAGGCGAGGCCGCACGCAACTACTTCGGCGCACTCAATCTTGCCGTAAAACCCAGCTACCGCAGTCAGTTCCGCATGGACGGACGCAGCCGTCGGCCGCCACTGGATCGGTTGAATGCCTTGCTCTCATTTCTGTATGCCATGCAAATGAATGACTGCCGCTCTGCATTGGAGACCGTCGGACTGGACCCGCAGCTCGGCCATCTGCACGCCCTGCGCCCCGGTCGCGCCGCGCTCGCCTTGGATCTGCAGGAAGAGTTTCGCAGCATGCTTTGCGACCGCATGGCACTTACCCTCATCAATCGCGGGCAAATCGGCGAACGCGACTTCGACGAACGCGAGGGCGGCGCAGTGATGCTCAACGACAAAGGCCGCCGTAGCGTCATCACCGCCTGGCAAGAGCGCAAACAGGAAGAGATCACGCACCCTCTGCTGGAACAGAAACTGCCCATCGCCTTGCTGCCGCTTGTGCAAGCGCGACTGCTGGCACGCGCGATTCGTGGCGAAA
>SSGN01000057.1 GCA_008016945.1 Flavobacteriales bacterium
ACCTGGAGATCACCCCAACGCTTCAATGGCAAACGTCGGACTCCAGCTTCCTGGAATATGGCTGCCGGGTGTACAAGGTCAATGTGGTAGCAGGAATGACCTACGCTTTCCAACTGGAATGCGCCGATTGCGACTGGTGGGATGACCTTGCGCCGATGATGGAGGCCCATGATACGGCCTGCAACACCATGGATATCCCCACATACAGCCTCAACAGCGGGACAAGGACCTGGTCTTTCCTGGCGGAATACACCGGCGCCGTTTACCTGCGGATCCATGGGGATGGATGGCAGGGAGAGGCATTCACGCTTTCGTACAAGACGGTGGGACCAGCAACAGATGCCTGCTTGGATGCCCCGGTGGTCCCGGTTCCCTTCGATGGATTTGTGGAACTACAAGGAAGCTTGGCCGGAATCACCCCTAACGGCGACCAACTTGCCGGTACTGCATGGCAGGACAGCGCGGTGGCCTGGTATGCCTTGGAAATCCCGGAGAACTGTTACACGTTCATGGTCTCCTATTGCGGGCAGGATATGGCCTTGCCTGGATCCATGGGACTCCTTGCCACGGAGTGCGGCGCCGATTCGCTCGTGTATGGCATGCCGTCCTTCTATTTCCCTTGTTCCAACGGCAATGTGAACGATGAATACTGGCTTCTCCAAGGAACGTATTACCTGCCGATCCTCGCCAATCCTTTGGACCCCGCGAACAACATGTACCACATCGCGGTGGGTTGTTCGAACCTGATCATAGATGGGATCGATGCGCCGACTACCACCGGGTCGTGGGGCATCCATCCGAACCCCGGCCACGATGCGTTGGTGCTGACCGGCCCCGGCAAAGGCGGGAGATCCATGGAAGCCTGGTTCCTGGACATGACCGGTCGCGTGGTAAAGCATCTTCCCATCACAACCACATCCACCCCGATGAATACGTCCGAATTGAAACCCGGCGCCTATTTCATCCGCCTTACCGGCGAAACCTCCCCCGTGGTACTGCGGTGGATCAAGGAGTAGCGGCGACAATGTGGAGCTAGCCAGTCGCAGGTTGGCGATCAGCCTACAATGCGGGCAAGGATTGGGAGCCATCAGGCCACAGATCGCTCCCTGGCTCGTGTTTCCCATGCGGAACGCTTGCGAAAAAAAGCGGGCTATGCGGGCGGCATCGTCAGCGCGGCTATGGACGGCGAGCGCGTGGCAAGGGCGGTGGCGGGTTGAACGGTACGTCTAATCCTGCCGCACCATCTCCATGCACAGCGCGGCTGCCGCGGCCGCCACGTTCAGCGATTCGGCCCTGCCGAAGGCCGGAATGGCGACGGAGGTGCCCGGTCCTTCAATCACGGCCTTGGACAGCCCGTGTGATTCGCTGCCCAACACCAGCACGGCGGGACGTTGCAGTTTCACGGTGAACACGCTGGCACCCGAGGCTTCCGCCTTGTAGATGTGCACCCCGGCCTCAGCAGCCCGGCGCAGGGTGGCCGCCAGGTCGGTGTACACCACGGGAATGCGGAACAGCGAGCCCATGGCGGCCTGCACGCACTTGGGGTTCCAGGCTTCCACGCTTTCATTGGCGCACCAGAGCTGCCCCGCGCCGAACCAGTCGGCGATACGCAGCAAGGTGCCGAGGTTGCCGGGATCGGCAACATGGTCCACCGCAAGGACGAACGCACCTTTTCCGGGAAAGGCAGGCTGGGCCTCCTTCGGCTTGCGCACCACCGCCACCACCTCGTTGCCGTGCTCGAAGGTGCCGATGCGCTCCAGGTCGTGCACCGGGAGGATGTGGGCTTGCGTCAGCGCCATGTCCCGCGCTGCTTCCTCCGTGGCGAAGACCTCCACCACGTCGAGCGGCGAGGCCAGCACCTCGGCCACCACCTTGCGCCCCTGCACTAGGAAGAGGCCGTGCTGATCGCGGAACTTCTTTTGCTGTAGGGCTCGTGTATGCTTCAGCAACTCCTTGGTACTCACGGGTGCGAGATATATTTGGCGCTGCCCACCCGGCGGAGAGCCGCACCAGGGCGCAAATTAGGCACCCTTCCGCCCCGCTTGCGGCATCGCATGAAGTATCTCGCTCTCCTGTTGGTGGTGATGGCCTTGGTGGGCTGCGACCCCACCAAGCGGGTACCCGAAGGCGCGTATCTGTTGAAGGAGAATGCCGTACGCACCACGGCCAAGAGCGTACCCACGGAAGAGCTGCTCACCATCGTGAAGCAGAAGCCCAACAAGCGGATCCTGGGCATACCGTTCTACCTGGCCTTGTACAACCTGAGCGATCCGGCTGCGGTACAGGCCCGTCGCCAGACACAGGATAGCCTTTGTGCCGAGCGGAACCTGGAACGGGCGGCACGGGGGAAGCAGCCTCGCCGTTGCGACCGCGCTACGCGCGAACGGAACGGCGAAGCACCGGTGATCGTGGACACCCTGCAGATCGCGCGATCCACCGAGCAGATCAGGCTGTACATGAACAAGGAAGGGTGGTTCCGGGCCTTGGTCTCGGACACCATCTTCCACAACCGGCGCAAGCTACTCGCCCGGATCGCACCGGGAGGTTTCTGGCGCAACCGCACCCAGCGCTACCGCCAACCCAAGGTGGAGGTGGGCTATACCGTGGTGCCCGGCCCGATGTATCGGCTACGGAACATCACCACGGAAGTGGACGACCCCACGATCAAGAAGTACGTATCGGATATCCATGCGTCCACGCTGTTGAAGACGGGCGCTCGTTATGACGCCGACGTGCTCGACGCGGAACGCACCCGGATCACGACCCATCTCAACGAGATGGGCTACCTGTACTTCCACAAGGACCTGATCCTGTTCCTGGCCGACACCACGGTGGGTGGAGGTCTTGTGGACCTGCGGCTACGCATGGAACGTCCGTACGCGCACGGCAACCGCGATCTGCGCGGCACCCCGGAAGGCACGGTGTACACGATCCGTGAAGTGAGCATCCAGACCGGAAGGTCCAATGCCGAGCCCTGGGACACCACCTGGGTGCAAGGGTATGGGATCCTCCACCATGGGGCTTTGGCGTACCGGCCACGAGCCTTGCTGAGTTCGATCTTCCTGACCCCGAACAACCGGTTCAGGCAGAGCGATGCCAATAATACCTACAGCCGACTCACCGGTACCCGGGTGTTCGACCGTGTGGAGATCGCCTACGACACCTTGGGCACCGGCAAGCCCGGAGTGGCCGATGCGCGGATCAGCCTCTTACCCGGGAAGCCCCAGAGCATGACCACGGAGGTGTATGGCACCAACCGCGGCGGTTTCCTGGGCACCACCTTGAGCTTGGGGTACCGGCATCGGAACGTGTTGCGCACCATGGGCTTCTTCCAGGGGCAGATGAACTTCGCGGTGGAGACCCAGCAGGCCTTCACCCAGGGAGCCAGCCGCTCGAGCCAGGGACTCGGATCCAACACACTGTTCAACACCGTGAGCATCGGCCCGGAGGTCACCATCGGGGTGCCGCGCCCTTTCCGGCAGTTCAGCAAATCCAGTGGATCGCGCATGACGCTGAACATGCTGTACAACTATCAGCGCCGACCCGACTTCACCCGCACCCTCGCCCGTGGCTCCTTCGGCTTCGACTGGAACTCCACCCCCACCCAGCACCTGGATGTGCGGATCCCGGAGATCAGCGTGATCCGGATCCCTTCGAAGAGCCCCGAATTCGCCGAATTCCTGCGCCAGACCAACGATCCGGTGTTCGTGAACAGCTACACGGACCACCTGATCCTGAGCATCCCCAAGATCACCTACACCCTGAACACCCAAGGGCAGAAACACGCCCGCACCGTGAAGTTCCTGCGATCCTCCTTGGAGTCGGCCGGTTCCGTGCTGGGGCTGTTCAACCTGCGCACCGACCGCGATACCATCACGGGCCGGGACTTCGGCACGCTCTTCGGGATACGCTATGCCCAGTTCGTGAAGTTCGACAACGACTTCCGGATCCACCGCCCGTTGCATGACCGCAGCAGCATCGCACTCCGGCTGGCCGCGGGCATCGGTGTGCCCTTCACCAACCTGGAGGTGCTGCCCTTCGAGTCCGCCTTCTTCGGGGGCGGCGCCAACGGACTACGCGCCTGGCAGGCCCGCTCGTTGGGGCCCGGATCATACGCCGGCCCCCTGTTCGCCTTCGACAGGGTCGGCGAGCTACGCTTGGAGGCCAACTTCGAGTATCGCTTCAAATTGATCGGCTACCTCGAGGGCGCGCTCTTCACCGACGTGGGCAACATCTGGAATCGGCACAAGGACCCCGCACGTCCCGGGGCCGAGTTCGAACCCGGCGACTTCTTGAGCGAACTGGCCGTGGGTACCGGCGTAGGCGCCCGCCTGAACTTCGAATTCTTCATCGTCCGCTTCGACCTGGGCATGCAAACGAAGGACCCGGCCCTGCCCTTGGGCGAACGCTGGCTATTCCAGCCCAAGGAACGCTATCTGGCGGAACAGGCGGCCTTGGGCGATCCGGTGGACTACCGCACACGCTTCAACTTCAACCTGGGTATCGGGTATCCGTTCTGATCGTTCGTGGACGATCGGCCCGGCACCGCCGCCATAGTGATCGCCACCTGGTTCTGGGCGCTCGCCTCGGGTACGTCCTTTGGCGGTGAGGGTTCAACCATGGGCACCACGGATACACCCGGATGGACCTTTCCGTCCATGCTCTTAGCCCATTCCGAGGGGCATGGCTCGGCCCGGCTCCCACTCCATCCGTGGCACCGATGTTCGTTGGGGAACGCCGCCAGGCGCATGATAAAGACCCGATGGCCCCGACGCCTGTTTGCCCCTGCTTCGGCGCCATCCTTACCTTTGCCGCCGCTTAAAGCGCACCACGACCATGCAGACCCTGAAAACCGGCAAGCTCGACGAACTCCTTGGCAACGATGCAGCCAGCCTGCTCGAACATCAGTGCAAGACCATCGACAAGTCGATGATCCACCTGCCCGGCGGCGATTTCGTGGACCGCTGCTTCGCCCATAGCGACCGTAGCCCGCAGGTCTTGCGCAGCCTCCAAGCCCTCTACGGCCATGGTCGCCTGGCCAACACAGGCTATATGAGCATCCTGCCGGTGGACCAGGGGATCGAGCACAGCGGGGCGGCCAGCTTCGCACCGAACCCCATCTACTTCGATGGGGAGAACATCGTGAAGCTCGCCATCGAAGGTGGATGCAACGCCGTGGCGAGCACCTACGGCGTGCTGGGCAGCGTGGCGCGGAAGTACGCCCACCGGATCCCCTTCATCGTGAAGATCAACCACAACGAGCTGATGACCCTGCCGAACAAATTCGACCAGGTGCTCTTCGGCAACGTGCAACAAGCGTGGGACATGGGGGCCGTGGCCGTGGGTGCCACCATTTACTTCGGCAGCGAGGAAAGCACCCGCCAGATCACCGAGATCGCCGACGCGTTCCAGCATGCGCATGAGTTGGGCATGGCCACCATCCTGTGGTGCTACATCCGCAACAACGGTTTCAAGGTGGATGGCAAGGACTACCACACCGCCACCGACCTCACCGGGCAGGCCAACCACCTGGGCGTCACCATCCAGGCGGACATCATCAAGCAGAAACTGCCGGAGACCAACGGTGGCTACAACGCCATTCCCGGCTACGGCAAGACGCACAAGAAGGTGTACAGCGAGCTCACCACGGACCACCCGATCGACCTGTGCCGCTACCAGGTGGCCAACTGCTACATGGGCCGCATCGGCCTGATCAACAGCGGTGGGGCCAGCAGCGGTGCCAGCGACATGGCCGAGGCCGTGCGCACCGCCGTGATCAACAAGCGCGCGGGAGGCCAAGGCTTGATCAGCGGCCGCAAGGCCTTCCAACGCCCGGTGAACGAAGGCGTGGCCCTGCTGAACGCGATCCAAGACGTTTACTTGGACAAGTCCATCACCGTTGCTTGAGTCAGTGAATTAGAGATCAGCAATTAGCAATGACCCACCCATTGCTAATTGCTGATCTCTAATTATTGATCCCGATCTTCGCTCTCCCGAACACGATAAGACATGGGTTGGTTCACACGCACCAAGGAAGGCATCACCACCGCCACGGAGGAGAAGAAGGAAACGCCTGAAGGGCTTTGGTACAAGTGCCCGGAATGCGCCGAGATCATGACCTCCGAGGATCATGAGAACAACCTGTGGGTGTGTGTGAAGTGCGAGCATCATGAGAAGATCGGCAGTGCCGAGTACTTCGCCATCCTGTTCGACGACCAGAAATTCACCGAGATCGGGGCGGACCTGATCGCTGGTGACCCACTCCAATTCGAGGACACCAAGAAGTACACCGATCGCCTGGCGAAGACGCGCAAGGACACCGGTCTGAACGATGCCATGCGCGTGGCCGAGGGCAAGCTGGACAAGAGCATGGTGGTGATCGCCTGCATGGACTTCCGGTTCATCGGTGGCAGCATGGGCAGCGTGATGGGTGAGAAGATCGCCCTGGCCGCGGACCAGGCCCTCAAACGGAAATGCCCGCTGGTCATCATCAGCAAGAGTGGTGGAGCACGCATGATGGAGGCCGGTTTCAGCCTGATGCAAATGGCCAAATCGAGCGCCAAGCTCACGCAGCTGGCCAAGAAGAAGCTACCGTACATCAGCGTGGTGACCGACCCCACGACCGGGGGCGTGACCGCCAGTTTCGCCATGCTGGGCGACCTGAACATCGCCGAGCCCAAGGCATTGGTGGCCTTCGCCGGTCCGCGTGTGGTGCGGGAGACCATCGGCCGCGACCTCCCCGATGGCTTCCAGACCAGCGAATTCGTGCTGGAGCACGGCTTCCTGGACAAGATCGTACACCGCAAGGCGCTGAAGGGATTCCTTGCCCGTACCTTCCTGATGATCAGGAGCTAAGAGCTTGTTTGCGACCTCCCCGAACAGGGTCTAGAACAAGTGGTTAGACCAAAGGCACGGCGACGCACCGGGCAATTGTGTGCGCACCGCGTACTGTAACCGGAAAAAGCCTATCTTCGCGCCCTGTTACGTAAGACCATGTACCTGACCAGCGAGGCCAAGAAGGCCATTTTCAAGGAGCACGGGGGTTCGGATAAGAACACCGGCGGGGCCGAAAGCCAGATCGCGCTCTTCACCGAGCGGATCAACCACCTCACGGGCCACCTCAAGGCCAACAAGAAAGACCATGGCACCGAGAAGGCGCTGATGGCGATGGTGGGCAAGCGCAAGCAGCTGCTGTCCTACTTGAAGATGTACGACATCGAGCGCTACCGCGCGATCATCGGCAAGCTCGGCTTGCGTAAGTGATCATGCACACCGCGATTCCAGCGGCGAAAGCGACGACGACTTGAACGAACGGGGGTGATCGTGAGAACGGTCACCCCTTTTTCTTACAGGCCACTATGGCCAACACGGCAGGCGAGCCCCCGATCGCCGACCCGCATGATGATCCGGGGAGATGTAAAGAGGAAAAGAAGACAAGAACATGAGACCACAAGGCATACAGAAGACCATCGACTTGGGCGATGGCAAGATCATCACCATCGAGACGGGGGTGTTGGCCAAACAAGCGGACGGTGCAGTGACCGTACGCCTGGGCGACACCATCCTGCTCGCCACGGTGGTGGCCACCAAAGAGGCCCGCGAAGGCATCGACTTCCTGCCCCTGCAGGTGGAGTACCGCGAGAAATTCAGCGCCGCCGGCCGTTTCCCCGGAGGCTTCTTCAAGCGTGAGGCACGCCCCAGTGACCACGAGGTGCTCACCAGCCGCTTGATCGACCGCGCCCTGCGCCCGCTGTTCCCCGACGACTTCCATGGCGACACCCAAGTGGTGGTGAGCCTGATGAGCGCCGACAAGCAGAACCAGGCCGACGCTATCGCCTGCCTGGCCGCAGCCGCCGCCCTGGCCGTGAGCGACATCCCCTTCGGTGGACCGGTGAGCGAGGTGCGTGTGGCACGTATCAACGGAAAGTTCGTGCTCAATCCGCTCATGAGCGAGATGGAAGGCGTGGACCTGGACCTGATCGTGGCCGGCACCAAGACGGACATCCTCATGGTGGAGGGTGAGATGAACGAGGTGCAGGAAGGCGACATGATCGAGGCCATCAAACTGGCCCACGAGGTGATCAAGAAGCAATGCATCGCGCTGGACGAACTGAGCGCCATGGTGCCCAAGAGCCAGGTGAAGCGCACGTACAACCACGAGAACAACGTGGAGGCCATCGGCAACAAGATCATGGACTTCTGCTACCAGAAGTACTACGACCTGGCGCTGACCCCGAGCAGCAAGGAGGTGCGCTCCGAGAACTTCGCCAAGGTGAAGGAGGACTGCCTGGCCACCTTGAGCGACGAGGAGAAGACCGACAAGGCCATGCTCGCTCGTTACTTCAAGAAGGCGCAGAAGAAGGCCGTACGCAACGTGGTACTGGACAAAGGCGTTCGCTTGGACGGCCGCAAGACCACCGACATCCGCCCCATCTGGAGCGAGGTGGACGTGCTGCCCGGAACCCACGGCAGCGCCATCTTCACCCGGGGCGAAACACAGGCCATCAACATGCTCACCCTGGGCAGCAGCATGGACGAGCAGACCATCGCCCTGGCAACCCGCAAAGGCAGTGAGCGCTTCATGCTGCACTACAACTTCCCCAGCTTCAGCACGGGCGAGGTGAAGCCGATCCGCGGCCCCGGACGCCGTGAAGTGGGCCATGGCAACCTGGCCCTGCGCGCACTGAAGCCGGTGATCCCCGGCATCGAGACCAACCCGTACACCATCCGCCTGAACTGCGACATCCTCGAAAGCAACGGCAGCAGCTCCATGGCCACCGTATGCAGCGGTACCCTGGCCTTGATGGACGCCGGGGTGAAGATCAAGGCACCCGTGAGCGGTATCGCCATGGGCATGATCAGCGACGGCAACCGCCATGCGATCCTGAGCGACATCCTCGGCGATGAGGATTTCTTGGGCGACATGGACTTCAAGGTGACCGGTACCGCCAAGGGCATCACGGCCACGCAGATGGACATGAAGGTGGACGGCCTGCCGTACGAAGTGCTCGCGCAAGCGTTGGAGCAAGCCCGTCAAGGTCGCCTGCACATCCTGGGTGAAATGCTGAAGACGCTGGACGTGCCACGAGCCGACTACAAGGACCACGCTCCTCGGATCATCACCATCACCATCCCGAAGGAGAGCATCGGTGCCGTGATCGGGCCCGGTGGCCGCGTGATCCAGGAGATCCAGGCCGAGACCGGCGCGCACATCAGCATCGACGAGATCGATGGCATGGGCCACGTGGAGATCATGAGCGAGAACAAAGCCAGCATCGATGCGGCCCTCGCCCGTGTGAACGCGATCGCCAACCCGCCGCAAGCGGAAGTGGGTGCCACCTACAAGGGCAAGGTGAAGACCATCATGCCCTATGGTGCCTTCGTGGAAGTGCTGCCCGGCGTGGATGGCCTGTTGCACGTGAGCGAACTGGAGTGGCGCCGTATCGAGCGCGTGGAAGACGTGCTGAAGGAGGGCGATGTAATCGAGTTCCAGGTGACCGGCAAGGACCCGCGCAGCGGTAAGCTGAAGCTGAGCCGCCGCGTGCTGCTGCCCAAACCCGAAGGTTGGGTGGAGCGCGAGCCGGCCATGGATGGCGAGCGCCGTGACCGTGGTGACCGCCCGCGCCGGGACGATCGTCCGCGCCGCGATGACCGTCCCCGCCGGGATGACCGCCCGCGCCGGGACTTCAACGAAGATGGTGGTCCGAGCGCGAACTAAGCGTTGACACGAGGCTGGGTCGAACCCGGCATGACATGCGAGAAGCCGCCCGAACAGGGCGGCTTCTTCCGTTGTAGCCATTGCGCGGGATCCGACGGGGCCGCAACAGCCTGTCGTACGCGGCCGGCGCCACCGGTAACCTAACGCCGTGCGGTTGCGTTGAACGACCCACTCTTCGCAACACGAGCGCACACATATGGCAAGGATGAGGCAGTTGAAGATCACCAAACAGGTGACCAACCGGGACACTCCGTCCCTGGACAAGTACCTGCAGGAGATCGGGAAAGTGAAGTTGATCACCGCACAGGAAGAGGTTGAACTGGCGAGGCGCATCAAGCAGGGCGATACCCTGGCGCTCGAACAACTCGCCAAAGCCAATCTGCGCTTCGTGGTCTCGGTCGCGAAGCAATACCAAGGCCAAGGCCTCAGCCTGCCGGACCTGATCAGCGAGGGCAACCTCGGCCTGATCAAAGCCGCCGGCCGGTTCGACGAGACCCGCGGCTTCAAGTTCATCAGCTATGCCGTGTGGTGGATCCGACAGCAGATCCTCCAAAGCCTGGCTGAGCAAGCCCGCATCGTGCGCCTACCCCTGAACAAGATCGGCTCCATCAACAAGATCAACAAGGCCTTCGCCAAGTTGGAGCAGGAGCATGAACGCCCACCCACCGCCGCGGAACTGGCCGAGGTGCTGGAGATGACCTTGGAGGAGGTGAAGACCAGCTTGAACAACACCGGCCGCCACCTCAGCATGGATGCTCCGTTGCGCGAAGGCGACGACAGCGGTACCATGATGGACGTGATGCGCAACGACGATATTCCCAGCCCGCTGGACAGCCTGATGACCGACAGCCTGCGCGCCGAGATCGAACGGTCGCTGAGCGCCTTGGCCGGCCGGGAGAGCGACGTGATCCGCCTGTACTTCGGCCTGAACGGCAACCAGCCCCATACCCTGGAGGAGATCGGCCAGAAATTCGACCTGACCCGCGAACGCGTTCGACAGATCAAGGAGAAGGCCATCCGCCGCATGAAGCACACCAGCCGCAGCGGTGTGTTGAAGGCCTACCTCGGCTGAGCACCCTATCGGCACCGTCGGCCCACGCGCCACAGGAGCACCCTGGGCGCGTTGGGCCGACGGTGCTTTTGCGCCCTGGAGTACCTTCGCACCGCGCTCCCGCCCTCCCATCCCGGTGCCCACGCCCATGCCACACATCGTAGCCCCTTCGCTCCTCGCCGCCGACTTCGCCGAC
>SSGN01000107.1 GCA_008016945.1 Flavobacteriales bacterium
CGGCGACGAGATGGAATTCGCCGTCGTCGATACCGGGATCGGCATCCATCCGGACAAGCTGGCGCCGCTCTTCCAGCCCTTCTCGCAGGCGGACAGTTCGACGACGCGCCGCTATGGCGGCACGGGGCCCGGCCTTTCGATCGTGCGCGGCCTGGCGCAGGCCATGGGCGGCAGCGTCGGCATGAAGAGTGTGCCGAACGAGGGCTCGCGCTTCTGGTTCCGCGTGCCGCTCGGGCGCCTGGCGGACGGCATCGGGGGCGCGCCCGCTGCGGGCGCGGCGCCTGCGGAGGCTCCTGCGGCGGTGGCGCTCGATGTGCTGGTGGTCGAGGACAATGCGACGAACCGCAAGGTGATCGTGGCGATGCTCGAGCGCTGGGGATGTCATGTCGCGGTCGACGAGAACGGTCGCGAGGCGGTCGACCGGGTGACCGGCGGTGCACGGCCCGACCTCATCCTGATGGATGTGCAGATGCCGGTGATGGGCGGCATCGAGGCGACGCTGAAGATCCGCGAATGGGAAGCGGCCGGGGCGCTCCCGGCCATCCCGATCGTGGCACTGACGGCGGGGGCCTACGAAGAGGATCGCCTGCGCTGCCTGGCGGCCGGCATGAACGATTACCTCGCGAAGCCGGTCGATTTCGAATTGCTCAAGCAGGTGGTCATGCAGGTGCTGTCCGGCGCCTCGCCGTCGGCTGCCGTTGCGGCACGGGTGCCGCAGCCGGTCGCTGCCAGCAGCGCGGTCTTCGACGCGGCGGGCATGATGGCGCGGCTCAGCGGCATCCGCCAGGACATCGATCTGGCGAAGTCGGTCGTCGACCTGATCCGTGTCGACGTACCGGGGCGACTGCAGGAGCTGCGCGTGGCGCTGGCCGACGGCGATCGCAAGGCGGCGCATCGGCTCGCCCACTCGGTGAAGGGCATGGCCCTCGATGTCGATGGGCGCGAACTGGCGTCGCTGGCACGGGCGATGGAGGAGAAGTTGCAGGACGGTGAATCCGTTCCCGTCGATGCGGTTTCCCTGCTCGACGATGCCTTCGCACGCCTGAGTGCGGCGCTGGATGCGTGGCTGGCGCAGCTGTCGTGATGGTGCTGCGCGGGCTCGGCTAGAATGGCGGTCCGCCCGGGTTGCCTGCATGCGCGCCCGGGCCGGCTTTTCCCGTTTTCCGAAAGATTCCATCCATGCCGTTTTCCATTGCTCCGGTTTCCTTCAAGGGTGTCGATGCGCTGCGTCTCGATAGCGGGCGCGGCGCTGCCGTCGTCATCGGCCTGCGCGGCGGGCAGGTCCTGTCGTGGCAGACGGCCGACGGCCGCGAGCGGCTCTACCTCTCCGGGCAGGCCGTGTTCGACGGCAGCCGGCCGGTGCGTGGCGGCATTCCGGTCTGCTTTCCGCAATTCGCCGGGCTTGGTCCGCTGCCGAAGCATGGCTTCGTGCGCACGCGGCGCTGGGAAGTCGCGACGCAGCGCTGCGGCGACGATTACGCGCTGGTGACGCTGGAAACCGGCGATGACGAGGCGACGCGCGCACTGTGGCCGCATCCCTTCCGGCTCGAACTGACGCTGATGCTGGAAGCCGACCGCATCGACCTCGAGCTGTGCGTGGCCAACCCCGGTGACGCGCCGCTGGCGTTCACCGGCGCCCTGCATTCCTACCTGCGCGTGACGCAGGTCGAGGATGTGTCGCTGGAAGGACTGCGCGGCTATGACTACCGCGATGCCACGGCCGGTGACCGCATCGTGCGCGAAACGGGCACCGAACTGCTCGTCGAAGCCGAGACCGACCGCGCCTATTTCGGCGCCAGGCGGCCGCTGCTGCTGAAGGCCGCGAACCTCAGCCTGGGCATTGCGCAGGAAGGTTTCCCCGACGTGGTGGTGTGGAACCCGTGGGTGGAGAAATGCGCTGCCATCGATGACATGCCGGACAACGACTGGCGGCACATGCTCTGCGTCGAGGCCGCGGTGGCGAAAACGCCGGTGACGGTGGCGCCCGGTGAGGAGTGGTACGGCCGGCAGACGCTGGTGGCGGTGTAGCGCATGGCTTACAGCGAAGCCTTTCTGGATACGCCGCCGACGCGCGAGGCCGTCGATGCGCTGCACGGCCCGGTCGTCGTCGAGTTCGGTGCACCGTGGTGCGGGCATTGCAAGGCGGCCATGCCGCATGTGGCGGCGGCCTTCGCGGACTATCCGCAGGTGGCCCATCTCCGGGTCGAGGATGGCCCCGGCCAGCGCCTCGGGCGCAGCTTCGGCGTCAAGCTCTGGCCGACGCTGGTCTTCCTGCGCGATGGCGTCGAGGTGGCGCGGCTGGTGCGTCCGACGGATGGCGACGCCATCGACGAGGCCCTGGCACGCATTGCATGACGCGCGTCGATTTTTCTGAACTCGATGCTGCCGGCCTCAACCTGCAGGCGGTGTTCGCGCTGGCCCAGTTGCCCGCGGAAATGCGTGCATCGCTTGACCCCGAGGGCCGCTACCGGCGCCTGATCCTGATCGGCCACGGCGGCCGCACGCTGTGGGAGCGGGTCAAGGCAGCGGGTCTCGCATCGGAACACCCGATCGACGACTTCACGGTCGCGGCCGTGACCGACTGGTTCGCCGCGCAGTTCCCCGATAGCGCCTGTGCGCTGGTCTACCCGGGCCATGCGTCGGGCAATACGCCGGTGGGCCTGCAGGCCCTCGGCCGCCTGGCGGGCTGGCATCACGAATCGCCGTTCCGCGTCGGCGTCAATGCCGAGTGGGGCTCTTGGTTCGCCTATCGCGCGGTGCTGCTGACCGATGCCGATCTGCCGCCGAGCGAGCCGCTCGCCGGCGACTCTCCCTGTGCCACCTGTGCCGAACCGCCCTGCGTTGCGGCCTGCCCGGCCGAGGCCCTCTCCGGCGACGAGTTTTCGCTGCAGCGGTGCATCGCCTATCGCCGCCTGCCTGACTCGCGCTGCCGCGTGACCTGCGTTGCGCGCACGAGCTGCCCGGTGCGTCCCGAGCATCGTTACGACGATGCGCAGATCGCGCACAGCTACGTGCGCTCACTGGCGATGATCGAGCGCTGGGGCGGCTGAAGCACCGGCTCGGCTTCCGCCGGCGTTGCAGCGGCGGGCCGGGGTGCCGGCTTCATCACTGCCAGCAGTACGCCGGTCGCGGCGAGCGCGATGCCGCCGAAGGCCGCGGCCTCTATCGATTGCCCGAACAGCAGGTAGGCGGTGATCGCCGCGCTCACCGGCATCAGATAGAAGATGCTGGCGACGCGGCTGACCTCGCCACGCTGGATCAGCAGGCCGAGCAGCGTGACGGCGCCGACCGAGACCGGTATCGCCATCCACAGCAGCGCAACGAAGAATTCCCCGTTCCATGTCACTTCCCCGGTCTCGAAGAGCGCTGCGCCGGCGAGCATCGGCAGCGTGCACAGCGCGTGCTGCAGCGTGCTGCCGGTGAGCGGGTGCATGCCCGGGCAGCGCTTCTTCTGGTACAGGTTGCCGGCCGACATGCCGATCAGGCCGAGCACCGAGAGCAGCGCCGCGTCGAGATAGGCGGGGTCGACCTGCAGGCGGCCGTGCAGTACCAGATAGACGCCGGCCAGCCCGAGCAGCAGGCCGAGCCACTGCCGTGGCGTGACGCGTTCGCCGAGCAACGGCCCGGCGCCGAGCGCGACGAGGATCGGGTGCAGCGCGATGATCAGCGCCGACACCGCGGGCGGCACACCGAGCGCGATGCTGTAGCAGACGCCGGCCGAGAAGAGGCCGATGCCGAGCAGGCCGGCGATGCCGATGTGCATGGCCTCGCGCAGGTTGCGCGGCCACGGGGCGCGCACGGCGGCGGCGATGCCGACGAGGATGGCGGCCGCCAGTGCAAAGCGCAGGCCGAGGAATACGAAGGGCTCGGCGTGCGACAGGCCGAGGCGGGTGCCGACGAAGCCGGAGCCGGCGAGCACGACGAAGAGCAGCGGCAGCAGGCGGGAGAGCGCGGCTTCGTTCATGGCGCACCGCCCTGGCGGCGCGCCGCCTGCGTGCGGCCGTCGTAGCCCCAGTTGCCGGCCGGCAGTTCGCGGACCACGACGTAGGAGGCTTCCGGCACGCTGCCCGGAATCTCGCGCAGCAGCGACGAAGTCGCCGCGATCATGCGGGCGATTTCGGCCGGCGTGTTGCTGCCGGCAGTGATGGCGATCTCGCAGTGGCAGGGCGACCGCGACGCCGGCTCGCCGCCGATCAGCCAGCTCGCGTCCGCAGCCGTCTCGACGAGCACGGCAGTGACCTCCCGGCGCTTGCCGAGGATGTCGACGATGAGGTCGGTGGCGCGCCGGGCGAGCGTGTTGCGCCGGTCCGGCGATAGTTCGGCGCCGAGCGTGATGCGGATGAAGGGCATGATCGTTCTCCTGTCGGGCTTGATTTCCGACCAATCTAGCGGCTACGATCACATTTAGAAAATTGATTATTGGCAGATCAAAATACTGAAATGCGATTATGAAGAGGCGGCATCTGGACATCGAGGCCTTGCGTGCGCTGGTCGCCATCGACGAGGCGTCGAGCTTTTCCGCCGCTGCGCAGCGGCTCGGGCGAACGCAGTCGGCCGTGAGCCTGCAGATCCGCCGGCTCGAGGAGACGCTCGGCCAGACCCTGCTGAAGCGCGTCCAGGGGCGGGTCGACGGTCCGACGGCCGAGGGCGTGCTGCTGATCGCCTATGCCCGCGAGATCCTGCGGCTGAATGACGAGGCCTACGCCAGCGTGGCGGAGAGCGCCGCCACCGGCTCGCTGCGCTTCGGCGTTCCGGAGGAGCTGATGGAGCACGTCTTTCCACCGGTGATGCGGCGTTTCCAGGCGCTCTTTCCGCGCATGCGCGTGACGCTGCGCACCGGGCCGTCGCCGGACTTGCGTCAGGCCCTCGCCGCCGGCGAGCTGGACCTGATCCTGTTCAAGCACTGCGATGCCGCGACACCGAAAGGCTGCGTGCCGGTGTGGTCCGAGCCGCTGGCGTGGATGGCCGGCGAAGGTTTTGCCACCGGCCTGCCAACGCCATTGCCGCTGGCGCTGTTCGGCGAGAACTGTGTGTTCCGCATTGCCGTGACTGCGGCGCTGGCAAAGGTGGGGGTCGCCTGGCAGTTGGCCTACACCGGCAGCAGCGTGACCGGCCTGCGTCAGGCAGTGATGTGCGGGCTCGGCGTCGGCGTCCTGCCGCGCAGCCTGCTGCTGCCGGGCATGGTGGAAATTGCGGCCGGGCTGCCGCATCTGCCGGATGCACATCTCGCCGCCGCCTTCGCGCCCGGCCAGCCGCATCCTGCGGCGGAACGTTTCGTGGCGCTGATGGGTGAGGAGTTGCGCGCGCAGCGCGGCATGCGCGCCGCGGCCTGAGCGTTCAGCGGGCCGGCGTTGTCGTTGCGCGGCGCCACAGCGGCGCCAGCCCGACGAGGCCGAGCAGCGGCCCCGGCAGCAGCAGCCAGGCAATCGACAGGCCCCAGTCATCGACGAGGCGCGTCGCCAGTGCGATCGAGCCCATGGTGATGGCGAAGCCGAGCGAGTTCTGGATGGCCAGTGCGCTGCCGACGATCTGCGGCGGGCAGGCCCTGGCGGACATCGCCGAGAACTGCGGCGAATCGGCGACGACGCTCATCCCCCACAGCAGCATCAGCGCCAGCAGCAATGCGGCGGGCAAGTCGCCGGCGAGCGGGAAGACGAGGCAGCAGGCGGCCGAGGTCGCGAGTGCGATGGCGGCGACGCGGGCGCTGCCGATGCGTGACGTGAAGTGCCCGCCGAGCACGCAGCCCAGCGCGCCGATGCCGATGATGGCGAAGGACAGCGCCGGGATGGAGAGGCCGAGCGCGGCGGCGAGCCCGCTCTTCGCGACCAGCATCGGCGTCAGCGTCCACATCGCGTAGAGCTCCCACTGGTGGCCGAAGTAGCCGAGCGCCGAGGCGCGGTATTCGGGAATCTGGAAGGCGCGGAAGACACCGCCGAGCGTGATCGCCGGTGCACCGTGGCCGCGCTTGAGGTGCGGCCCGTCGCCGAGGCGCAGGATCAGTACGGCGGCGATGACGGCGAGCACCGATGCGGCAAGGATCGGGTATTGCCATGGCCATGCCGCGCCGAGTGCACGGATGCCCTGTGGTAGCGAAGTGCCGAGCGTGAGCATGCCGACCAGCCAGGCCAGTGCGGCACCGGCGCGTTCCGGCTCCCAGCTCACCACCAGCTTCATGCCGAGCGGGTAGACGCCGGCGAGCGAGAGGCCGACGGCGAAGCGCCACAGGATGCCGGCGTCGATGCCGCCGGCGAGGAAGGCAAAGCCGGCATTGGCCAGCGCGCCGAGCACGGCGCAGACGGCGAAGATGCGGCTGGCGGGAAAGCGGTCGGCCAGCCCGGTGACGGCGAAGGCGAGCGTGCCGAGGATGAAGCCGAGTTGCGTGGCATTGGTCAGCGAACCGATGTCGGCGGGGCTGGCGCCCCATTGCCGCATCAGGTCATCGGCCGCGCTGTTGGCGGAGAACCAGAGCGAAGTGCCGAAGAGCTGGGCGATGACGATGATGGCGATGGGGTGGCGCATTGCTGCTCGCCCGTGTCAACGAGTCAGTGCCGTCATCCCGGCGAACGCGCTCCGCAGGAAGTACCCTTGGGGTGCCGGGGTCCAGTTCGTGGACAGTTCTGGATTCCGGCTTTCGCCGGAATGACGAGCCGTTTGGTACATGTTGCCTATTTGCCCGGCTTCGCCGCCCACGAATCCCTCAGCGTGACCGTGCGGTTGAAGACCGGTGCGCCGGCCTTCGAGTCGACGCGGTCGGCAACGAAGTAGCCATGGCGTTCGAACTGGAAGCAGTCCTCGGCCTTCGCGTCTTTCAGCGAGGGTTCAAGCTGGGCGGTGATCAGCTGCTTCGAATTCGGGTTGATGTCGTCGAGGTAGTCGCGCTCGATTTCCGGCGCGTCGCCTTCGCGGCGCGCGCCCGGTGCCGGCACGGCGAACAGGCGGTCGTAGAGACGTACTTCGGCGGTGTAGGCGTGCTTGACGGAGACCCAGGTCAGGTTGCCCTTGACCTTGACGCTTGCGTCTCCCGGCTGGCGTTACTTGATTTCCGTC
>SSGN01000226.1 GCA_008016945.1 Flavobacteriales bacterium
CCCTGCGCCGGGGCCAGCCCTTCATCGCGATCAACTGCGGCGCCCTACCGGCCAACCTGGTGCAGTCGGAACTGTTCGGGCACGAGAAGGGCGCGTTCACCGGCGCCAACGCACGCCGCATCGGCCTGTTCGAATCCGCCGACGGCGGCACCATCTTCCTGGACGAGATCGGCGACCTGCCACTGGAAGCACAGACCAACCTGTTGCGAGTGCTGCAGGAAGGCAGCCTGGAACGGGTCGGCAGCCACCACCCGGTCCGCATCGACGTGCGCGTGGTTGCGGCCACCCACGTCGACCTCGAGGATGCGGTGGCACAAGGGCGCTTCCGCGAAGACCTGTTCTACCGCCTGGACGTGCTGCGCCTGCACATGCCACGGCTGCGCGAACGCGGTGACGATGTGGAGCTGCTTGCCCGCCACTGCCTGGCCGGCTTCCGCGACGAACACCGGGTACGTGCCCGCGGCTTCGACGCTTCGGCCCGGCGGGCACTGCGCAGCCACGCCTGGCCGGGCAACGTTCGCGAACTTCTCAATCGCGTGCGCCGGGCCGCGGTGGTCTGCGAAAACGAACTTATCGATGCGGCCGCACTGCAGTTGCCCGTGACCACTCCTGCATGCGCCGGCGCGAACGGTGCGGACGGCCTGGGCGAAGTCCGCGTGCATGCCGAGCGCGATGCGGTGCTGGCCACCCTGCGCGAGTCAGGCTTCAATGTCAGCGAATGCGCACGCCGCTTGCGTGTTTCGCGGGTCACCGTCTACCGCCTGTGCCGCAAGCACCATCTGGAACTGGATGCGCTGCGCGACTAGGCGCGATCGCCTGCAGGCGACCCGGTGCGGCCAGGCATGTCCCGGCGCCCGTCCAAGGCCGCCACCGGGCTACAGGCTGTAGGGGATCTTGAACCCCAGGGTGAAGTCCGGCGCGTCCGGGGTCAGGCCGATGCCCAGCAGGCCGACCACGGTCGCGTTCTGGCTCATCGCATAGGTCACGCCCAGGTTGAACATCGCCGCATTGGCATCGCTGCCGATCACCTTCAGCCACGGCTGCCCATCGACCCGGGTCCTGGCCCGTGCGCTGAGCCGGTTGCTGAAGGACATGCTGAAGCTGGTGCGCTCGTTGAAGGCGAAGGCCACGCCGGCACCGTAGTAGAACGAATCGCCCAGCTTCACGTCACCCGGATTGACCGTGTCCGGGTTGTTGTCGATGTCGTCGAAGCTGGCCCGGAACGAATAGGTGTAGCCGATGTTGCCGAACAGGATCGCCGGGTCGCTGGTCTTGACCGCGGCCAAGCCAATGCTGGCCTGCCAGGCACCGTTGCCGGTGGGCTGCTCATCGGGCACGGCGAAGCGGATGAAGTCGTCGTCGTCGCGCTCCAGCACCGTCCACGGAATTCCATAGGGCTCGCGCCCGGTGGGCATGGTCACGCCGAAGTTGAGCACCGTCTCCGGACGCGCGCCGCGTTCACCGAACAACCGGTAGTTCGCGCTGGCAACCACGTCGCCAATGCCGCTGCCGGTGGTTTCCTCCTGGGCGATGGTTGCCGCCGCGCCCCCGGCACCGCCCTTCTGGTAGACGGTCTTGCGGGCGATGTAGGGCACGTCCAGGTTCAGGGTCAGGTTCGGGCTGACGCCCCAGCGCGCGGCCAGGTTGTAGTTCAGCGTGTCCGACTCGACGTTCTCGATGGCGATGTTGCCCAGGAAGATCGCATCCAGGGCCAGGAAGCCGTTGAGGGTGATCTGCTTGCGGTCGTAACGGCTGTAGGTGAGGCCGTTCTCGATCACCAGCTTCTGGTCGAACAAGGCCCTGGCCTGCTGTTTGACGTCGGCCACGCTGCGTGGCATCGACTCGGCCTTGGCCTTTTCCGCCTCGGCGGCGGTGCTGGCATAGCCCTCGCCCGAAGACTGCGGTGCCGATGCCTGCGCGGGTGCCTGCCCGGGTGCAATGGGTGCTGCGGTGGCGGCCACCGGGGCAGCCGCTTGCGCGCCCGCCGGGGGAACCTTGCCCGCCAGCCGTGCCTGCAGGGCCTGCACCTGCATGTCCAGTTCGCGCAGTCGGCGCACCTCCTGCGCATAGGAGGCCTTGAGCGCGGCCAGTTCCTGGCTCAGCTGCTGCAGGTCGGCCTCGTCCTCGGCGCTCTGTGCCGAAGCAGCCGGTGCCGCCAGGGCCGCGCCCGTACCCAGCGCCGCCAGGATCGCCAGGCGCAACCCGGAGGCCGCCATGGATGGATGGTTTCCGCTCATGTCGCCTTCCCCCGCCGGCTGTGGCCGGCCCTGATCAGTAGTGGAATCCGATCCCGCGGCTCAACGCGATCGCCTGGGCCACGTTCTGTCCGAGCAGGGTGCGTGAGTCGGCAATGGACGGATTGCTGCGCACCATGTCCAGCTCCAGCCAGTTGCTGGCCTGGTGACCATCGGCGGCCAGGCGGATGCTCTGTCCCATGCCGCTGCTGCCGATCCATTGCTCGACCGCGCCCTGGCCATCGATCTGCAGCAGTACGCGCGCCGCGTTGTCATGCAGCGAGGCCACCGCACTCATGCCCTGCGCCTGTGCCGCCGCGGACAGTCCGTTGCCGGTGTCCGGGCTCGCCGCCGCACCCGGTTGATCGCCGCCGTCGCGCACGGTGATGCGCGCGACATTGGTGGCGCGGTTGGCGTCGCCGGCTACCTGCACGCTCTGGACCAGGCCACTGACATTGGCCAGGCCAGCGTGGTCGATGTTGCGTTCACCGGAGGGCGCCGGCGACGGCGCATTGGCGGCGGTGATGCTCACATGCGGCTGGAAGGTGACCTTGGGCCGGTCGGGCTGGCTGAGGTCGATGCCCATGGTGACCTTGCCCTGCATGGTCTGCCCGGCCTGTGTCTGCCAGGTGGACACCATGGTCACGCCGAACCAGGCCACGGTGTCATGGCCAACGGTATAGCGCCCACGCATGTCGCCCATTTCCTCATCGCTCAGCTCGGTCAGGCCATTGCCGGGCGGGGGGGGCGGAATGTCTTCGGGGGATTGCTGTGCCATGGCCGGTACGGCCGCGGGGGCGGCAACCAGTCCCATGGCGATGCACAGCTTGCGTTGCAGGAGTTTCATGATCCGTGCCTCTCAGAACAGGTCGGCATGGCTGAAGCCGAAATCCAGCAGTTCGGCGTCGGTAAGCGGGCCTTGCCGTGCGTACAGGGCGCGTGCGCTGGGCCGGGTAGTGGGCTCCAGCAGCACGGTATTCCGATCGAAATCGCTGCCGATGACCACGAACACGGCACGCGAGGGCCAGGCGTCCAGGAACTCGGGCAGCGGCACCACGCGGTTGCCCAGGATCGGGTCACCAATCTCCACCAGCTCGTCGCGGACCTGCTTGAGCACGACGAAATGACGGAAGCCGTTGACGTCCATCAGGACCAGGCTCGGTACCCGCAGCGAGCGCAGCTTCTCTTCGTTGACCCGGTAACCACGACCGCGCATGCCCAGGGATTCGACATAGCGCTTGATGTCCAGCAGCGAGAACCCGCGCTCCTTGACGATGTCCGGATCGGCCAGGGAGAGCATGCCTTCGATCACGGTGGTTTCGTCGGCATCCAGGTGGTAGGCATAGCGCAGGATGGTGGCCAGCGAAGCCGCGCCGCAGCTGTAGTCGGTCTGCTGCCGGACCAGGTTGGCGTAGCGGTTCTCGCGCATGCTCTGCACCGGGGTGGTGTAGAGCGCCCCGTTGGGCAGCACACCGGTGAAGGCCACCTCCGCCGCGCGCGCACCGGCCGCCGGAACAAGCGCCAGCAGCAGCGGCAAGACCCAGGCCAGGCGCGAAAGCAATGGTCGCGACATCTCGGCGATTCCTGTTGGGTGCCCCGGGACAGGGGCAGTAGCCCAGTAAACGCATCGGGTGGCATTGACCGGCCACCGGGGATGGATGCCCCGCCCCACGGGGGAGGCGGGGCGGGGCATCCCGTGAGTTCCCGGCCACGGCGGATGGCCGGGAGTCACTCCTTGCGCATCCCGTGACGGGATGCCTGACTCGGTACTGACTTACTCGCCGCCACCGCCACCGCCGCCGCCGCCCGTGCTGGGCTGGGCGACCGCCATGGACAGGCTGTTGGCCTGCAGGTTGCCGGTACCGGCCGACACGTTCACGCCGATGTTGCCCGAGGCGCGGGCAAAGGCGCTGTCGGACAGGGTGGCGCTGTTGGTAGCTTCGGCCACCAGCTCGTAGCGGGAGATGGTCACCTGGCCGCTCAGGCTGCTCCACAGGTCCACATACCCAAGCTCATAGAAGTCCAGATCACCCTCTTCCGATCCGCGGTAACGACCGCTTTCATCGGTGTCGAAGGCGATGCCACCCACGCCCTGCGCGTACGGGTTCATGACGGCGTTCTGGATGTCGCGATCCATGTCCATATGGCCGGTCGAGCTGCCGCTGCTATGCGGCAGTGCGCCACTCCACGTATCCAGGTAGAAGTTGTCCTTCTGGTAGGCATTGCCGCGCCCGGCGTACGAACCGCTGGTGCTGCCTTCGTAGCCACCGGCACCCCATGCCTCGGAGTATCCGCTGCTCCAGCCGGACAGCGAGATCTGCACCGTGTCGTAGTACTCGCGCTCCAGCGGCGTGTTGGTCACGGTGTTGCCACTGGAAATCTGGTTCGACGCCACGCTGGCCTGGGCATAGGCACTGGTGGCCACCGACGCGGCGAGCGCATTCTTCTGCTCGTTGTTGTTGCCGGAGGTCACGTTGACGCCGATGTTGCCGGCCGCGTCGGAGAACGCATTTCCGGAAACGCTGGCGTTGTTCTGGACGCCCAGGTTCATGGTGCTGTTGGCGGCACCGAGCTGGTTGACGAAGATCTCGGCGTCGGCCAGGCCGAAGGCGAAACTGGCATCTGCAGCCGACAGTGCAGCGGCATTGTCCTGCACGTTGTTGTCGCCGGCGGCGACGTTGAACTGAAGGTTGCCCGAGGCAGCGGAGCCCACGTCGTCGCCGATGCTGGCATCGTTGTCGAGCTGGCTGTTGCTTCCGTAGTTGTGGGTCACCGACTGGCGGTTGTCGATCACCGCGATCGCGGCCGAATCCAGATCGATGTTGCCGGTGATGGTCGGCGCGCCGGAGAAGGCGATGTCCGAACTCAGGCTCAGGTCCTTCTTCAGGCTGACCGACATTTCATGCGAGTCGATGTCGCGATCGACATCCACGTTCTCGTCATAGTTGATGACGGTGTTGTGCCGCCGGTCCATGTAGTCCAGCACGAGATCGACGTCTGCATCGATATCCGCGTTGATGTCCAGGGTGGTGTTGCTGGTGTTGGTTACATAGTTGCGGGTGTCGTCGACATTGGTGGTGTAGTTGCGGGTGTCGTTGATGTTGACCGTTTCGTCATAGACCACGGTGGTCTCGGTCGAATCGGCCGGTGTCGGCTCCTCTTCGGCATAGGCGGCGAAGGTGGCACTGATGGCCACGGCGAGCACGGTCCACTTCAGGTTGCTTTTCATGGTGTCCTCTCTCTCTTGCTCTGGGTTGGGTGGTTTTACCTACCGCCTCACGGACCGCCCGGTACCACCGACAACGTCAGCACGTTGCCGATTTCGTTGGCCGAACCCGCGATCTGGTTGAGCTGCAGCACGCCCTCGAACCCGCGCAGCGCGGTGGCCTCCACGGCCACGTTGCGGCTGGCGGTCCTCCCCGCCGGGCCAGGAACGGTTTGCCTCTCCGCCGACGCGGAAACGCTGGACGACAACAGCTGGTCCTGCGCTTCGCGTATGCCCTGTTCCGCCAGCACCAGGGACGCCGCGTTGAATTCCGCGTTGCCGCTGCCGCTGGCCTGGTTGATGGATGCGATCCCGCCTGCACCGGACAGTGCCGAACCACCGAGGGTGGCGCTGGCGTGCAGGGGCAGGTCATATGTGTCGTTTTCGCTGCGCTGGCGCAGGTCCACCTGCGCATGGGCGTTGGCGCCCACGGCGATCGCGCGCAGGTTGGCCTGCTGGTTGAGGTCGCCGGCGCTCATGTTCACCGCGATGGCGCCGCGGCTGCCGGTCAGTGCCTGTCCGTCGATGCGGGTCTGGGCCAGATAGCCGAGCATCTCGGCATAGCCCTCGTCGCTGGCGCGCGCGCCGCCGATGGCGGCCAGTGCGGCCAGCATCACCATGCCCAGCACGACCGGGGGCGTTTGCGGCAAGCTCCTGACCCGGGCCTGGCGGCTCACGGACCGGTCCCCGGATTGCCACCCACCGGGAACTGCGCCAACGCGCCGGTGATGGTCGGGGCGATCGAGCGGGTGGCCCCGCCGATGGCGCCGGTGACGCCGCCGATCCCGCTGGCGATCCCGGCGCCGGAAACGATGCCGCCGTTGCCTGCCGAACCGCCGACGGTACCCTGCAGGGCACGGCCGACCATCTGTTCGGGCAGCGACGCCGGTCGGCCACTGGCATCCTGGCGCCCGGAGGACATCATGGCGATGTCATCGTCCGACAGTTCACCGGTACCCAGGCTGCCGTGGATCTCGCGGTTGGGCTTGGGATCCACGATCAGGGCAATGCCGGGAGGTGCCGGGCGATAGGCGGCTCGTGGGCTGACGTCACGCAGCAGCACCATCTCGCCTTTTTCCGGATGGACCCCGATGTGCGCGTCCGCCGCACGAGCCTGCGGCAACGGCGAGGCAGCCAGGCACAGGACCGCGATGGCAACCGGCAGGGCTCGCATGGTGATACTCCCGTGAAGAACAGCGGGTGTATCAATGCATACGCCGTGCCAGTCGATAATTGCTTTGAAAATCAGCTTGTTGGAGTTCAGATCCGTATCGCGAGGGTGCGGCCGTTGTAACAGGGGCGAAGCAGTCCGAGCCGTCGCATCGGGCGCATTCCCTTGCCCCTGCTGGCTGCGGCGGCATTGTTTCGCTGGTGATACACCCGGCGGACGGTTTACACCTCACCGCGCCCGAGCAGTGCGCGGAAGATCCTTCAGGTCGGCCAGGCGAGCAGCCAGGCCGGCGCAGGCAACCCCCTCGTCGGCGACGGGCGGCCGGAATCGCGGATGCGCGGTGGCTGGTCCGGTATCGGGCAGGGCATGATGACGGCGGCCCTGTTGGAGGATCGATGATGCACTGGCTCTATCTGCTGCTGGCCCTGGGCGCCCTTTGGCTGGCCATCACCACACCCCATGCCTGGCTGTTGCTGCTGGCCCTGCTGGCGGCGCTGGCGCTGTTCGTGGCCTGGATGCGAGGCTGGTACCTGGACCGCGTCGGTGGCCAGCCACAGCGCGACGAGTCGGCGATCATCGATCCGCTGGAGCTGCGCAAGCTGCGCGAACAGGCCGCGGCGCGCAAGCGCGAACTGGCTGCTGCACAGACGCAGGATCCAGGTCCTCCGGCGGCATGAGTACCCGGCTCAGCGTGAACGTCAACAAGGTCGCCGTGCTGCGCAATTCGCGTGGCGGCGGCACACCGGACGTCACCCGTGCCGCGCTCACCTGCCTGGAGGCCGGGGCGCATGGCATCACCGTGCATCCACGCCCGGACCGGCGCCACATCGTGGCCGAGGACCTGCCTCCGCTGGCCGGGCTGTGCGCCCGCTTCGGGGTCGAGTTCAATATCGAAGGCAATCCCTTCGCCGCCCCTCGGGCCGGTTATCCGGGCCTGCTGGCGCTGTGCGAGCAGGTACGGCCGGCCCAGGTCACCCTGGTGCCGGACGGCGATGGCCAGCTCACCTCCGACCACGGCTTCAGCTTTGATGGCGACACCACGGCGCTGGCCCTGCAGGTGGCCGCCTTCGCGTCGCTGGGATGCAGGGTCAGCCTGTTCGTCGATGCGGGCGTGGCCGGACTGGAGCGGGCGGCCGCACTGGGGGCGGACCGGATCGAGATCTACACCGGGCCCTGGGCCGAGGGCCACGCCGGCGGCAGGCCGCAGGCCGCGTTGGAAGCCTGCGCCGACACCGCCCGCCGGGCGAGTGTCGCCGGGCTGGGCGTCAATGCCGGCCACGACCTGTCGCAGGCCAACCTGGGCGCCTTCCTGGAGGCGGTACCGGCCGTGCAGGAAGTATCCATCGGCCACGCACTGATCGGTGAGGCCCTGTACGACGGCCTGGATGCCACAGTGCGCGGCTACCTGGCCATCCTGGCCCGCACCGCCGGCTGATCGCGCACCCAGCCTGTCACGCCGCGGCCCCGGCGGGCGTTACGCCTGTGGTGTGGACCTTGGTCAGCCCGATCCCCTCCCGGCCGCCTCCGGCCGGACAGCGTCTGCAGGCTGGGGCGGGGCCACAAAGGAAAACGCCGCCCGGAGGCGGCGTTCTCACTGGCCAGGTCCCGTGACCGCCGCCGCTGCAGGAAGCGGCGATCGCGGGGGCAGGCCTACTGCTGGTTGACGAAGTTGATCTTCATCATCTGCGCGTTCTTGGCCGCGGCCAGGACCCGTGCGGTGGTCTCGTACTCCGAATCGTTGCTGGAGTCGATGCGCAGCTCGGGCTGGTTGGTCGGATCGCGCTGGACCTCGGTGTCCATCATCTGCTGCAACGTACCCACTGCCACCGGGCTGTTGTTCCAGAACACCTGGTTGGTCGCATCGCTGCGCAGGTCGATCGGGGGCGGCGGCTCCTTCGTCACCGGCGGCGGGTTGATCACCCGCTGCGGCAGGGCCACGTCGATCGGGTAGGTCATGATCGGCGCGGTGACGATGAAGATGATCAGCAGCACCAGCATCACGTCCACCAGGGGCGTGACGTTGATGTCGGCCATCGGGCCCTTGCCGGAACCGGAACTGAAAGCCATGGCTCAGGGCCCCTTTTCTTTGGTGGCGACGAAGCCGACGTCGAGCATGCCCTGGGCCTGGGCGAGCTTGGTGACGTCGGTGATCGTGCGCATCTTGGTGGTGCGGTCGCCGCGCAGGTTCAGCTTGGGCTGCGGAACCTGCTGGGCGACGCTGGACAGACGCGACTCGAGCACCTCGCGGGTGACCGCTTCGTCGTTCCAGAACAGGGAGCCATCCTCCTTCACCGACACGGTGATGGGCATGACCTTTGGAACGTCGTCATCCTTTGCCACGACATCGGTCTGGGGCAGGTCGATCTTCACCTTGTGCTGCATCAGTGGCGCAGTGATGATGAAGATGATCAGCAGCACCAGCATCACGTCCACCAGGGGCGTGACGTTGATGTCGGCCATCGGGCCGCCGGTGTTGTCCGAACTGAAGGC
>SSGN01000172.1 GCA_008016945.1 Flavobacteriales bacterium
CAACGAGGCGAATATCACGAGCCCGTGCACCTACAACGGCCTGGACGGGATCAACGTGGAGAACGTGAACTGGGTGGTGATCGAGGGCTTCACCGTGAACGGCATGCCCCGCACGGGGATCCGCACGGCGTTGAGCGATCACGTGCACATCCGCCACAACAGTTGACACGGCCATTACAAGTGGGGCAACCTCTGTGGCTTCGCGGACCACGTGATCATCGAGCACAATGTGTGCAGCGGCAGCGAGGACGAACATGGCATCTACTTCAGCAACAGTGCTGACGACCCCATCATCCGGTACAACCATTGTTTCGACAACAATGGCAACGGTATCCACATGAACGGGGACGAGAGCATGGGCGGCGATGGGCTCATCAGCAATGCCCAGGTGTACGGGAACACGATCCACGGGAACGGGGCGGCAGGCGGCAGCGGGATCAACTGCGATGGCGTTGTCGGTTCCGTCTTCTTCAATAACCTGCTCTACGATAACCACGCCAGCGGCATCAGCCTCTACCGGATAGATGGTGGTGGTCCGAGCAGGAACAACCGCGTGTACAACAACACCATCGTCAACGCCAGCGAGGCGCGGTGGTGCGTGAACATAACCGATGACTGCACCGGCAATCAGGTGCTGAACAACATCCTCATCAACCAGCATCCGTGGCGGGGCAGCATCGTCATCGCCGCCAGCGCGCTCCCCGGGTTCGTGAGCGATCACAACCTGGTCACCGGTCGCCTTAGCCCGGATGGGGACGAGACCATCCTGGACCTGGCCGGTTGGCAGGCCCTGGGCTACGATGCGAACAGTGCCGTGGTGGATGCCCAATCCGCCTTGTTCGTTTCACCGGGGACCGACTTCCATCCCGTGGATGCCGCCGCCCAGATGGTGGATGCGGGTACCTCGGCGGTGAACGATGTGGTGACGGACGACCTGGACGGCATGCCGCGCCCCCTGGGGTCCGGCTTCGACATCGGTTGTTACGAAGGCGGGTTGGCAACGGCGCTGCATGCTGATCGCACCGGTGCGGGGATCCTGCTTCGGGCCGAGGGGCGGGTGTTGGTGTTGGATGCTCCGGCCGGTGCGCGAACGATCGTGCTGGACCCATCGGGCCGCCTGGTGCTCACGGCGAGCAGCAGCGGTGCATGGCAGCGTTTGCCTGTGCCGCTCTCGGGCCCGGCTCTGGTGTGCGTGTACGATGGCTCGGGCGAACGCCTGGCCGTGGCGCGGCTCTTGTTCCTGGAGTGATGGTCAGCGCTCCAACCTGATCCGCTGGCGGAACACCGACCGCCCATCGCGCAGCAGCGTTACCAGGTATCGCCCTGGCGGCGCCCATCCGAGGTCGATGGGGAAGGAGGCCTCCTTCACCGCCTGTGGCGGCTTGATCTCCATGATCGCCGTACTGTCCTCGCTGCTCACGGTGAGGTGCAACATGGAGGCGTCGTTGGCGAAGTAGTCCAGCCGGGTTCGGCCTTGTGTTCGGCGCGGGAAGAGGCTGATCATCGGAACGGTGTCCGGCAGCACGGTGGGTCGTGTTCCGGTGCGGAAGACGTGGACCAGGCCGTTGCCGTGGTCGCTCTTGTAATACTTGAGCAACCGGCCAGCACGGTCCAACAGGCGCAGGTGGCCGCTGCCGCCCTCGGTGTTGTACCAGAACTCGAGCCCATCGCCGGCGGTATCCTGCAGCTGGAGACGATAGGTGGCCGACGGCAGGTGCAGCGTATCGGAATAGAGCGTGTCGGCGCGCAGCGAACCCAGTGGACGATCCACCAGCACCTTGCCCGAGGCCTCGGTCAGGCGCAGCGCGTTGTGCGCGGGCTGGGCATTGGTGCGCAGCTGCAGGATCACCGTGTCGGGCAGCACCTCCACCGATGGGTACGCGCTGCGCAGGCGGTTGTCGGCGGGCCAGGCATCGCGCTTGCCGTTCGGCTTCTCCAGTATGGCGGTGAACACGGCACCTCCCGCTCCATGGTCCATTGGACCCGGAAGGTCCACGGAGTCGCTGGCCCCGAAGGGCAGCAGGCCCTGCCAGAGGTGGGTGCGCAGCGTTCCGTCCACACGGCCATAGCGGATGGTGAGCGTGCGCAACGTATCGCCACCCGCATTGGCGACCACGATCCGCGGACCATCGTGGCCTTCGTTCATGCGGGCGTGGCGTGGCTCGGCGCTGGGCACCAGCACCTCGGTGATCATCGCATCGTGCGCAGCGTTGGCCCGGCCCAGTTGCACGGCGTAGGCGGAAAGGTTGGTGAACGCCGAGCTGCTATCCACGGTGTACGGCTCCATGTCCACGTCCAACATGTGCTCGGAGCGGCCTGGTGCCATGGGCACGGTGATCCGGTCCGGCGGTTGCATTTCTCCCGGACACCAATCGGCGCGATCGAATATCCATGTGCCGGCCTGGGGGTGGAGCGGATTGCTGGCGCACTCCTTCCACAGCATACGGCGCTGCACCTCCCGGCCGTCCACGGTGATATGGCGCCATTTCGCGCAGAACTCGCCGCAGCCATCGGAAGGGTTCATGCCGTGGCCTGTCTGCTGGGTGCGGATGCGCAGCCATTCGGCCCCGGGCAAGGTGCGCACGCGGCGGGGTGCCAGCGCCTCCTCGATGGGGTGGGTGCTGTCGCCGTAGGCGTAGTGCCCGCGGTACAGTTCTTCGATGCCCAGTATCGGAGCGATGGGCTTGCCGGTGATGTAGTGCAGGTCCAGGCTCACCGCCCAGCCCCGGTCGTTGTTGGGCTCATAGCCGTGGTGCACATGGATCAGCTCCACGCTGTCGTGCAACACGGGCCAGAGCTCGCTCACCTCGGATGCCCACGTGAACTGCCAGCCCTGCTTGTAGTAGCTGCCATAAGGGGTGAGCATGCGGGCCAGTTCCACGGTGTCGGTGCTGTGCAGGGGCCTCACCAACACGTGGTCCAGGTAGTCCCATTCGGCGCAGTTCAGGCTGTCGGGGCAGGCGTAGGTGAGGTTGAGCAGGATGCGGCGCACGGGCGTGCTGGCCGGTGGCAGGGCCACGCGCTGGTGCAGGTACCGCACGCCATGGGCGGGGTCGGTCACCACCAACGCGCGGTCCAGGGCATGCACCGTGATGGTGTCCTGTGCGCTGGCCGTGAGGCACGTGAAGAGGAGGAGTGGCGTTAGGAAGTGCAGGTGGGCGGTGTGTCGGAGGTTCATGGAAGGCTAACGTCGGGTGTGGCGGAGGGCTTGGGGAAGGTAGGCTTCATCGCAGGACAAGGGAGAGCGCTGTGGACTCCCTTCGGCGCCCATCCGCCATAGCGAAGGCGAAGATGCGCCGCTTCTTTCGGTCTCGTCATGGGCAGGGGTGCGGGACGGACGCGCAAGGGAGGAGGCCTGGCGACCTGGTTCATCCCGCCGAGGGAAGTACCGGTACAGTGTGGTGCGGTGCGCTGGGGCTGTCTGTGCGGAGCTGTCCGTACCGCCTCCGGCACTGGGGCGTAGAACGGTCTGAAAAAGAGAAAGGCCCCGTTGCCGGAGCCTTTCGGAGTTCACGATCACAAGCCTTACTTGGCCGGTTCGGCCACCAGTTGGCGCTTTTCCGTGATCCGGGCGCTCTTGCCGCGCAGACCACGCAGGTAGAAGATACGGGCCCGACGTACGGCACCGCGCTTGTTCACTTCGATCTTGTCGATGTAGGGCGAGGCCACCGGGAAGATCCGCTCCACGCCGATGTTGTTGCTGATCTTCCGCACGGTGAAGGTGGCGGTGCTGCCGCTGCCTTTGCGCTGGATCACCACGCCTTGGTATTGCTGGATACGCTCCTTGTTACCTTCCACGATCTTGTAGTGGACGGTGATGGTGTCACCCGCCTTGAAATCGGGGAGCTGTTTTACCGGGGCGATCTCCTTTTCGAGCTGCTTGATACGGTCCATGACCTTCTGATTTTTAGGGAGTTCCCAGCGCCTACGACACGTCGGAGGATTCGGATCCCGTGGATTTGGGGCCGCAATATTACGGAATTCCCCTCAATCCTGATCCGTTGCCCCATCAAGCAGGTTCGGCCGCCGTTGCCGTGTGCGCTCCAGGGCTTGTTGGTGGCGCCAAGCGTCGATGTTGGCCTGGTGTCCGCTCAGCAGAACGTCGGGCACCTTCCAACCGTTGTACTCGGCGGGGCGGGTATAATCCGGCGGGGCCACCAGCCCGTCCTGGAAACTATCGCTCAAGGCGGAGGTCTCATCGCCCAGCACGCCAGGGAGCAGGCGGATCACCGCATCGCTCAGCACCGCCGCAGCCAGCTCGCCACCGCTCAGCACATAATCCCCGATGCTCACCTCCCGCGTGATCAAGTGCTCCCGCACACGCTCATCAACCCCTTTGTAATGGCCGCACAGCAGGATCAGGTTGCCCGTCAGGCTCAGTTCATTGGCCAACGGCTGGTCCAACAGCTGGCCGTCCGGACAGAGGTAGATCACCTCTCCATAGGTCCGTTGGCTCCTTAGTTCCGAGATGGCCCGGTGGATCGGGTCGATGGTCATCACCATGCCCGCGCCACCGCCGAAGGGGTAGTCGTCAAGCCGCCGGTGTTTATCCGTGCTCCAATCCCGTAGGTCGTGCACATGCACCTCGGCCAGTCCCTTTTTCTGAGCCCGTTCTAAGATGCTCTCATTGAACCAGCTGTCCAGCAGGCGCGGAACAGCACTAAGGATATCGATCCGTACCACGGTGCGAAGGTGCACAAAGGTCTGTCCACGACCGCACCTTGACATCTTCGGAAGGCATCATTTCATCAATTGGCACGTAGGAGAACTACCTTCGGCATGTTCCTTGCCGTAGAAGCAGGACAAGACCATGAAGAAAATATTCGCCGCCGCCACCTTCCTGGCCGCTCTCTCGGTCCAGGCACAGAAACATGTCTACGAGGATCTGCTTGTCCTGTATGTGGACGAGAAGTACGAGAAGTGCATGGAGAAGGCACTGACCTATACCGAGAACGATGCCACGAAGAAGGATGCCCTGCCGTTCCTCTATGTGAGCATGTGCAACTACGAGATGTCCAAACTGGAGAAGTATGCCGTGGACTATCCCAAGGCCGGCCGCGATGCCCTGAAATGGGCCGAGAAGTACCGGAAGAAGGACAAGGACAAGGAGTTCTTCAACAACTACGAGGACTACTGGGCCAGCCTCAACACCATGGCCGGCGAGACCGGGGAGAACCTGATCGACGACCCCAAGGGTCTCAGCAAGGCCAAGGCCAACTTCGATGCCATGACCGGCTACTACCCCGAGAACCCAGGCCCTTGGTTGATGTTGGCCATCGTGCAGTACAAGAGCAACCTGGCCAAGGAAGGCGACCTCAGCGTGGCGGCCTTCGACAAGGCCATCGCAGCGGCGGGCGATATCAAGACCCTGCCCAAGGACCAGCAGAAAATGCTGAAGAACGCGTTGATCCGCTACGCCGACCTGTTGGTGAGCAAAGGCGACCGTTCGAAAGCCCGCAAATACGCCGAGATCGGCAAGGATGCCTTCATGGAAGAGCCTGACTTCAAAGGGCTCTGGGAATCGCTCTGACCTCCTTGACCCCTCCCGTGCGGAGGGTGCCCTCGGGCGGCCCGGTGCCCTCTACGCTGCCCGGAACGACAAGCGGCCCGCCATTGAAGTCCAGCTTCAACGGCGGGCCGCTTGTTGTACGGAGAGGCTCAGAAACGCTCGCGGCCGCTGAAGAAGAAGTTCCCTTCAATGGCGGCGTTCTCATCGCTGTCGCTGCCGTGGCAGGCGTTCTTCGCCTTGCTCTCGGCGAACCGCTTCCGGATGGTGCCTTCCTCGGCCTGGGCCGGATCCGTGGCGCCGATCAACTTGCGGAAATCCTCCACCGCGTTGCTCTTCTCCAGAATGGCAGCGTAGATGGGGCCGCTGGCCATGTAGTCCACCAATTCGCCGTAGAAGGGGCGTTCCTTGTGGACCTCGTAGAAATGACCGGCCTCCTCGCGGGAAAGGCGGGTGTACTTGAGGGCGATCACCTTGAAGCCGTTGCTCGTGATCATGTCGATGATCTTGCCCGCATGCCCGGCGGCCACCGCCTCGGGCTTGATCATCGTGAAAGTCCTGTTGCTCATGCTGATGTTTCGGAAGGTTGTTGAAAAAGCCGCGCAAAACTAAACGCTGGCATGGAACGTACACGCCCCCCGCACGACCTTCCTTCGTACCGTGAAGCAATGGTCTGGTTCCACGCTCTCCATCAACATCCGATCGTCAAGATGAAAGTCAAGGTGCTTCTGGTCGCACTGGCCGCATTTACACTCTCCGCATGTGGTGGAGGGCAGGAACCCGAAAAGGCGGGAGAAGGCCCCACGCTGGTGATCGGCGACGCGAACAGCGAGGAGGCCGTCACCGACCTCTATCAGATGCCCACGCCCAACGAACTGTTCAGCCTGGTGCGGCAGATGGCCGGCGATGGGCAGAAACGGCTGATGAACCCCGCCTCCAACGTGGACCGGTACGTGAGCTTGAAGGCCAGGGCACTGAACTTCGGCATCTATTCCACCGACCTGGTGTTCGCGAGCTACTTCAAATTGAACGTGGAGGTGGTACGCTACTACCTCACCACCAAGAAATTGGCGGAGAGCCTGGGGGTGGTGAGCGCCTTCTCCGATGCGGATTTCGTGCGGCTGGAGGCCAACCTCACCCGGGGCGATTCATTGGAGATCATCAGCAACGAGGCCTACGCGAAGGCCTATTCCAAACTGCAGGATGAGAAGATGGGGCCAACATTGGCCATGGTGCTCGCAGGGGGCTGGGTGGAGAGCATGCACCTGCTCATCAACCAGGTCGAAGCACATGGGAAGAGCGAAGCCTTGCTGACCCGGATGGGCGAACAGAAGGTGACATTGGAACACTTGGTGGAGATGATGCAGGCGCATGAGTCCGACTCCGATGTGGTGTCGGTGATGAAGGACCTGATCACCGTGCGCGACATCTACGATCAAGTGAATGTGAAGCGGGTCGTTCACCAAGGGGCCTCCGCAAGTGGCCGCATGGTGTTGGGCGACGACGTGCAGATCCAACTGACCGAGGAGAAGTATGGGGCATTGCGCGCCGCAGTGGAGGAACTGCGCGCACGCATGGTGGCTCCGGAGGATAAGTCCAATGTTTGAACGAGAACAAGAGATGAAGACGAACTTCCGTGATCTTTTCGTCGTGGCCGCCACCCTCGGTGCCATGGCTGTGAACGCCCAGTACAAGTGCGCGGACTACCACCGGCTGAATGGGAACCTGAGCAGCGATAAAAGGTTCTCGATCAACGGCCAGAGCAAGAGCGCCATGGTGCAGGTGGGCAAGGAGACCGAACTGAACATCGTGGTGTACCGTGGCCAAGACTACCGGATCTCGGTGAGTCACGATGAGAAGGTCCTGGGCGAGCAGGTCGCCATCCGGATCGTGGAGAAGGTGCGCGTACCCACCGACGAGGTGGTGGAGGGAACGTCCAAGGAACCCGTGGTGGATGAGCAAGGCAGGACCACCGGCACCACCCTGGAGGTGAAGACCACGGAAAAGAAACGCACCTACAAGGAGGAGGAGAAGGTGCTCTGGGATAACACCGAGCACGAAATGGCCAACGAGATCGAGTTCTCCTGCGCCGCGACCAAACGCATCGCCATCGAGGTGATCGCCCCGGGCAGCAACGAGGAGAAACCCAAGAAAGGCGCTTCCAACGATATTGGCTGCGTCGGCATCCTCATCGAGCACATGCCTACCCCGTCGGTCGGCTTCGAGGCCCGGTGACCCTTTCCCCACGTGTACTTTTGCGGCCCGCCCCTCCCGGCGGGCCGTTCCATTACCACCATGTCCCTACCCGCCGATCAACTCGCACTTCTTCGTCAACTGCTCGATCGGCCACGTCGAGTGGCCGTGGTCTCGCACCACAATCCCGATGGCGATGCCGTGGGTTCCTCCATGGGGCTGGTCCACCTGCTGAAGGCGGCAGGGCATCATGCGCGCGTGGTCCTTCCCAACACCCCGGCCGATCACTTGGACTGGATGCCCGGCCGGGCCGATGTGCTGTGCCTGGACCGATCCCCCGATGCCGCGCTCTCCACCATCCGCACCAGCGACCTGGTGTTCTGCCTGGACTTCAACCGCCTGGACCGCATCGGGGGCCTGGAGGACGTGGTGCGTGCAGCACGGACCAAGGTCCTGATCGATCACCACCAGGATCCCGAGGACTTCGCCGTGGCCACCTTCTCCGACACCTCCGCCAGCAGCACCTGTCAACTGGTGGTGGATATCGCCAAGGCCTTGGGCTGGGAACCGTTCCTCGATCGCGATAGCGCAACGTGCCTGTACACCGGCATGGTGACCGACTCAGGGTCGTTCCGGTTCCGCAGCACCACACCGCACACCATGCGCACCGCTGCGGACCTGCTGGCCCATGGGGTCGATCTCGACCTGGTGCATGGCAACCTGTCCGATACCAACTCCGAGGATCGATTGCGGTTGTTGGGCTTCACGCTGCTCGAGCGCATGACCGTGCTTCCGGCCCTGCGCACGGTCATCATCGGTCTGGGGCAGGACGACCTCAAGAAGCACGGCTTCCGCCCCGGCGATACCGAAGGCTTCGTGAATTACGGACTGTCCATCAAAGGGACCAGGCTTGCGGCGTTCTTCGTGGAACATCCGGACCTGGTGAAGATCAGCCTGCGTTCCAAAGGCGACCTTCCGGTGGATCGTTTCTTGAAGGAGCACTTCAACGGAGGAGGGCATGTGAATGCGGCCGGAGGCCGTTCGGAGCTGCGGCTCGAGGCCGCCGTGCAACGCTTCATGTCCTTGCTGCCCGCTTTCCTCGAAGCACACCCGGCATGAGGTCGCTGATCCTTGTACTGCTGCTGGCCACCGCATGCGGTGGCGATGGCCGTGTGCCGGTGCGCATACAGGAGCCGGTCGCGGGGCCCGATCTGGTGAGGGAGAACAAGGAGGCCATCAAACTCGAACAGCACGACATCAAGCTCTACGCGCAACGCCATGGGCTCACCCTCTCCCCAACGGCCACCGGCGTACACTACCTGGTGCTCCGCGACCTGGAAGGCCCCACGGCCCGGCCCGAGCAATGGGCGCGGGTGAACTACCGGCTGGAGTTGATCAACGGCGAGACCGCCTATGCCACCGAGCCCGGCAGGCCCGAATCGTTCATGGTGGAGAAGGACCAGGTGGAGAGCGGATTGCACGAGGTGATCCAGTTGCTCAGCCCGGGCGATAGCGCCGTGATCGTGATCCCTTCCTACAGGGCGCACGGCCTCATCGGTGATCAGGAGCGGATCCCCATGCGCAGTACCATCATCTATCACCTCGGGGTGGTCGCGATCACCGACCGGCCATGAACATCCGGGTCATCTTCCTGTTGGCGGTGTTGGCCCTGGTCGGATGTGAGCGTTCGCCCTATGCCGGCTATAAGCTGGTGGATGATGACGTGCACATGCGACTGCTGGTGATCGGCGATGGCGAAGCCTTACCCACCGACAGCGACTCCGTGGTGGTGCGGTTGCGCATGGGGCGCCCGATGGAACAGGTGGGGGCCATCTTCAGCACCGAGCGCGCCTACCTGGTGAAGGATATCCGGTCCGGCGCCTTGCGCCCTGTGCTGCGCCGTTCGCATGTGGGCGACAGCCTCAGCGTGGTGGCTCCGGCCGCCGCATGGCCTTGGAGCACCTTGGCGAACAACGCGGCCATCGATGTGCCCGATACGGGTATGGTACAGGCGGAGATCCTCTTGCAAGGACTGCGCACCCCGGCCATGGTGCGTGCCGAGATGGACCGGCTGCGGCAACACGATCCGTTGGGCTACGAACTGCGTCTCGTAGCGGCCTGGGTGGAGCGCTCGAAGCTTCCTTTGGTGCAGTGGGGTACCAGCGATGTGTACTACCACATCGCGGGCCAGGCCGTGGACACCAACGGGGTCGTGGTGGGCGATGAGGTCACCATATCCTACAAGGGTTCGCGTCTCGAGGACGGGCAGGTGTTCGATGATACGCGCCGCAATGGGGCGCCGCTCACCTTCATCTACGGCGATAGGGATCAGGTGATCAACGGACTGGAGGTGGCCATCCAGCTCCTGCGCGAAGGGCAGGAAGGCACGTTCATCTTACCGAGCCTGTATGCCTTCGGCACGAAGGGCATCCCCGGGGTGCTCGAGCCCGACATGCCGGTGGTGTATACCGTGCGCCTGGAGAAGGTCGTACGCGCCAAGGGCGTTCAGTTGCGCTAACGTGCGCTGGTGCCGAGGATGAAGACAGCCGGTCGTTTGCCCAGCTCCGGGACACGCGATCGCCAGGCGACGATGGAGCGTGTCGCGATGGATCCACCCGGTTGCGTGAGGTCGATGGCGATCGTCAACAACGTATTCGGTGAACAGCTCTCCACGAGGTCCTTCACCAACGCATCGTTGCGATAGGGTGTTTCGATGAACAACTGGGCCGCGCCGGTGCGTTGGGCATCGCCGTCGATGCGTTTGATCGCGGCCTTGCGCTCCGCGGGTTTCACCGGCAGGTAGCCGTGGAAGGTGAAGCGCTGCCCGTTGAGGCCGGAGGCGGCCAGCGCCAGGAAGAGCGAGCTGGGGCCGATCATCGGCACCACGGTGATGCTGGCGCGATGTGCGGCGCCGACGAGCAACGCGCCTGGATCGGCGATGCCCGGCATGCCGGCCTCGCTCACGATGGCCGCATCGCGGCCGCCCTTCATCATCGCGATCAGGCCATCGGCTTCGCGTGGCGTGGTGTCCTTGTCCAGCCGATGGATCTCCAGCGAAGGCAGGCTGATGGTGGGCACCATGCGCCGGATCATCTGGCGCGCGGTCTTCTCGTGTTCCGCGAAATACAGGTCGATGCGAGCGACGGCCGCGATGTTCTCGGGCGGCAGTTGCTCCACACCACCGCTATCGCCCAACCACACGGGTAACAGGTGGAGCGTGCCATATCCCTCAGCGGCGGACATCCTCGATCAGGTTGCGGCACGCCACGGTGAGCATCTCGTACACCTCCACGAACCCTTCGTCGCCACCGAAGTAGGGGTCGGGAACTTCGCGCAACGGATGTGCTGGTGCGTAGTCCATCACCAGGCGGGCCTTCTTCGCCAACTCGTGCGAAGTGGCCACCTGCCGCATGTTCCGTAGGTTACTCGCATCCATGGCCAGCAACAGGTCGAACTCCTCGAAGTCCGATGCGCGCAGATGGCGAGCGCGCAGATCGCTGATGTCGATGCCGTGTTCGCGCATGGTCCGCATCGCACGCTTGTCCGGCTGTTCGCCCACGTGGTAGTCGCCGGTGCCCGCGGAATCGGTACGCCAATCCAAGCCCTGGTCGGCGATCATGTGGCGCAGGATGCCTTCGGCCATCGGCGATCGGCAGATGTTGCCCAGGCAAACGAGGAGGATCTTCATGGCGCGAAGATGCGGAAATGCGAAAGCCTCCGGACATCGGAGGCTTTCGCAGGGTTACCATTGGGTCTCAGTGGATGCTCAACTTCTTCTCGAGGTCTTCGAGGTAGCCGCGGAACTGCTTATCCGTCTCTTGCAGGTTGTTCACGGTGCGGCAGGCATGCAATACGGTGGCGTGGTCCTTGCCGCCGCAGTGTGCGCCGATGTTGGCCAGTGAGCTCTTCGTCATCTTCTTGGCGAAGTACATCGCGATCTGGCGGGCTTGCACCACTTCGCGCTTACGGGTCTTGCTCTTCAGCAGTTCGATCGGCAGGTCGAAGTAATCGCACACCACTTTCTGGATGTAGTCGATGCTCACCTCGCGCGCCGTGTTCTTCACGAACTTGTCGATCATCTGCTTGGCGAGATCGAGCGTCACGGCCTTCTTGTTCAACGAGCTCTGCGCGATCAAGCTGATCATGGCACCTTCGAGCTCGCGGATGTTGGTGGTGATGCTGTACGCCAGGTATTCCACCACCTCCTTGGGCAGGTCGATGCCCTCGGCGTACATCTTCTTCTCCAGGATGGCGATCCGGGTCTCCAGTCCAGGGGTCTGCAGGTCGGCGCTCAGGCCCCACTTGAAGCGGGAGAGCAGGCGTTGCTCCATGCCGGCCATCTCCACCGGTGCCTTGTCGCTGGTGATCACTAACTGCTTGCCGCTTTGGTGCAGCGCATTGAACACGTGGAAGAACACGTCCTGGGTCTTCTCCTTGCCGGCGAGGAACTGCACATCGTCGATGATGAGCACATCCATCATCTGGTAGAACTGCGTGAAGTCGCCCACGGTGTTGTTCTTCACCGCTTCGATGAATTGCTGGGTGAACTTCTCGGCCGGGACGTACAGGATGGTCTTGTCCGGATGGTTCTTCTTGATCTCGATGCCGATCGCATGGGCCAGGTGGGTCTTACCCAGTCCAACGCCGCCGTAGAGCAGCAACGGATTGAAGGCGGTGCCTCCGGGCTTCTGGGCCACGGCATAACCGGCACTGCGGGCCAATCGGTTGCAGTCCCCTTCGATGAAGGTATCGAAGGAGTAGTTGGCGTTGAGATGGCTTTCGACCTTGATCTTGCGCAGGCCGGGAATGATGAAGGGGTTCTTGATGGGGCTGTTGGCCACATCGATCGGGAGCGAAACCGCGGGGTTCTTCACCTCACGGGCATGGCTCGTCGGCATCTTCACCGTATACGGGTTGGCATTCTGGAAGCCGTTCTCCATGATGATGGAATACTCCAGACGCCCTTCGGTACCCAATTCTTTCTTGATGATCTTCTTGAGGAGGCCGATGTAATGTTCCTCCAGCCACTCGTAGAAGAACTGCGACGGAACCTGGATGGTCAGTACACTGTCTTGCAATCGCAGGGCCTTGATCGGGTCGAACCAGGTCTTGAAGCTCTGCTCGCTTACGTTGTCCTTGATCACTTCCAGGCACCTGTCCCAGATCTTCTCATGGTCCTTCTTCATGGATGGGTCTGAGAGTTAATGGGTGGTACCTTGTTGATGCTCGCGTGGGCGTCCGTGCGTGTAGTGCAACTGGTGCGTCCAACGAGGGGGCAAATATGGACCACACAAAGTGAAAAACAAAAGCGCCGGACACTTGCAATTGACGAAAATTTCACTTCTGCTGTTCTTGAGTGGTCGATCGCCGCAACCCTTGTCCGATGCGGGTTTGCCAGTAATGCGCGGATCTTGTATGTTCCCGCAGAACGGATGACTTCGTGGGTGTTTCCACCGCTCTTGCGGTACGCGATGTCCATGGGTTCTAAGCGTACGGAAAGGTACGACCTCGGCAGCGCTTGGCAATGCTTCTCCACCAGGTACGGGGAAGGGGTGCGACGGGCTATCTTCCGGCCATGTTCAGTCACGAGACACAGGTGCGGGTACGCTATGGGGAGACGGACCAGATGGGCTATGTGTACTATGGCGATTACGCCGAATACTTCGAGGTGGGGCGTGTGGAGGCGTTGCGAAGCCTTGGTTTTCCGTACCGCCGCTTGGAGGAGGAGGGGGTGATGCTTCCCGTCCGCGACCTGCACACCACCTATCACCATCCGGCGCGGTACGATGATCTGCTCACCATCCGTACCACCATCGTGGGCCTTCCAACGGTGCGCATCGTGTTCGGCTACGAGGTGCGCAACGTGGAGGGTGTGTTGCTTTGCGAGGCGAGCACCACCCTGGTGTTCGTGGACCGTTCCACGATGCGGCCGCGTCGGGCCCCGGAGCCACTGGTGGCCGCGCTGGCCGCGCTCCGTTCGGTTCAGGGGTGATCCACCACGATACCCCACAAGGCCCATTTGGGCTGCAGCGTGGGCAACAGGCCCTTCGGTAGTTCGATGGTGGCCGTGCAGTAGGTGGTGAAGGTGCTCTCCACGATGCGCCCACCCAGGGCCATCACCTCGGTCTTCAGCCCATCGTATCGGTCGTAACCGCAGGTGACGGTACAACGTTCCATCACCACGCGCTCCACGATCACTGCCGCCTCCAGTGCGAGCCGCGCCGCTTCACCATAGGCTTGGATCAATCCTGGTTTCCCGAGCAGGGTGCCACCGAAATAGCGCACCACCGCCACCCCGCAGTAGGTAAGGTCCAACGAACGGATCCGCCGAAGGATCGGAAGTCCGGCTGTACCGCTGGGCTCGCCATCATCATGGGCACGGTGGCGCGCACCGCCATCGCCCAGCACCCAGGCATAGCATACATGCCGCGATGCGGGATGCTCGTTGCTGAACCGATCGGTGATCCGCTTGAACTCCACCTCATCGGCCACGTTGAACGCGCGTGCGATGAACTTGCTGGCCAGTTCGCGGTACACGCCTTCGCTGGTGCCTTCGACGGTGCGGTATCGATCCGTGCTCATGTGGTGGCGCTCATGATCAACGAGAGTGAGGCAAGGCACAACAGGATCCCGCTCCATTGCCGTGCGGAGAGCCGCTCTTTGAAGAGGATAATGCCGGCGGCCGTGGCGATGAGGATGGCCAGGATGTTCATCACCGGGAAGATGACGGCGGCGGGGTGGGTGCCAGCGTTCAGTGCGTGCACCAAGAGCACCAACGATGCGTAGTTGACCATGCCCAACACCACCCCGCCGATCCAGGTGCGGGTCTGGCGAAGCGCCCCGTGCTCGCGACGAACCAACAGCAGCAGCACGCTCACCACGGTGGATGCACCGAAACACAGGGTGGGTAGGATGGCCGCGACCTCGCCTTGGGCCAGGGTCCGTTGGGTGTAGGTGAAGCCGATGTCCGCCGCGCCGCTGCATAGGAACAGGAGCATCGGAAGGAGCCACTGTCCTTGACCCGCTCCGTTGTTCTGCCCAGTAGCGGTGGTGAGCACCAGCCCGATCAGCGCCAAGGCGATCCCCACAACGGTGATCGGTTCGATCCGTTCGTGGAAGAGGAGGAGGGTGCCGGTGATGGTGAGCACCAGGCTCATCCGTCCGGCGATGGTGGTGCGTGCGGCACCGGCACGTTGGGCGGAAAGTCCAGCGAGGGTGAAGATGAGCACGAACAAGATCCCGATCAAGGACGCGGGCAACAGCAGGTCATTCGCGTCGTTGAGGCGCCCTGTCGGTGCCGCGATCAAGCCACAGGCGAAGGCCACGGTGTAGTTCACCGCGATCGCTGGAAGCAGGGCCACACGGTACCGCTCGAAGTAGCGGAACAGGATGGCGAACGCCGCTACGCACAACGCCGCCAACGTTACCAGTCCCATGTGCCGTGAAGCGTTCCGTTCGTATACAAGGCGATGTGGTCCCCTCCGCACCAGTTCTCCAGCGCGGGCGCACGTTCCAGTACAGGAGCGGGTGTTCCGGTGCCCAACGAGCGTTCTCCCGTGATCACACGAGCCTCGTCCCACAGACCGGATGCGATGAACTGGCCGATCAGCGTTGCGCCACCTTCCACGAGCACCGAGCGTATGTCCCGTTGGTGCAGTGCAGCGAGGATCGCCCGGATCGGGTCTTCGTGCGGATGTGTCCGCACTTGTTCTAGCCGCAGCGATGGGCGCGTGGATCCCGTGAAGAGCAGGGTAGGGCCACCATCGGCGTACAGCGTGCTGGTGTCCGGAGTGATCCCCCCTCGATCCAACACGATGCGCAACGGCTGCCTGCCGTGGACATGGCGTACCGTGAGGGATGGGTCATCATTCAGCACGGTGCGGCTGCCAACGAGGATGGCTTGTTCCTCCGTTCGCCAACGGTGTACAAGCACATCGGTGGTGGGGGATGAGATGCGCTGCACGCCACGTGCGGTGCGGGGATGTTGGTCCAGGAGGCCATCCTGGGACCGGGCCCATTTCAGCACGATGTAGGGGCGGCCCTTTTCCAAGGAAGTGAGGAAGCGGCGCTGGGCCCAACGGCATTCGTGCTCCAAGAGCCCTTCGATCACGGCGGCACCGGCGTTCATCAGCTTAGCGATCCCGGCACCGGCCACCTGTGGGTGCGGGTCGCGCTGCCCCACTACCACGTGGTTCACGCCCCGCTTGATCAACAGGTCGGCACAGGGCGGTGTGCGTCCGTGGTGTGCACAGGGCTCCAGGTTCACATACATCACGGCATCGTGCGGTACAGGCGCATCACCGAAGGCACGCAGGCATTCCACCTCGGCGTGGCCACTTCCCGGCACCTTGTGCCAGCCCTCCGCAAGCACCCGGTCGCCCTGCACCAACACCGCCCCCACCATGGGGTTCGGTGCGGCGGATGCCGCGCCCAGGCGGGCCAGCTCCAGACATCGGCGCATCCAGTGTTCGTGCTGTGGTCGTTGGTCCGTGAACATCGCTCAGGCCGCAAAGGTGCATCATCCGACCAGCCCGGCCGGGCTACTTTTACGCCGTTCACGGAATGCGCGTCTCCACCAACACGGTCGGTTCCCTGCTGGACCTCTACCGGGCCGAGCTTGCCCCGCTCTTCGGTGATCCCGAGGCGCGCGCGATCGCACGTACCGTATTCCGTCACGCGTTCGGCTGGGATATGGGCGAGCTGGAGCTCCGGCGGCCCGCCGCACTGAGCGAGTCGGAGCTACTGAAGGTGTATGCACCGCTCACCCGTCTTCGGAAAGGCGAGCCGCTCCAGTACGTGTTGGGACATGCTTGGTTCATGGGCATGGAAGTACAGGTGGCGCCGGGTGTGCTGATCCCACGGCCGGAGACCGAGGAGCTTGTCGACCTCATCCGTCAAGATGGCCGCACCGCCCAACGGATCATCGATATCGGCACCGGCAGCGGTTGCATCGCACTGGCGCTGAAGCGTCTTTACCCGCGGTCGCAGGTGTGGGCGGTGGATGTGTCCGAAGAAGCCCTGGCCATTGCCCGGCGCAACGGCGCAACCCAAGGGTTGGACGTGCAGTGGTCCAAGTTGGACGTGCTCGATGCCACGGCCTCGCTACCGGACGGACTCGACCTCGTGGTGAGCAATCCCCCTTACGTGCCCCGCTCCGAAGAGCCTGCGCTGGCGGCCCATGTGCGCGGTTACGAACCGCACCTGGCGCTCTTCGTGGACGATGTGGATCCGCTGGTGTTCTATCGGGCCATCGCACGCAAGGCTTGGGATGCGTTGGTGCCCGGTGGCGCGCTCTGGTTCGAAGGGCATCACCATCATGCCGCCGCCGTGGGAGCGATGCTTGTCCGGTCTGGTTATGATACGGTGTCCGTGTTGAACGACCTCAGTGGCTCCTCCCGCTTCATCCACGCCATCCGATGATGCGTTCCTTGCTCCTGTTGCTCGTCCTGGGATCGGCCATGCCAGGCCATGGCCAGCGCGACAGTGCGGAAGTACGTGCGGCGTTCAAGGTGGTGCTCAACTTCGATGCACGCCGGACCTGGGTGAATGATGCCTCCGTAAGGTTCAACGGTCTGCGCCTCGGGGCCCAACGGGGGCGTGATCTGGTGGCCTTGGGGCTGTATGGTCTGGGCGATCCCTACATCCAGCCCTCCGTGGACCTGGGCGCGCTCGGCCACCGGGAACTGTACACCCGCTTCAGCTACGCCGGCCTCACCTACGAACGGCTGTTGATCGATACCAAGCGATGGCAGGCGGGCATCCCCTTGTGTCTTGGGCTGGGGAACTATCGGACCAGCTATCGCGACACCCTCAGCGGGAAGGAGATCGCCTACGGGGTCAACGAGCTGGTGCCCATCGAGGCTACCTTGCACGCGGACTACAACGTGGTCTGGTTCATCTTCATCGGTGCAGGGGCGGGTTACCGGTATGTGTTTGCCGCCGATCCCGCCGCCACCAGGAAGCTGAGCGACTATACCTATTACTTCAAAGTTGGACTGCGCTTCGGCGAAGTGGTGAAGCGGGTCCGTAAGAACATGCGAGACCATGTATGACCGTGATCAAGCACTGCGGCGGATCGCTGAGCTCTCCAAAGAGCTCGAGGAGCACAACCACCGGTATTATGTGCTTGCCGACCCGGTGATCAGCGACCAGGAGTTCGACATGCGACTGAAGGAGTTGGAGCGGCTGGAGCAGGAGTGGCCCGCGTTCGCATCGCCCAATAGCCCCACGCAACGTGTCGGCGGTGCCATCACCAAGGATTTCGTACACGTGCCCCACCGGTACCCCATGCTCTCCTTGAGCAATTCGTACAGCGCGGAGGAGGTGGCCGAGTTCGTGGCACGCATCGAACGCGAGATCGGCAGGACCACGTATTGCATGGAACTGAAATACGATGGGGTCGCGATCAGCCTCAGCTATGTGAATGGAGAACTGGTTCGGGGTGTCACCCGTGGCGATGGTGAGAAAGGGGACGACATCACCAACAACGTACGCACCGTACGCGCCATACCCCTTCGGTTGCGTGGCGAATATCCAGCCGAGGTGGAAGCCCGTGGCGAGATCCTCTTCATGCGCGCACAGTTCGACAAGTTGAATGCCGAACGGGAGCGGAATGGGGAGGAGCGTTACGCCAATCCGCGCAATACCGCCGCCGGATCGCTGAAGCAGCAGGATCCGAAGGACGTGGCCAGGCGTGGGCTGGACAACTTCATCTATACCCTGCAAGGTCCGCAGTTGCCGTCGCATAGCCACTATGCGAATATCATGGCCGCCAAGGAGTGGGGCTTCAAGACCCCCGACCCACACCGGCGCTTCATCGAGCGCACGGATAGCGCGGAGGGCATCATGGCCTTCATCCGCTATTGGGACCGGGCACGGCATGATCTGGAGATGGACATCGACGGCATCGTGGTGAAGGTCGATGACCTCCGGGTGCAGGAGGAACTCGGCCTCACCGCGAAGAGCCCGCGCTGGGCCATCGCGTACAAGTTCGCAGCGGAACAGGCCATCACGCGGCTGAACGAGGTGACCTATCAGGTGGGGCGTACCGGGGCGGTAACACCGGTGGCCAACCTCGAACCCGTGTTGTTGGCGGGCACCACCGTGAAGCGGGCCTCATTGCACAACGCCGACCAGATCGCCAAGCTGGGCCTCCACATCGGTGATCGGGTGAAGGTGGAGAAGGGGGGCGAGATCATCCCCAAGATCGTGGGGGTGGAGATGCACGAAGAGGGCGCCGAGCCCGTGATGTTCCCCCGCTGCTGTCCGGAATGTGGCACTGCACTGGTGCGCTACGAAGGTGAGGCCCAGCACTATTGTCCCAACGAGCATGCGTGCTCTCCGCAGATCATCGGCCGGATCGAGCATTTCGTTGGCCGCAAGATGATGGCGATCGATGGCCTTGGCGGTGAAACGGTCTCCGAACTGGTCCGGGAGAAGCTCATCCACGATGTGGCCGACCTGTACGACCTCACCACCGAACAGCTGCTCGCCCTTGGGAAGGGCTGGGGTGTCAAGAGCGCGACCCAGGTGATCGCCGGGATCGAGGCCAGCAAGAACGTGCCGTTCGAGCAGGTGCTGTTCGCCATCGGTATCCGCCACGTGGGCGAAATGGTGGCCAAGCGGCTCGCACGCAAAGTGGGCACCATGGACCACCTGATGGGCATGACCCGCGAGGAACTGACCGGCGTGGATGAGGTAGGTGGCGTGATCGCCGACAGCATCATTGATTTCTTCGCGGTGGAAGGGAACCGCAGGATCGTACAGCGCCTGAAGGACAAGGGGCTGCGCATGGAAGTGGACCAACGCGGCGAAGGATCCGTGGGAGATATCCTGAAAGGTAAGACCTTCGTGGTCTCGGGCGTTTTCCGCACCTTCAGCCGCGACGGGGTGAAGGAGGCCATCGAGCGCAACGGAGGCAAGGTGTCGGGATCCATCAGCAGCAAGACCAGCTACGTGCTTGCGGGAGCCGACATGGGGCCTGCGAAACGTGCGAAGGCCGAGGAGTTGAAGGTGCCCGTGATCGATGAGGACGAATTCAAGCGGATGATCCAAGGATGAAACTATTCGACCGGCTGAAGGAGTGGCTGGGGATCCGGCGCCTGCTGCGTGAAACGCCGCAGGATCGGAGACCGGTCGCCCGCAACCTGGCACTGGCGCGCAAGGTGGCCATCGTCTACGTGGTGGAGGACGAGACCTCCCACAACCAGGTGCGCAACTACGTGAAGCGGTTGAAGGAGGAACTGGGGATCAGCAACATCATGGCCATGGGCTATTGCGATGAGAAGGCGCTGCCACACTACCTGCACGCCAAGCTCAATTTCGATGCCATCTGCCTGAAGGACCTTAACTGGTACCGGATCCCGCAGGGGAATACGGTGCAGAACTTCATGGCCGAGGAGTACGAGATCATCATCGACCTCACCATGGAGGATCGCCTGCCCACGCAATACATCATGGCCAAGAGCCGCGCCCGCTTCAAAGTGGGGCGCTGGAGCGAAAGCAACAAGAGGATCCTGGACATGATGATCGACATGGCGGGCTCGCGCAGCCTTCCTCAGTTCATCCAACAGGTGCATCACTATCTGCTGATGGTGAATTCCAAATCGGAGCCATCGCTCAACTGAGCATACCAACAACGATCATGGACAACCGTTTCCGCGGCCTTGGTGTCGCCCTCGTAACCCCCTTCCGCTCCAACGGTGGCATCGACTACGCCGGATTGGAGAAGCTCATCGAACACCAGATCACCGGCGGCGTGGATTATGTGGTGAGCATGGGCACCACCGGCGAGAGCGTCACCCTCACCAAGGAGGAGAAGAAGCAGTTGCTCGCCACCACCGTGGAGCTGGTGCGCAACCGTGTGCCCGTGGTGCTTGGCGTGGGCGGCAACAACACGGCCGAGGTCATCGACAGCCTCAACAGCTTCGAGATGGACGGCGTGGACGGCATCCTTAGCGTGAGCCCGTACTACAACAAGCCCACGCAGGAAGGCATCTACCAGCATTTCAAGGCCATCGCGCAGGCCAGCCTTCGGCCCATCATCCTGTACAACGTGCCCGGCCGTACCGGCAGCAACATGAGCGCCGAGACCACCGTACGCCTCGCCAAGGACTTCCGCAACGTGGTGGCCATCAAGGAAGCCAGCGGCAACCTCGATCAAATGGGCATGATCCTCAAGCACAAGCCGAAGGATTTCATGCTCATCAGTGGCGATGATACGCTCACGTTGCCCACCATCGCCATCGGCGGGGTGGGGGTGATCAGTGTGATCGGCAACGCCCTGCCCGCCGAAACGAGCAGCTTGGTGCATGCCGCGCTGAAGGGCGACCTTGAAACCGCGCGCAGGGAGCATCTGCGTTTGATGGAGATCATCAACCTGCTCTTTGTTGAAGGAAACCCCGGCGGCATCAAGTACGTGCTGAAGTCGCTCGGTATCTGCGGCGATCACATGCGCCTGCCGTTGGTGAACATCAGCGAGGCCACGGAAAAGAAGCTGTACCACGCTTTGGCGGATGCGGAGGTGGTGAAGTTGTGAGGAACTTGGTGGTAGGAATTTCGCCACGCCGTGGCGAAATTCCTACCACGTACTCTTTCTTCATCTGGCGCAGCCAAGGAGAAGAAATGCCCCGCGCACGGGTTGATGCGTGATGACGGAACGCCCGTTCACGATCGGTACACGTAGCTCAACATCAGCCCGGCGCTCCACAGGCGCTCTCCGATCGGGTTGTTGTTGCGTAGGTCAAGAAGACCGTAGCACAACGTGGGTTCGATACGCATCGCCCCCTTGCTGCCCAGATCATAGAGCAGGCCGGTGCTTACGGTGGGCGATAGGCTGATGGTCCGGTATCCATCGACCTTCGTGGTCGAGTGTTCTCCAATCACGACCGTGCTGGTGGCTTTTAGCAGGATGTTCATGCTAATGCCTGCGGTGGTGATCCAACGGAAAGGTCCGTTCCCCAGCGTGAGCGTTCCCCGTACGGGCACATCCAGATAATGGAAGCTGCGACGAGCGGCCTTCAGGCTGTCATCTGTAGCATGAATGAACCCTCTGCGCGGCACGATTTGATCCCCGAGCGTCAGTTTGGAGACATCGAGTTGCCAGCCGCGCAACCCATAGCCTACGCCCGCTTCCAGTCCGAGCCGAGCATTGAACGCGTAACCGACAAAGAAGGTGCCTGTGCAGCCAAGTCGGGCCTGCTCTAATCGGTCACGGTCTTCCGCTATTCGTTCACTGAAGCCATTTCGCTGGTTCAGCTCCAATGCCCGGTAAGCGTGGTCAACGGAACCTTGGATGCCGATGTGGAAGCGCGATGAAGCCGCTTTCACGGGTGCGTCCTGCGCATGGCAGATGCCCGCGAACAGGATGGCAGACAGGATGGATGTGCTGCACTTCATGCGATCAGGATCGATCAAATATAGCACGGATGGGAGAGTGGAACAGCCTTGCCCGTGCCATGGAATGCGGCATGGTGTGGTGGGAAATTCGCCACGCCGTGGCGAAATCCCCACCACCTACCATTCCCACAAGGCGCTCAACGGTACTGCGTGGATGTCCTTGGCGAAGGGCGTGATGCCCAGCCCCGGATGCAGCAGGATGCCCCTCAGCCACTTGTCGCCGGCGGTTTCGCGCAGGTGCTTCAACCCGGCCATGTCACTGCTACCCACGGCCATGCCTGCCTTCACCTCGATGCCCACGATCCGGCCCTTGTTGTCCTCCAGCACCACGTCCACTTCCCGACCGGCCTCGGTGCGGAAGTGATGCAGCTTCACTCGCGTCCTGCTCCAACTGGCGGTCTTCCGTAGTTCGTTCACCACGAAGGTCTCCAGCAGTGGCCCGAACGACGGGCTGTCCATGATATCGGCCGGTTTGTCGATGCCCGCGAGATTCGCCGCGAAACCACTGTCGGCAAGATGCAGCTTGGGCGCTTTCACCAGCCGCTTCCCCCGGTTGCTGTGCCACGCGTTGAGGGGTGTGCTGAGGAAGGTGGCTTCGAGCAGCGCCATGTACCGGCGCAGGGTGCTGTGGGGTATGTCCAGCGACCGTGAGAGGTCGGCCATGTTCAGCAGGCCGCTGCTCCGCAAGGCCAGCGCGCTGAGCAGCCGGGGCAGGTCGGTGAGGCCCGTGATGTTGCTGATGTCGCGCACGTCCCGTTGCAGGATGCTGGTGATGTAGGCGCCGTACCACGCATCGCGCCGCGCGGCGTCCTTCCGGGTCATCACCTCGGGGTAGCCACCGGCGGTGACCAGCGCGGCTACCTTCTTCCGCTCCAGCACGGTGGGGTCCGCCATTCGCGGCCTTGCCGCGAACACCTTGTCGATGAAGCTGCTCTTCCGGCCCAACAGTTCATCCTGCGCGAAGGGGAACAGCGGGATGATCTCCATCCGCCCGGCCAGCGAATCGTCCAGGCGGGGCAGCACCAGCACGTTGGCGCTGCCGGTGAGCAGGAACCGCCCCGGCTTGCGGTCGCGGTCCACGCTGGCCTTGATGGCCCGGAAGATGTTGGGCGCGTACTGCACCTCGTCGATCACCGCCAGCTTGCCCAGCCCTTGGATGAACGCGGGCGGGTCGTTCAGCGCAGCCTCCAGCGTGGGGTGATCGTCCAGCGTGACGTACCGTGCGCCACGCTCCCGCGCGATGGCCTTGGCAAGCGTGGTCTTACCCGTCTGACGCGCGCCGTGCAGCAGCACCACGGGGGTGTCCTTCAGCGCGATATCCACGGCATATTGGATGTTCCGGGCCTTTTCCATATGGCGAATATAGGTGTTGGTGTACGGGAATGTGCCATTACATGGTGGGAAATTCGCCACGCCGTGGCGAATTTCCCACCATGTTGATCGAGACACCGCTCGTTCGGCGCTCGGTGGCGATCCATAGCGGTCGATGGTGTCCGGTCCTTCGCCCCAGGCCGATCCGAGGGACCGGTTGCGCTGCTTTCGGAACAGGCCGCTGGGAGATGGCATGTGGAAGAGGTGCGAGCGGATCGAGCGGCATGGGCATCTCTGGGGAATATCGGGCAGTGGTATGGGACCGATGGTGATGCGATCGATGGGTTCAGGAGCATGGCCATCGCCACGATCCTTTCGAGGCACACACCTGCACCGTATTCCCCGTACATGCCGATCTTCGTGCCGCATGGAGTTCCTCGCCCTTGACTTCGAGACCGCTACCTCGCAGCCCGACAGCCCTTGCGAGCTGGGCATCGCCATCGTGCGGGGAGGTGTGGTGCGTGAGGTGCGGAGTTGGCTCATCAAGCCCAGGCAGTGGCCCTACTTCAGCCCGTACAACATCGCTGTGCATGGCATTCGGCCACAGGACGTGGCCCAGGCCCCGCGATGGGAAGGCATCTGGAGCGAGGTGGCGGATGTGTTGAACGGCCAGACGGTGGTGGCGCACAATGCGGCGTTCGACATGGCGGTGCTGCGCAGCACCCTCGTCAGCCATGGGTTGCCTTTCCCCACATTCCAGTACTTCTGCAGTGTGAGCATGGCACGGCGCATGTGGCCCGGACATCGTTCATACGGGCTGAAACCGATGTGCGACCTGCATGGGATCGGGCTGAAGCACCACCGCGCGGGCAACGACGCGGAGGCCACCGCCGAGCTGGTGCTGCGCGCCACGGATCAACGTCCGTCGTTCGATATCACCCAGTTCCTCCTCGATGCGAAGGTGAAGGTCGGTGCGTTCCATCCCGGTGGTCACCGGACACCGGGCGGCAAGGTCACGTCCGCGGCGTAGCGCTATGGGATCACTCCGCTGCGATGTACATCTTCTTGATGCGCATCAACGGGCCGGGGCAGTGTGTGCCGTGGCAGTTCGCACAGCTTTGCACCAGCGCGTTGTACGCCTGCTGCCGTTCGGATCCCTTCACCTTGTATAGCCGCCCCAGCTTGTTCTGGTAATCCTTCGCGAAAGTGGGGAAGGTGATCGGGTCGATGTGCATACCCTTGGTGGGCTGGGCCTTTGGCAGACCTTTGAAGGCCTTGGGGTATCGCGGCAGATCGTCACCTCGGTTCACTGCGGCCTTCACACTGTCCGCATGGGCGGCCATGGCACGCATCATCAAGGCGAGCTCGCTGGGTGGCGTAAGTTCCTGTGGCGGGTTCGCTGGTGCTGCCGCACGGAACGCGAAGCCGACGATCACAAGGGCGGTCAGCACCAGGAACGATGTGCGGTGGTGGATCATCGCTGACCAAGATAATGCGGTCCTGACACATTGGCCGTGCCGAACGTCAGGTGCGATCTTTGAGGACCGACGAGCCATGAACGAGGAACCTCACCGTTCTCCGGATCCGAGCGCCCCACCACGGGAACGGAAGCTGGCCCTTGCTGCGGTACTGCCGGCCCTTGCGGTGTTGTTGCTCTGGTGCGCCTTTCTCCTGGACCAGGGGTTGGAGCTTTCGCTCTATCGTTTCGGGATCCTGCCACGCACGGTTGATGGGTTGGTGGGCATTCTCGCATCGCCGATGGTCCATGGCGATCTGGATCACCTGTTGAACAACTCGATCCCGGCGTTCGTGCTGGGCTGGGCACTGATGTACTTTTTTCCGCACCTGACGGGACGCGTGGTCCTGGGGGCATGGTTGCTGAGCGGCATCTGGGTGTGGATCAGTGCACGCGGCAATTACCACATCGGCGCCAGCGGGGTGGTCTACGGCATGGCCGCCTTCCTCTCACCAGTGGCATCCTGCGCCAGCAGCGCATGCTCATGGGTGTGGCGCTGTTGGTGGTGTTCCTCTATGGCAGCATGCTCTGGGGGGTGTTCCCGTTGTTCCCGCGCATCAGCTGGGAAAGCCATTTCTGGGGCGCCGCCACCGGTGTGGCCATGGCATTCGCCTTCCGCCACATACCGCCAGCGGTCAGCGATCCACGGGAGGTGATATGGGAAGATGAAGGGTTCGAACCAGAGGAAGGCTTGGGATCACCAGCGCCTGACGAGGAGGATGAACATGGGGGGCGCACATGGCGGAGCAGTAATTCGTGGGAACGGTTCAATTGAGACGTTGGCCCATTGGTGGAGCCTGTAGGCCTGCGGACCACCACGGGGCGTGATGGACGCGAGCGTCCATGATGCACGGCGCAGGAAAGGCCCTCGTTCCCGAGATGGGGGGGCGTTGGGGCGGCAACGAAGCGTTGACCATTGCGATGGTGACAAGGACCTGCCTCCTTGTTATACCATTTGGACATTCAATAGCGGCCGAAGATGCGCGGCCATCATTCACAGGCCGGTACGGTAGACCAGTTGTGGAGCGGAGCCAGGGAACAGGTCTCCGGTGATGGCACGAGGGAACAGGACATGTCGATCGGCTGGTTTGGGAGGTCTATGCGGCATACCACGTTCTCATTCGGTTCGCGGCCTGAGTACGGAGCTGGGCCTGATCCATCATGCGGGTCGAATGACGCGGAGGGATGATCGAGTATCGTTGTCCGCTGGAACAAGTGGGGCTATTGCGCCATCACAGGCCAGCTACCATGGCTGTGGGCGCCGCGCACGTGCACCAGGTACAAGCCGGGGGGCACACGATTCAGGTCTATGCCGTTGGTGAGGTCGGTGCTCTCCAGGGGGCGTACCATTCTGCCGGAAGCATCCAGGAGCAGGCCGTGGCTCCATGGGCCATGTGGGATCAGCAGGCGACCATCGGGCAGAAGACGCGGCGATGCTCCTGGTCCGCTGGTGGCGATGTCGTCGCCCAACAGGATGTCGACCACGTCCTGCTGTGACAGACCACGATCGAACAGGCGGACATCATCCACCCAGCCGCTGAAGGGGGCGTTGCCGGTGCTGAGCGCGGCAATGGATGCGGGCGCTTGCGGATGGAAGCCCATGGCACCAGCTGCCGCAGTCTCCGCCATGAGGGCCCCGTTCAGGTAGATGCGCATGGTGCTGCCATCGAAGCTACCCACCACATGGTACCATGCACCACCGAAGATGGAGGATGGTGAGGTGCTGAGTTCGGTGGTGGAAGGGCCGGTGCGTAGTCTGAAGCGCAATACGCTCCCGCTCACCAAGGCCATGGACCAGATGTGGTCCTGCGCGGTGGTGCCCACGGTCTTGGCCAGTAGCGTGCGCTCCATCCCGGTGACGAGATCGGGTTTCACCCACAACGAAAGGCTGAATCCGGGCCCACCGGTGGTGATCTCACAGGGCCCGAGGATGATCCGGTCGTCGACCCCATCGAATCGGCAGGCGCCGCCGTGGTGTCCGCCACCCGGTGCCCAGGTGGCGCCACCTTGCAGGATCCCCGTTGCGTTCGTATAGGCCTCGTGGGTCGTGGTACCGCTGGTTTCGTTCAACGGCCAGAGGAACACCGGGCTGGGTTGTGCGAGCGCAAGTCGCGTGGAGAGGAGAAGGGTGAAGGGCAGGAGTGCGCGTGTGGCCATGCTGCGAGCTTGTTGGGTTGCGCTCGCGATACGGACCTGCGATGGTGCAGGGTTCCCCTTGATCGACGGGGAGGGATCCACGCTCGATGGATCGGTCGGCAGGTACGCCGATCACTGAAGGATCCGATCCTCCGCCAGGCAGGTGGCCAGCGTGCGATATACGCGCGCCAAGGTGGCGTGGTCCGGGTTCTTGCCGGTGTGCCTCAGGATGCGTCCGGCAAGGCAGCCGTGCTCCAGGATATGTGCGATGTGCATTCGGCAGCTTTCGCTCAGATCTCCGTACAGTTCCACGAAGAGATGCTGCCACAATTTCTGCGCGCTCATCTGCTCCTGCTTCATCAGACCGAACATCAACAGGTAATCGCGGTTCACCAGGCTGGCGTTCCCGCCATCCTTGATCACCTGGAGGAACAGCGGCATCAGGTCGTGCTCGCTCCATGCCCGTTGGAGATAGGTGCTCACCCATCGCCCGCTGCAGAGTGCCTTCAGCACCACCACGATCAGTTCCGCGATGGCCAGGTCGGCTCCTGCGCACTCCTGGCCATCGATCACCCGGACCTCGATGGTGTCACGGTCGAACCGCGCGACCGCCCCACGGGCGTTGGCGGAGTAATGGTCGATGGTGGTGCTCGGATCGAGCGCGGCCAAGGATCGGGCGATGGGGCTGAAGATCGTTCGGTAGTACTCTTCTTGGGAGAATACGGCCTCTGGGATGAACGGCCCCATCAGCTCGGGCAACTCGTCCTGGTGGTGCAGATGGGCTTCCAGTCGGCTGTCGAGAAATCCGGTGGACTTGCCGCTGAGGAGCGGCGTGCTTGCGCTCAAGGCCGGGATGATGGGAAGCAACAGGCGCGTGGCGGCGTGTAGCTTGCTGAATTCAGCGTCGTTCGCGAACGGCAGTTCGAGGTGGGTGTACAGCCCATTGCACCAACCCTGTGTGCGGCCACCGAAGTGCTGGTGGTAGAGCGCGAGCACATCGCGGCGGTCGTCCGTCCTGATCACAGCTTCGGTGGCCGGATCCATGAACGGGTGCGCTCCCGTTGGCAGCAGCATGGCGTTCTGGGGAGAGAGCATCGCATTGAGCACTCCGATCTCCGTGGCGATCTTCTTCCGGAAACCGCTGATGTTCTTCGTGGGCTTGGAGGCCATCACCCGCAGGATGTGACCAGCGGCACCGATGCCCCAGTTCACCTTGCCACGCGCCACCTCCACCGTGCTGCTACCCGCCACTTGCTTCAACAGGTCGTCCACGATGGGACGGGGACGTAGTGTGTCACGGTCCACCACCATCAGGTCCAGTCCAATGCCAGTGGCCTCGAATGCTCTGTATGTCCTTGTTCCCGTGTTCATCGCTTTCCAACGCGACCTGGGTCTCTGGACAAAGATGCATCCCCCGCACCGTTCGGTGGTGACCATGGCCGTTCCGTGGAGCCGGACGTGTAATACCAGCTGGACCTTCAAGAGCGGCCGAAGATGCGGGACTGTTCATCTCCAGCTCATACGGAAGTCCTGGTGCAAGGCCGTAGGCGTAGACCGCAGGGAGCGAAGCTGCCGAGGGCCGAGCCGCTGGAACAGGTCTCCTGGTGAAGCCCGGAGGGAGTGGAGCGAACCGATCGGCCGGAATGAGATGTCCGCTTGGTATGAAGGCCGGACCCCGGTGTGCGGATCCCTTGGTGGGCACCTACGTTGGCGGTCCTGGTGCTTCATCGTTCGCTGGCGAGCACGTACATTCGGCCTATGCCAGCCGCTGCCGAGAAAGTCTGTTTGGAGTGTGGCGAGGCCATTGTGGGCCGCACCGATAAACGGTTCTGCTCCGATGCTTGCCGGAACCTGTACCATTATCACACCAACAGTGCACCGATCAATTACGTGCGCAATGTGGTGAACGCATTGAAGCGGAACCGAAGGATCCTCTCGGAGTTGAACACCGGGCCGGATGGGAAGACCAAGGTGCACCGCGAACGCCTGCTGGAGAAGGGGTACAGTTTCATGTACCACACCAACACGCACCGCACCAAGGCGGGGAATCATTACGTGTTCTGTTTCGAGCAGGGCTACCTCGAGCTGGGCGAGAATTGGTTCATGCTCGTTCGCCGTGATGAATACCTCGGTCGTGCTGGCGACGTGAAGAAGGACTGATCCTGGTCCGAGGCCCTGGCAGAATGGGGGCGAGAATGATATTCGTCTTTGCGGTACGCAAGGATGGTCCCGCAACGATGAGCATAGCTACATGGACCTCGGGCCACCGGTCGGCACAGATGCCGTGGGCGTCCGTCCATGAAAAGAACCCGCGATCCGGCTCTACGACCGGTCCGGTCAGCCCAGCGCCCAGATCAGCAGAACGATCAGGGTGAGGACACCGACCCCGACAAGAACGGGTCCGGCGATCTCGTTCTGTTCTGCTTCTTCGGGGAATAGACCTTCGAAGTTGTGGTCGCTCATGACGGAATGATATTGATCGGACAAATATAGCCGGAAGCAGTAACGGCCGACCGCACCACCAACGATGGTCGGTTCCGGTGTACGATGGCCCTGTTCAGTTGAGGCTGAACGTGGGCTGGCGGAGAACCATGCGCGCGATCACGGAACTTTCGTTGGCCCGCATCCGTTGGATCATGATCCGAACGTGTTCGTCCAACTCGCGATCGCTCAGTTTCGCCAGGTCCTTGTACACCGGCAGGCTGCTCTTGCTCTTGAGGATGAGCGCTATTTTATAGGAGCGTGACATCGGGTTGCGATAAGAAGACGTGTGCGACCTGGGAAAGGATGCCTTGCCACCCCCGGCAAGGGAGGTGGAGTCCGGGCAACGGCCGGAATTGGCGGAGGAATGGTGCCTTGGCCGGCGATACGAACAAGCCCTGGCGACCAGGTCACCAGGGCTTGAAGTTTGTCGGGGTGAGAGGATTCGAACCTCCGACCTCGTCGTCCCGAACGACGCGCGCTAACCGGGCTGCGCTACACCCCGAACGATGAACCCAGCAGCTCGGGAATGTGCTGCAAGGGGCGGCAAATATAACCGTGTTCAGGTAGCCTACGCGTCGAACTTGTAGCCGATGCCTTTGATCGTCTTGATGCGATCGTCGCCGATCTTCTCGCGCAGCTTGCGGATATGGACGTCGATGGTCCGATCACCCACGAAGAGTTCGTTGCCCCAGATCTGGCTGTAGATCTCGTCCCGCTTGAACACTTTACCCGGCTTGCCGATCAGGAGCACCAACAATTCGAATTCCTTCTTCGGCAATTGCAGTTCCTGATCGCCCACGTAGACCATCACGCGTTCGAGGTCCACTTTCACACCGTTCGATTCGAGGATCCTTCCCTCCGGACGGTCAGCACCACTGCGCTTCAATAGGGCTTTCACCTTGCTCACGAACACCTTCGGGCGCACAGGCTTCGTGATGTAATCGTCAGCTCCAGCATCGAAGCCTGCTATCTGCGAGTAATCCTCCCCACGGGCCGTGAGGAAGGTGATCACCGTGTTCTTGAACTCCGGCAGCTGGCGCAATTGCATGCACACC
>SSGN01000074.1 GCA_008016945.1 Flavobacteriales bacterium
ACCAGAACGGGTTCCGCGCGGCTGCGGCGACTTCGGCGATCGGGCAGGCGGAGACCGTGGACAGCGTGAAGGGCACCCCCGCCCGGTCGGCGGCGCGCACCGCCTGGCACTCTCCGCGCCGCGCGTTCATGCCGGCAAGGCCGATCGGGGCCAGCGCGACCGGCAGCGACCATTCCCGCCCGAACAGACTGGCCGACAGATCGATCCCGGCAACATTGCGCAGGACCCTTTGCCGCAACGCGATGCCTGACAGATCCTCGACGTTGCGCCGCAACGTGACCTCGTCATAGGAGCCGCCGTCGATATATTCGAAGAGGAAATGCGGCAGGCGCCGGCGCGCGGCTTCGCGCAGGTCGGCGATCGCGGCATGGGTCATGCCGGGGCCTCCATGCATGACCGCCAGGTCCGGCGATAGTCGTCCAGATCGCCTTCCAGCGGCTTGACCCGGGTCAGCTCCCCGTCAAAGGGCAGTTCCGGGCAGATCAGCCGCAAGGCGCCGTAAGATACGTCGTTGTGGGCCTTGGCGGTGAGCACCTGCGTGTGCGGGCGCAGCGCCGCGAGTGCCCGCGTGAAGACTTCGGCGCCGGCGAACCGGCCCTCGATCAGCAATCGTCCGCCCGAGCCGATCAGGTCGAGCGAGGCATCCGCGACCAGCGCCGCGTAAAGGCAGATTGCCGCCCGGTGCGCATCCGGATCTGCCGGTTCGCCGATCCAGCGCGCGCGGCTGGCGGGAAATGGTCCCGTGCCCGGCGCCAGGGTGGGGCACAGCATGGCACCCGACGCCAGCACCGCGGGCACGGCCCCGAGCAGGGCGGGCTGGTCGGCGGCAAGGTCGACCCGTCCATCGCCGGGGCGCAGTGCCAGCTCGATCTCGCGCCCGCCCATGAAGCGCGCCGATGGCAGCGGCTGGCCGGCAACATCGACATTGACCAGGCAATCCCGGTCTTCGGGCAGCAGGCCCGCATCGACCCGCGCAAGTGGCGATCGCATCGCGATGAACCAGGTTCCGGTGGACAGTGCTGTCGCGTCATGGCCGGCGAGGGCGGGGTGTCCACGCACCGCCAGCAGCGCGGCATTGGAATCGTGCAGGCCGGCGTGGATCCGGGTTGCGGGGGACAGGCCCGTCGCGCGCGCAAGGTCCGCGCGCAGCGTGCCGATGATCTCGCCCGCCCTGGCGATTGGCGCGAACTGCCGGTCCCAGCCCCGCGCGCGTGCCAGCGGAGAGAACTCGCCCGCTTCGGGCGACCACAGGTCCGTATGGCAGCCGAGGCTGGAAACCTCGCTAACCGGTTCGCCGGACAGTAGCCATGCCCAGTACTGAGGGTAGGGCATCAGGGTCGTGCCCGCCAGCAATCCGGCACTTTCAAGGTGGTGCAACTGGGCGCCCAGTTTCAGGCCCCCCGGCAGCGCAGGCGAACCAGTGAACGGGAACGGGTCGCGCTGCCCGCGATAGGCGGCAAGGGCCGCGACAGGCAGGTCCCATTCGTAGTCCGGTGGAATGAAGGCCGCTGTTCCGTCGCGAATGCCGGCAATGGCCGCGCCGTGGGCCACCGGAATGATTGCTTCAACGGGATGGTCTGCGAAGTGGCCCAGGGTTTCCAGGAGCCATCTGCCGACTTGTGCGGTGTCGAGCGCGGCATAGCCGCCGGGCAGGTCCGCGCGCTGCGGGGCATTGGGCCGCACCCGCCGGTCCAGGCAGACCCCCTCACGCGACCACAGCGTTACCTTGCCGTGCGTTTTGCCGATGTCGACGACGATGGCGAATCCGTTTTTCAGTGCGGCCCCCTGCTTGCCTATGCGTAATTATGATTGAAATATATCGAATGCGATTGCTTGTGCAAAGGGCAAATGATAGAAGGCAATGCATGAGCGCACAAATTCACGCAGCGGTGGCTGCATTGCCCTTCGCCGTTCCCGCCAGCCGATGGGACGATAGCCATGCTTCGGCGCTCGATGCGGCCGGATTGCTGCTGTATCGCTCCAATCTGCTCGGCAGCGATCTGACCGTGACCAACTTCGGCGGGGGCAACACGTCCGCCAAGCTGACCGAGACCGATCCGCTCAGCGGCGATCCGGTCGACGTGCTGTGGGTCAAGGGATCGGGCGGCGATATCGGCTCGATGGGTCTCGATGGCTTCGCCACGCTGTACCTCGACCGGTTGCTGGGCCTGGAGGCGCATTACCGGGGGCCTGAGGACGATGACCGCATGGTCGGTTTTCTGCCGCATTGCACCTTCAACCTCAATGGCCGCGCCGCATCGATCGATACGCCGCTCCACGCGCTGTTGCCGTTCGCTCACATCGATCACGTCCATCCGGACGCGATGATCGCCCTTGCCGCTTCCTCCGGCGGGGAGGCGGCGGTCCGCGAGATCTGGGGCGGGCGCATCGGCTGGCTGCCATGGAAGCGGCCGGGCTATACCCTGGGGGTGATGCTGCGTGATTTCGTTGCCGCGAACCCCGGCCTCGAAGGCGTGATGCTGGCCGGGCACGGCATCATCTGCTGGGCGGACAACGCGAAGGGCTGCTACGAACATACCATCGGCCTGATCGCCGACGCCGCGCGGTTCCTCAATGACCGGCAGTCCGGCAAGCCGGCGTTCGGCGGCATGGTCGTCCCTCCCTCTCCCGGCCGTGCCGCCATTGCCGCCGACCTCATGCCGCGCCTGCGCGGGCTGATGACCGGCGAGCGCCGCAAGGTCGGTCATTTCTCGGATGATGCCGAAACGCTTGAATTCGTCGGTTCCGCGCATTTCGAGCGTCTGGCCGCGCTTGGCACCTCGTGTCCGGACCACTTCCTGCGCACCAAGATCGCGCCGCTGGCGCTCGATCCCGCCCGGCTGCGGGACGATGCCTATCTGGCGGCGCGAATAGCGGACTACCGCGAGCTTTACCGGGCCTATTACGAACGCTGCAAGCGCGCCGGCAGTCCGGCGATGCGGGATCCCAATCCGGTCGTCGTGCTGGTGCCGGGGGTGGGGCGGATGACCTTTGCCGCCGACAAGACCACGGCGCGGCTGGCCGGGGAATTCTATGCCAATGCGATCAACGTGATGCGCGGGGCTGAAGCGGTCGGCGATTATGTGGCGCTCGACGAGCAGGAGGCCTTCGACATCGAGTACTGGCTGCTTGAGGAAGCCAAGCTGCGGCGCATGCCCGCGCCGCGCCCGATGGTCGGGCGGATCGCGCTGGTTACCGGCGGGGCGGGCGGGATCGGTGCGGCCATCGCGGCGCGGCTGCTGCGCGACGGGGCCTGCGTCATGCTGGCCGACCGCGATGCCAAGGCGCTTGAGGAGGTGCGGGCCGGTTTTGCCAGGCAGTTCGGCGGCGACGTGGTGCGCGCCGTCACCTGCGACGTGACTGATGAACCTGCGGTCGCCGCCGCCTTCGCCGCCTGCGCCCGCGAATTCGGCGGGCTGGACGTGCTGGTCGCGAACGCCGGCATCGCCAGTTCCGCGCCGCTGGGCGACACTACTGTCGAACTGTGGGATCGCAATTACGATGTCCTGGCCAAGGGATATTTCCTGACCGCGAAGCACGCCTGGCCGCTGCTTCAGGCGATGCAGGACCAGGGCGGCGCCTCGGTCGTGTTCATCGGCTCGAAGAATGCGGTGGCGGCCGCTGCGGGTGCCAGTGCCTATGCCAGCGCCAAGGCCGCGGCCAATCACCTGGCCCGCTGCCTGGCGCTGGAAGGAGCCTCGGCCGGAATCCGCGTCAACGTCGTCAATCCGGACGCCGTGATCCAGGGCAGCCGCATCTGGGACGGCGATTGGCGCAAGGAGCGCGCCGGCACCCACGGGATCGATCCGGGGGCCGAGCTTGAGGAGCACTACCGCCAGCGCTCGATGCTCAAGCGCGCGGTCCTGCCCGAGGATATCGCCGAGGCGACCTATTGGTTTGCCTCCGACATGTCGGCAAAGTCGACCGGCAACATGATCAATGTCGATGCCGGCAACGCCCAGGCCTTTACGCGGTAAGCGGCATCAGGAGTCCATGGGAATGAACAACCTTCCGCTGTCCGCCGACCTGATCGCCGAGGCCAATGCCCGCGCCCTGCCCGCGCTGGAGGACGATTACTTCGCCCTGGCGCGCAAGCTTGAGCGCGCCGGCATCGCGATCGATGCGGTCAAGGACAGGGTCGCCGCCTTTGCCGTGGCCATTCCCACCTGGGGCGCCGGGCGCGGGGGCACCCGCTTTGCCCGCTTTCCGATGCCCGGCGAGCCGACCTCGATCCACGAGAAGCTGGAGGATTGCGCCGTCATCAACCAACTGTGCCGGATCACCCCGCGCGTCAGCCCGCACTTTCCGTGGGACAAGGTCAGCGATTACGCGGCCCTGCGCGAGGAGGCCGAAAGCCTGGGGCTGGGGTTCGACGCGGTCAATTCCAACACGTTCCAGGACCAGCCCGGCCAGCCGCATTCCTATGCCACCGGATCGCTGTCCTCCACCCATGAAGCGACCCGGCGGCAGGCGATCGAGCATAACATCGAATGCATCGAGATCGGCCGCCAGCTGGGCAGCCGGGATCTGACCGTCTGGGTGGGCGACGGCACCAACCTGCCCGGGCAGCAGGATCTGGCACGCAGTCTCGATCGTTACCTGGATGCCGCATCGCAGGTTTATGCCGCCCTGCCGGATGGCTGGCGGATGCTGCTGGAACACAAGCTGTTCGAGCCCGCGTTCTATTCCAGCGTGATCAGCGACTGGGGCAGTTCGATCCTTGCCGCGCAGGAGCTTGGCCCCAAGGCCAAGTGCCTGATCGATCTTGGCCACCATGCGCCCAACGTCAACATCGAGCAGATCGTCGCGCGGCTGCACCGCTTCGGCAAGCTGGGCGGGTTCCACTTCAACGACAGCAAGTATGGCGACGACGATCTCGACAGCGGCAGCATCAACCCGCACCAGCTGTTTCTGGTGTTCAACGAACTGGTCGAGGCAGAGCGCAATCCGCGTGACGGGTTCGATCCCGCCTACATGATCGACCAGTCGCACAACGTCACCGATCCGGTCGAGAGCATGCTGTCCAGCGCCGAGGCGATCGCGCAGTGCTTTGCCAAGGCCTGCCTGGTCGATCGTGAAGCGCTGCGCGCCGCGCAGGAGGGGAATGACACGATGATGGCATTCCAGGCCCTGCGCCGCGCCTATACCATCGATGTCAGCCCGGTTCTGGCCATGGCGCGGCTGGAGGCCGGCGGCGCGATCGACGTGCTGGATACCTATCGGCAGAGCCGCTGGCGCGAGCGCAAGGCGCAGGAACGCAAGGCCAGCGGGCTGGGGGCGGGGATCGTCTGAACCGACGCGGGCGGGCGCGCAGCCTTGCCCGGACCTGCCCGTTTCGCACGCGGTGCCGAGCTGCCCGTCTGGCAGGCCGGCCGCAAAACCTGACCAGACTGGAGGAGCAGACCCATGGCCGATGAATCCCTCGACCGCCTGATCGATCCCGATCTCATGCCGATAGTGCAATCGCAGCGCGACCGGATGGGCTCGCGTCCGCCGCTGCACGCCGTGACCCCGGCGATGATGCGCGAGCGGGCCGCGGCCGAATTTGAGGCTTACAATGCCGATCCCCTGCCGCTCCATGCGGTCCGGGACTTCACGATCAGCCATGGCGGCAGGGACGTGGCCGTGCGGCTGTATGAACCCGAAGCGGGCCTGACTGGCCCTATCCTGGTCCACTTCCACGGCGGCGGCTGGACCATCGGCAGCCCGCAGCTTGAGGATGCCTCGACCCGCCAGCTGGCGCGCGACGCGCGGCTGCGCATCCTGTCGGTCGATTACCGCCTTTCGCCCGAACACCCGTTTCCCGCGCCGCTGGAGGACGGGGAGGCCGTGATGGGCTGGCTTCGTGCCCAAGCGGAGCAGATGGCGGTCGATCCCGACCGGATCGCGATCTGCGGGGCTTCCGCCGGTGCGAATGTCGCCCTTGGCACCGTGCTGCGCCTGCGCGACACCGGCCAGCCGCTGCCCGCGCGCGTGGTGCTGCTTTACGGGGCCTATCTGGGGCACTGCGACACGCCGTCGCACCGCGCCTTCGGGGACGGCGCCTTCGGGCTGACCTCTGCCGCAATGGATTATTTCTGGCTCAACTATACCGGGGTGGACAACGACCAGCGCCACCCCCACGCCGTGCCGATCAAGGCCGACCTGTCGGGGCTGCCGCCGGTTTTCCTGAACCATTCCGGCCTCGATGTTCTGGCCGATGACACGATCCAGCTGGCGCAGGCGATGCGTGATGCCGGGCTGGACGTGACCCATCACGCCTATGCGGGCGCGATCCACGGCTTCACCCAATACGTGAAGATTTCCGCCCTGGCCCGCGATGCCATGCGCACCACTGCCGACTGGCTGGCCGGGCCGCTGGCAACCGGCTGAGCCAGCGGGCCGCGCCAGGGGCTAAAGCAGCAGGCGCCCCGCCGACCCGGTACAGCACCGGGTCGGCGGGGCGCTTTTTGTGGTGGGGGGAAGCGCGGCGAAACCGGGGCGTCCCCCGGCCTGGCCTTGTTCAGAGTCAGCCTTTCAGAGTCAGCCCTTCGCCGCCGCCATCTTGCCGCGCAGCGAATTGAACGTGTCCTCGTCCAGAGTGTAGAAGCGCAGCAGGATCATGGCGACCAGCCAGATCGATCCGGGCACCAGGGTATAGGCCAGACGGATGCCGGTGAGGGCGCTTTCGCTCTGCCCGGCCGGGTCGACCCCCGCCTGGAAGCCGAACAGCGTCAGCACCAGCGATATGGCGAATGCGCCCAGTGCCATGCCAAGCTTGCGGGCCAGCAGCCAGGTGCCGAAGATCGCGCCTTCCCGGCGCTCGCCGCTGCGGGCTTCGTCGTATTCGACCGTGTCGGGGACCATTGCGTTGGGGCACAGCTGGGTCGCGGCATCGGCAATCCCGGCCAGCAGGAACAGCGTGAACAGGGCCACCGGCCAGCCTGCCGGCAGGAACAGCACCGGTATGGCCAGGACCACGGCCATGCCCATGCTGATGAAATAGATCCGGCGCTTGCCGTGCCGCCGGGCCAGTCTGACCCACAGCGGCGTGGCCAGCATGGCGCTGATCGCGCTGATCGCGACCATCGTCCCGACCAGCGCCTGGTCCACCTTCATCACGAAGATGACGAGGTAGATCTGGAGCGTGGCAGTCGCCCCCACGGCGATATTCTGGCACAGGAAAACCAGCCACAGGATCAGGAAAGGCCGGTTTTCCTTCAGCGCCTGGTATTCCAGCTTCAGGCTGAAATGCTGGATCGGTCGGGTGATCTGCGGCGCCTGCGCCGTGGCGAAGAACGCCCACAGCCCGGACAGGATCATCACCGCGCCGGCGGCGATGCCCATGCTGGCGAAACCATCCGCCAGGGTGTCCCCGGACGTGAAGAACCACGGGGCGGCGATCACCGCCAGGACGATCCCGGCGCGCGCCGCCATCATCTTGTACCCCACCAGCAGCGTCCGCGCGCGGTAGTCGGCGGTCATTTCCGCGGCCATCGACGAATAGGCGACATCGTAGAAGGTGAAGGCCGTGCTGGTGACGATGTAGAGGCCGACCAGCAGGGCGACCTTGGTCATCGGTGCCAGATCGACCGGCACCAGGAAGATGAACGCGAAGAGCAGGCCGAATGTCGCCCCGCCAAACAGCAGGTAAGGGCGGCGGCGGCCCATCCTGCCGGGCGTGCGGTCGGAGACCGCGCCGACGAACGGGTCGATCGCGGCATCCCACAGCCGCGGGATCAGCAGGGCCATCCCCGCCAGCGCCGGACTGATTCCCTGCGCCTCGGTCAGGTAGTACAGCATGTAGGACATCGTGATGCCGATGTAGGCGGCAACGCCGATCTCGCCGATGGCCCAGCCTACCGCGATCTTCTGGGGAAGGCGCGCTTCCTTGGCCTGGTCGTGCACCCACTCTCTCCCTTTGTTTCGCTTGGCCGGGACATTATGATGTAATCAGGTTTAGTCAACATGGATCATATCTGTTCTTGCAATCGGCCGACTCGACGCTTTTTGAGGGGGGCAGGTCGCCCAGGCAGGGTTCCGGGTTGAAATTTCCTGATTTTCGTGAAGTTTTGGCGAAGCCTCGAAATTGCCCGGATTTGCGGCGCAGGTCCTGGTCCGGAACCGTTCCTGGCCTGGCCTGACAGGGCTGGACGGCCCATTTTGACTGATAATAATCATAAATGACAAACCAGTCATCAAAAGCTTGCGCATTAGATCAAAAGGTGCAACTAAGCCTCATCATAGTGGCAGCAAATGCCGCCAGAGGCAGGGAGGGTGCAGTGAAAAACTCAAACCAGATCGCGAATTCGCTCAAGGCCGGATCGGCGCTCGTATCGCTTGCGATCCTGTGCGCCGGAAGCCCGGCCGCGTTCGCGCAGGCTGATGGGGGCGAGCAGGAGGCGATCCTGGTCACCGGTTCGCGCATCCAGCGCGATGGCTATGATCAGCCCACTCCGGTTACCGTCATGACTGCCGAGGCCCTGCAGAATTCGCAGCCGTCGACACTCGCCGACGCGCTGAACAAGCTTCCGCAGCTGGGCGGCGGCCGCTCGCGCACCTTCTGCTGCGAAGTGGGCACGGTGGGCAACTACCTCAACCTGCGCTCGCTCGGCACCACCCGCACTCTGGTGCTGCTTGATGGCCAGCGCGTGGTCGCGACCCGCGAAAGCGGCGACGTGGACGTCAACCTGCTGCCCGAACTGCTGGTCGAGCGCGTCGACGTGGTGACCGGCGGCGCTTCGGCGGCCTATGGCTCCGATGCCGTGTCCGGCGTGGTGAACTATGTCATCGACAAGAAGTTCACCGGCCTCAAGCTCAATCTCCAGGGCGGCATTTCCAACTACGGCGATGACCAGTCGTTCCGCATCGGCGCGGCTGGCGGCGCCGCCTTTGCCGATGGCCGGGGCCATTTCGTCATCGGCGTGGAGCACTTCAAGACCGACGGGATCGAATCGCTCAACGATCGTCCCAGCTCGAACAACGGGCATTTCATGGCCGGCAACGGCACGGCTGCGGCGCCCTATGTGGCGCTGAACGGCGTGCGCCAGAACACCGCGAGCTACGGCGGCGTGATCGTCGATGCCGGCGGCCTGCCCGTTGCCGGGGCCGGCGCGCCGCTGGGCGGCCTGCGCTTCCTGCCAGGCGGTTCGACCACGCCCTTCGTCTTCGGTACGGCCATCCCCGGATCGCCCGCCTACACCATCGGCGGCGACGGGATCGAGAACAACCTGGCGCAGCCCGCCGGCTCGCTGCGTACCGAAAAGCTCTATGCCCGCCTGAGCTATGACCTTGCGGACAACGTCACCGCATTCGTGCGGGTCAATGCCGGCCAGTCGACCAACCGGATGCGGGTGCTGGCCGACAACCGCCAGCGCGGCACGGCCTTCACCATCTTCAACGACAATGCCTATCTCTCATCGGCGGTGAAGTAGGCGATGGCGAATGCCGGGGTCAGCTCGTTCCGGATGGGGCGGTTCAACCGCGATTTCGGCGCCGTCGCGCTGAACTATGACAACCGCACCTTCGATGTCAGCGCGGGGCTGAGCGGCACCATTGCCGACAACTGGAAGTGGAGCGCGCACTACAGCCACGGCCAGACCAAGATGACCGGCAACGTCGAGAACGTCGCCGATATCGGCAAGCTTTACGCCGCTGCGGACGCGGTGGTGAACCCGGCCACGAATTCGGTGGTCTGCCGCGTCACCCTGACCAATCCCGGGGTGTTCCCGGGCTGCGTGCCGATCAACCTGTTCGGCGAAGGGGCGCCCTCCGCCGCCGCGCTGGACTATGTGCTGGGAACCAGCACGCAGGTGGTAAAGAACACCCAGAGCGTCGCCGCCTTCGAAGTGAGCGGCGATCTGGCCCAGCTGCCCGCCGGGCCGCTTTCGATTGCATTTGGCGGCGAATACCGCGAGCGGTCGCTGCGCGAGCAGTCCAACGAGGTCGCGCTAAACCAGATCAAGGCCCAGGGCGTGCGCGGCATGCCCGGCGCGCTGTGCCCAACGGTTTCCACCTGCCGGTTCGGCGGCTGGAACCAAGGCAACTTCGGTGAAGCCGATGCCCGCGACAACGTGAAGGAAGGCTTCATCGAAGCCGTCGTTCCCGTGCTCAAGTCGCAGCCGCTGGCCGAAACTCTCGAACTCAACGGCGCCTACCGCTATACCCATTACAAGAACAGCGGCGGCGTTTCGACCTGGAAGCTGGGCGTGACCTATGCGCCGTTCGCGGATCTGCGCCTGCGCGTCGCCCGCTCGCGCGATACCAGGGCGCCCAACCTGTTCGAAATGTTCGCCGGCCCGGTGAACGCCTTCGAGCCGGGGATCGTCGATCCGGTCACCAACGGCACCAACCTGATCATCATCACCCGCAACCAGGGCAATCCCAACCTCAAGCCTGAAAAGGCCGACACCCTGACCCTTGGCGCGGTCTACACGCCTGGCTGGGCAGACGGGCTGTCGCTGTCGGTCGACTACTACCGGATCCGTATCAGCGGGGCGCTGAGCGCGACCACTGCCCAGGGCACGATCGACAACTGCTTTGCCGGCAACACCCAGGCCTGCTCCCTTGTGACCCGCGATGCGGTGACCAGGGACATCCAGCAGGTGATCCTCCAGCAGGTCAATCTTGACAGCCGCACCGCCAGCGGGATCGATTTCGACCTGTCCTGGCGCACCGACATCGGCAAGGGCGCGCTTAGCCTGCGTGCGCTGGTAACGCGGACGATCGACTATACCGACACCTCGGGCGGCGTCAGCACCCAGGTTGCCGGCTTCTTCGACGCTGCCACCAACACCACCCTGCCCAAGTGGCGCGGCACCCTGAGCGCGACTTATGAGCATGGCCCGCTGACCCTGTTCGTCCAGGAACGTATGATCGGCAGCTACGACCAGATGCCGTTCGTTCCGGGCCAGATCTTCGCCAAGCAGAACGTCGAAGCCGTGTTCTATACCGATGTCACCGCGACCTATGACTTCGCGATGGCGGGCGGCGACTTCCAGATGTTCGCGACGATCAACAACCTGTTCAATCGCAAGCCCCCGTTCGTGCCGAACCGCTACTCGGCGGGCCTGGCGTTCCCGACCACCGAGCTGTCGCTCTACGATGTGAACAACCGTTACTTCACGCTCGGGCTGCGGGCCCGGTTCTGATCCATCGCGCTGATCTGCCGATCCTGTCCGGCCCTGCCCCTGCGCAGGCCGGGCAGAGGATCGGAACGAGGGAGGACACATGCAGACTGACGTTACTCCGCAGCAGGTTGCCAGTTACCGGGAAAACGGGTTCCTGGTCTGCCCGGGCTTTCTCGACGCCGCCGAACTGGACGAACTGCGCGGCGCGGTGATGGATGCGATCGCCGCCATGTCCGGCAGTCGCAAGATCGCCGGGCCTGGTGCCGATCTGAACGAAGGCGACGAATATTACGACCGGGTCTTCACCCAGCGCATCAACTTGTGGCGGATCAGCGAAACAGTGGGGCGCTATCTCCAGTCGCCGGACCTTGGCGCGATGCTTTGTGAACTTGAAGGCGTCCCGGCCTTCAGGCTGTGGCACGACCAGGCCTTCATCAAGGAACCGTTCGGCAATCCGACCGCGCTGCACATCGATAACCCGTACTGGTCGTTCTATTCCCCCAGCGCCATCTCGATCTGGATCGCGCTGGAAGACGCCACGGTGGAGAACGGCTGCCTGTGCTTCATGCCGGGCACCCACAAGCTGGCCCGCTACGAGAACGTGTTCCTCAGGGAAGAATTCTCCGCATTGCTCGATGTCTACCCGGAAATGCGGGGGATCGCCCCTGTCCTCGCACCGATGAAAGCGGGCGACGCCAGCTTCCACAATGGCCTGACCGCGCACGGCGCGGGGCTGAACATGACCCTGGGTCGCCGCGCGGCGATGTCCTGCGCCTACATGCCCGATGGCAGCACCTTCAATGGCCAGCAGAACATCCTGCCGGACGATTACTTCACGGCGCTCAAGATCGGCGATGTGCTGGATAACGATGCGATCAACCCGCTGGTCGGCGTCCGCAGGTGACGGCGGACGGCGGCGCTGGCGGCAATGGATCGCTTCATGCCTACTGGATGCCGTTCACGGCGAACCGCCAGTTCAAGGCCGCGCCTCGCCTGCTCGCGCGGGCGCAGGGCATGCATTACACCAGCAACGACGGGCGGCCGATCCTGGATGCGGCCGCCGGTCTGTGGTGCGTCAATGCCGGACATGGCCGTGACCAGATCACTCAGGCAGTGGCCGCGCAGCTCGCCCGGATGGACTATGCCCCGCCGTTCCAGATGGGGCACGAGCAGGCCTTCGTCCTGGCCGAACGGCTGGCCGCGCTCGCTCCGGAAGGTCTGGACCATGTGTTCTTCACCGGGTCCGGATCGGAATCGGTGGACACCGCGCTCAAGATCGCGCTCGCCTATCAGCGGGCGATCGGGCAGGGCACCCGCACGCGCCTGATCGGGCGCGAGCGGGGCTATCACGGGGTCGGCTTTGGCGGCATCTCGGTTGGCGGCATGGTCAACAACCGGCGCGCCTTCGGCTCGCTGCCCCATGTCGATCACTTGCGGCATACGCATGACCTGATGCGCAACGCCTTCTCCGAAGGCTTGCCGTGCTACGGCGCGGAACTGGCGGACGATCTGGAACGGCTTGTCGCGCTGCACGGGGCCGAGACGATTGCCGCCGTGATCGTCGAGCCCATTGCCGGATCGACCGGCGTGCTGCTGCCGCCCGAGGGCTATCTCCAGCGTCTGCGCGAGATCGCTACCCGCCACGGCATCCTGCTGATCTTCGACGAGGTGATTACCGGCTTTGGCAGGCTTGGCGCGCCCTTCGCCGCCGAGCGGTTCGGCGTGCGGCCGGATATCATCACCGCCGCCAAGGGCCTGACCAACGGCGCCATCCCGATGGGCGCGGTGATCTGCAGCGACACGATCCATGCCGCCATGATGCAGGGGCCGGAGAATGCGATCGAACTGTTTCACGGCTACACCTATTCCGGCCATCCGGTGGCCTGCGCCGCCGCGCTCGCGACGCTGGACATCTATCGCGACGAGAACCTGCTGACGCGTGCGGACGAGCTGGCCAGCCACTGGTCATCCCGGATGCATGGGCTGCGCGATGCGGCGCACGTGATCGACATCCGTGCGGATGGCCTGGTTTGCGGGATCGAACTGGCGCCGCGCGAAGGCGCGATCGGCGCGCGTGGCTACGATGTGTTCGTGCGGTGTTTCGAGCAGGGCCTGCTGGTCAGGGTGACAGGGGATGTGATTGCCCTTTCGCCGCCACTGATCGTGTCCGAGGCGCAGATCGATGAAATCGCGGATGGCTTGCGGCGCGTTCTGGCGGCAACCCCGTGACGCCAGCCCCGTGACGCCAGCCCGTGATGTCAGTGCCTTGATTGATTTTGATTGAAACAGCCTGTCCAATCGGCTTAGGACCGCCAAAAGGAAAAAGGTTGCTGCAACCATGCACGTCGAAGAACGCGAAGGCATAATTCTCGACCTGATCCGCAAGACAGGCTTTGCCTCGTTCCGGCAGATCGATGCTGCGCTTGATGCGTCTCCGGCCACCTTGCGGCGCGATCTCGCCCGGTTGGAACAGGCCGGGGCAATAGCGCGCGTTCACGGGGGCGCGCGGATTGCGGGAAGCGAGGGCGCCAAGACCGCGACCTACCCGTCTCTTGCGGGGGTGCCGTTTCTTGAGAACGTCAATCTCAACCGGCGGCAGAAGGAGGCGATCGGCAAGCGGGCCGCGCAGCTCTGCCGACCGGGCGAATCGGTGGTGATCGATGGCGGAACGACGACTCTGCAGATGTGTCCGCACCTGGCGGGCCTGAACCTGCACGTGGTCACCAATTCGCTCCACGTGGTCAGTGCGCTCCTGCCGCAGGCGGGGACGAGGATATCGATCCCGGGCGGCGCGGTGTTTCGGGAACAGAACATCATCCTGAACATCGGTCCTCAGGACATGACTCCCTCGATCTATGCGCCGCGCGTGTTTCTTGGCGCTGCCTTTGTCGGGCCGCAGGGCGTGATGCAGGCCGACATGGTCCTGGCAGCGGCAGAGCACCAGCTGATCGAGCGGGCCGAATGGGTGGCGCTGCTGGTCGACAGTTCCAAGTTCTCGGGGCCATCCGGCAGCGTGGTCTGCGCGCTGAGCGAACTGGACGTGATCGTCACCGACGACGGCATCAGCAAGGCCGCAGCCGAGATGATCCGCGATGCCGGGGTTGAACTGATCATCGCCTGATCTTTCGGCAATTGGGCGCTTTGACTAATTATGCTTGCCAATGATCGATAGTGATCTAATGTGCGGCAAATCGCCTTGCCCCGGTCGCATCCTCGATTGGCGGAGCAGGAGCGGCGCGGCAGGAGATCCAGCACATGAAAGGCGGACGTTTCATCTGGCTTGCCAGCCAGCCGGTCGATCACGCGGCCGCATTCGCCTCGCTGCGCAATCCGGTGGAGCGGCGCACGGCAGAAGGCGTCAATCGCTGGATTATGGCGCGCGGCACCTTCACCGTGCCGCAGGGCGCGGAAAGCTGCGAAATCGCGCTGGCGGCCGATGGCCGGTATCGCCTGTGGATCAATGGCGTCCAGGCCGGCAATGGCCCGGTGCGCGCGGCCCCCGATTTTGCCCGCCACGACGTCCATGACATCACTTCCATGGTTGCGGCAGGCGTCAACCAGGTCGCGGTGCTGGTCCATGTTCCGGGCGTCGACCTGGCCTGGTACGAAACCGTCCGGGGCAGATGGCAGGCGGCATTCGGTGATGGCGGCCTGGCGGCCGAGGTGACGGTGCGGACGACCACCGGCGCCATCGCCAGCGTGGCCGATGAAACCTGGCGGATGCTGGAGGCGCAGGCCTGGCGGCGCGACGTGCCGCGCCGTGGGTGGGGGCAGGATTTCATCGAGGTGGTCGATGCGCGCCTGTTGCCACAGGACTGGACTTTGCCCGGCTTCGACGACCGGTCCTGGCCGCAGGCTCGGGCCATGCTGGCCGAACCGCCGGAACAGATGGCGGCGCGGGGCTGGGGCGTGGTCGTTCCGTTTCCGGTGCTGATCCGCTCCAGCATTCCCCCGCCGACCGAATCCGAGCTTGGTCCGCAGGCCCTGCTATGGTCCGGTAGCGCCCCGGCCGATGGCGGAGATTCGCCAACCCGGCTCTATGAGGCCCGGATCGAGCAGGACGAGACACCTGCCGAATGGCGGGGCGATCCGCTCGTCGTCCAGTCCCCGCCCGGGCGCGATACCGCCCTGATGTTCGCGTTCGATTATCATTACGGGCGCCCGTTTATCGAGATCGAGGCGCGGGGCGGGGAGGAAATCGACATTGCCGTGGCCGAAGCGGTGCCGGGCGATTTCGGGCGCGGGCAGGCCGGGGAGGCGCTGCGCGACGAAGGGCATCTAGGCTGTTTCCAGGTGGCCCGCTACATTGCCCGGCCCGGTATCCAGCGCTTCGAGCGCTTCGACGCCACCGCCGTGCGAGCGATGCAGGTGATGGTGCGCGGGGCCGATGCGGGCCTGACGATCCGCCGGATCGGGTCCGTCTCGTCCCACTATCCGGTGGAAGAGGCCGGGGCGTTCACCAGTTCCGATCCCGTGCTCGACAAGCTCTGGCACGTCGCCCGCAACACTGTCGGGCTGTGCATGCACGACGCCTGGGTCGATTGCCCGGGGCGGGAGGCGCGCCAGTGGGTTGGCGACGCCGTGGTGATGTTCGACATCGCGGCCCTGGCCTATGGTCCCAGCGCCTTCGCCCTGCACCGCAACTTCCTGCGGCAGGCAGCTGAAAGCCAGCGCCAGGACGGCCTGGTGCGGATGTTCGCGCCCGGCGATATCGGCGCGGAAGCGCTGACGATCTGCGACTTCACCCTGCTCTGGATCATCGGGATCGAGCGCTATTTCCATGCTTCCGCCGATGCCGAGACGGTGGCAGCGGTGTTCTGCGCGGTGGAGCGGGGGCTGGATCGCTTCGCCCTGATGTCCGGCGCCAACGATCTGCTGGCGGATGTCCAGCAATGGCACTTCATCGAATGGGCGGCGATCGACCGGCGCGGCGAATCCGCCGCGATCAACGCGCTCTGGGCCGGAGCGCTGTGCGCGGGCGCGGTGCTGGCGGATCGGGTCGGCCGCGCAGACCGGGCGGCCAGCTGGCGCGCCGCCGCGCGGCGCTGCGCCGAGGCGCTGAACAGGCGCCACTGGGATCCCGATCGTAGGTGCTATGTCGATGCCGTCGATCCCGATTCCGGCACGCGGTATCGCCGCGTTTCCCAACATGCCAATGCGCTGATGCTGCTGTTCGATATCGTGCCTGAGGAGCGGCGCACCAGCGTGCTGGACGCTATCACCGATGTGGACCGGCTCAAGCTCACGGCGGTGCCGCCGATCGTGCCGCATGGCGAGGCGTTTGACGAGGCGCGCGATATCGTGCGCGCCAACAGCTTCTTTTCGCACTTCGTCATGGCCGGCATTGCGCGCGCCGGACGCGGGCAATGGGTGATCGACGAACTGCGCCGCAGCTTTGCGCCGATGCTCGCCTCAGGCACCACGACCCTGTGGGAGAGCTTCGCGCCCGCCGCCAGCCTGTGCCACGGCTTCTCGGCCACGCCGCTGTTCCAGATGACCGGCATTCTGCTGGGGGTGACGGCGCTGGAGCCCGGTTTCGCCCGCTTCACGGTCAATCCCCAGCCGTGCGGGCTGGACCGCGCGAGCGGCAGCATCCCGACCCCGCACGGCACGATCAACGTGGCCTGGCAGCGCAGCGGCGCTGACCTGCACGTCACGGTGCGCCGCCCGGTGGCCTGCGAGCTGGTCGGCCTGGCGGATCGACCGGGCGTTAGGTTCGATTTGAGCCCGGCCTGACGTCAGGCCCCGTTCCGGCTGATCCGGCGGATGGCATCGATCGCCTCCATCGTGGCGATCGCGTCGGTTCCGCCGGTCACCGGTCGGGCCTGGCCGCGCATGACCGACACGACGTGGTCCATCTGTTCCTCGTAGGAACTGGGCCCGGAAATATCGATCACCTCTGCCTCCCCGCCTCGCACCACGCGCAGCTTGCCCGACCGCGCGGCCAGGACGAAGCCTTCGATTTCCAGCGTCCCGCGCGTGCCGGTGATATGCAGCGTGGTCGCCGGGGCGGCGCAATCCATCGCGCAGCCGAATTCCGCCTCGACCTGCCCGAAGCGCAGGTGGGCCGTGGTTGCGGCATCGACCCCTTCCGGGACCATCCGGGCCTGCGCTGCGATCACTTCCGGTTCGCTGCCAAGCAGCAGGCGCAGCGCGTGGACGCCGTAGCAGCCAAGGTCCATCAGCGCCCCGCCGCCAAGCGCCGAATCCCAGCGCGGCTCGCCGGCCTTGCGCGGAATGGGGTATTCCACGCGGGCCCTGGCGGACACCGGATCGCCGATCGCGCCCGCGCGGAGCAGTCGTTCCGCTTCCCGGATCAGGCGATGAAAGCGGTAGTGATAGCCTTCGAGCAGAAGCGTTCCCGCCGCGGCAGCGGCATCGACCATCGCGCGGGCCTCGGCCGCATTGGCTGCGAAGGGCTTCTCGCACAGGACCGCCTTGCCGTGGCGGGCGGCCGCGACTGCCCATTCGCAATGCAGCGAAGGGGGCAGGGCAATGTAGACCAGGTCGACGTCGTCGCGGGCCAGCAGATCGGCATAGCTTGCGGCGGCGCAGGCAAGCCTTCCTGCGCGGCGATCTCGTCCGCGCGCGCGGGCTCGCGTGCGGCGATGGCGGTGAGGCGCACGTCCGGGCGGCGCCTTGCGGGTTCGGCGATCGCCAGGGGGACGATCCGGGCCGCTCCCAGAACCCCGATGCGGATTGGCGGCAGCTCAGTCATGGTCGATCTCCGCGATCATCATCTCGGTGAAGGGCGGCAGGTCGAAATGGACATCCCGCCCGTCCGTTCCGAACGGCAAGGTCGCCCCTCCCGAGCGCAGGCGGATCGCCTGGCAGCGCGAGCCATCGGGCAGCTTCACGCGGACCCTGGTCTGCGGGACAGTCAGCGCGGGATCCGAGGCGGCCATGTGCAGGAACATCAGCGTGATCCGGCCCGGTCGGGCGAAGCCGCTGAACCAGACATCGGGGTGCGCATCGGCCGACAGTTCCGGGTCCGGCGCCAGCTGGCGGATCAGGGCGATGAAGGCGGCTTCATGCTCGGGCGTCTCTCCGGCCTCGATGTCGAAGGCACTGTAGATCGCCAGCCCGCGCCCGGCCTGATGGCGCAGGATCACCGGGTCGGCGGTGCGCTGCCACGGCGGCGAGGCATGGATGGTCGACCACTGCCGATCCTGCGCCGTGCCCCGCGCCGGATAGGCGTAGGGCAGGGTCCGGGTGGCGAGGATTTCGGCGCCGGGGCTGGCGGCAATGCGCAGTGCGCCGGTGCGCCGGTCGGCGGCGCAGACCTGGGTCAGCGGCCGGCGCAATTCGGGCAGGGCATCGGATTCGGCGTAGAGCATCGCCCCTTCCTCATCGCCCAGCGCGGTGCAGCCGAACAGGTCGCCAAGGCCGAACCGGCCCGTGCTGTCGAGCGATGTCGAGCGACTGGCGTAGAGCCTGCCGCCGCCCTGCACATAGGCACGGATGGCCTCCTGTTCGTCCGCTTCCAGCGTTTCGACATTGGGCAGGATCAGCACCGGCCAGCGCGCAAGCTGGTCCAGCGCCCTGCGGGTGGCCACGCCGAAGGGAATGTGGGCGCACTGCAAGGCCCGGGCCGCCCCAAGCAGGGCCGCCGAATGGGGGTAGTCGGCCAGGCTTGAGGCCGGAGCCTGGCCGATCGGGCGCGGCGCGTCCCAGCGGCTCGCCTTGGATCGGTCGCTGCAATAGAGCGCGACCGGCTCGATTGCCTCGCCCAGTTCGCCCGGATCGTGTTCCAGCAGGGCGGCAAAGGCGTCGTGCGTGCGCTCAACCGCCAGCGGGTCGATGCGGCCATCGGGATCGATCGCCAGGATCGCGAGGAAGGCGTTGTCCGCGCTCAGCGCCGCCAGCGCCTTGCGGCGCAGCGTGGCGGCGGGGTGCAGGCGGGTGTGCTGGGTCAGGTCGGTGCCTACGGTGGACATGTATTCCGCCGGGCGCAGCGGCGTTGCCGCGCGCAGCAGGCGATTGATCAGCAATTGTTCGCGGGTGCCGCCGTGAAAATCGCCGCCCAGGAAATCGTGCCCGTCGATGCTGTCTAAGCTGACCCCGCGCGTCCAGTTGGACAGGCCGAGCGCGAAATTGTGATAGACCTCCATTTCGGGCCGCGCCGTCTTTACCCGGCCGCGTAGGTCGCGCGCGAACTGCGCCAGCCAGGCCTCGCGGCGGGCCTGGAAGCGGCACCAGTCCGGATCGTTCCAGTCGACCGTGGCGGGAATTTCCGCGCCCGTCTCCTGGCGGTAGCGCGCCTCGCACGAAGGGCAGGTGCAGACCCCGTTCCACCACACCATGTCAAAGAACATCGCATCGACCGGATAGGCCAGGATCTCGTCGATCTGGGCATCGGCAAAGGCGCGGTAGGCCGGGTGGTTGAGGCAGACGATGCCATAGCGTTCGCGGGGCAGCACGCCCACGCTGGCGGGCGCGGCGGGTGCCAGGCGCCAGTCCGGATGGTCCTGCCAGACCTGGTTGTTGAAATTGACGCTATAATAGGCGCAGGTCGCCAGCCCGCCCGCGCGCAGGGCGGTCAAGGCCTCGCCCGCCAGGTCGCGCTGCGCCGCGGCGCGGTGACGCTGGCCGACCGTGGTCGGGTAAAAGCACAGGCCGACATGGTTCTGGAAATAGAGCATGGCCGCGTCCGCGCCGGTGCGGATCGTGGCTGCGGCAAGCTCTGCCGGATCGAACCTGCTCAGGAACGCCGGATCCCAATCCGGGATATGCATGTCGATCAGCAGACGGCGGCGGCTCTGACGATAGCGGGCGCCGCTGGGCGGCGGTGGCTGGATCATGCGCGGTGCGCTCCCACCTCGGGCGCGTCGGGATCGGCATCGGGGCCGAAGTATCGCAGCAGCACCAGTGGTTCGGTGGATGAGCTGTTGGTATAGGTCACCCCGGCGCGCGCCGCCTCCCATGACACGAAATACTCATCGTGGGTCAGTTCGTGGAACCCGATCATGGTCGGCGATTTCAGCGGCTGGCCATTGGCGCTGCCTTCACCCTGGACGACGATGAAGCTGGTCGCGCCCGGATCGACGATCGTGCAGGTGCGGCCCGGCGCGACGGTCAGTTCGCGCGCGCTGAACCACTGCCGTCCCGCGACCCGGCCATAGACCACCCAGCGGTCCTGATAGCCAAGCGCCGCGGTATCGCCGACCGGGACGGGTTCGAGATAGTGATTGGCCTTGAAATCGGGATCGACATTGGCCTCCCAGTCAAGCTGGTCGATCAGGTAATCGAGATCCTCGGCATGCTCGGTCGGAACGTCCTTGACCAGCAGGTCGCGTCCGATCGTGCGCCCCTCGACGACGTTCTGGTAGAGCCCGAACACGTCGGAACCCCATTGCGGTTCATAGGTGCACAGCGATCCGGGCGCGTGCAGGATGCCCGGGCCGACCAGCCAGCCGCTGCCCGGCTCCAGCCGGTATGCGGCGCTGTGGTTGAGAATGCGGTTGTCGCCGTCGTGCCAGCGGGCCAGCGACTGGCGCAGGTCTTCCTTGCGGGTGTCGGGGCTCAGCCCGAAGAAGGTATAGGGGAAGGCGTTGCGCTGCTGGTTCAGCTGGGGCGGGAAATAGTACCCCTCCGGCTTGCCCTCGCAGCCCACCTTCGCGGCGTATTCCGGCCCCTGGTGCATGTGCAGCGGGATCGGCCCCATGTTGTCGAAGAACTTGGAATAGACCGGCCAGCGGCCATATTCGCGCCACATCCGCTCACCGATCAGCGCTTCGCCGCGCTCGGCAACGGCATCGCGCAGGGTGAAGCGCTGGTCCCCGGAGATGACTTGGCTCAGCCCCTCGTCAGCGCGGCGGCCCTCGTTGGCGGCTTCGGTGGTCGATCCGAACCAGCGCTCGTCAATGCCGCCGCGCTCCAGTCCGAATGCATGGATGTCGCGCGGATCAAGCTTCAGCCGATAGCCGGGATGGAGGAACGAGCGCGGCACCCAGGTGGGCGCGAGACGGAGCAGGCCGTTACCTTCTTCCAGCGCCTTGTCGGTCGCCGGTCCGACCCCCGCCGTAAGTGCTTCAAGCTGACGGATATCGGTTCGTGCCATTTTCGTTCCTCCGTTCCTGACGCTGCAGCATGAACGCAGATGATCGTAATGACAATAATAAATCAAAAACCATCAAACTTGAGCGAACTATAGAGTTCCCAGGCCATGTCAGGTTAAGTTTGGCCACCCGAGCTGCGCCCCGCCAGAGGT
>SSGN01000018.1 GCA_008016945.1 Flavobacteriales bacterium
CCAGGAAGGTGATCCGATCGACCAGGTCCAGTTCCTGCGCGAGTCCGGTCAGCATGGCGCGGTCGGGCCCATCGCCGATGATGGTGAGCCGAGCATCGACGCCGTTGGCAACCACTTGGGCCAACGCCCGGATCACCCCGCTCACGTTCTTCGTTCGGTCCACCAGGTCGGCCACCACCATGAACTGCCCTGGAGCGCCTTGGGGCGGGAGTGGACGCTCCATACCGGGTATCACGTTGGGGACCACGTCATAGCTGGTGCACAGCCCGAGCTTCACCAATCGATCCCCCAGCCATGCCGATACCGCGGTGGTCCCCGCAGCATCCGCGAAAAGCTTGCGATTCACCCAATGGAACAAGGGGCCACGCCGCTGGTACGTGCCGTCCAGGTATTGGCTGCTCTGTTCGCTGAGGATGTATGGGATGCCGTACCGGTCCTTGATCCACCGTGCGATCAATGCCGGGCGCACCAGGATATGCACATGGACCAGAGTGGGCAGGCCTCGACGGGAGAGCACCATGCGCCAACCCGCCATCGCCGCACGCCAGTACCCGATCAGGTTGGCCACCTTGCGCCACGGGGTCAATGGGCTACGGCTCGCGTGGTAACGGCTCCGTATCACCTGCAACCCATCGGCCTCCACGTGTTCGAGGTGTGCGGGGGCTTCCGGGTCGGCCTCCACCAATAACACGGTCACTTTGGTGCACCCCGCCAGGGCCTGGACCTGCTTACGGATGAAATCTCCCAGCTGCGGGTCCCGGACATTGGGCCACCATTTCGGAATGACCAGGATGTGCGGGTGGGCCGCCAGTGCTGCACTCGGGCTGCTGCGCATAGGTGCCGAAAGTACGCTCCGAGCAGGCTATTGTGCGCGGGATCCCGGTAACACGCTATATTTGCGGCCCCGCTGCCTTGGTGGTGGGATACGGTGGTTGTAGCTCAGTTGGTTAGAGCGCCGGATTGTGGTTCCGGAGGTCGCCGGTTCAAGCCCGGTCTACCACCCCCAAAGCCCCGCAAGGGGCTTTGTTGTTCCCGGGGCAGGGTGTGGTCACGCGCCGTGTATCGTTCCAGCCATTGAGGCATTCGCTGCGTTGTGCTTGGCGTTGCGCAGCACGGTTTCCAGCCGCCAGGGTACGTGGTGCGTTCGTTCGGCATCACGCTTTGGGCAATTGGCCAGGGAGCAGATCGTGCAACTGGTGGGGATGCACGGGTCCACATGGATGAAGAGCTCGACCTCCTGTTCGCCTTGCCGATCCATCAGGGATCCGATCTCGCTGATCTCGCTATGCGCTTGTTCCAGGTCGTAGTACCATGGTAGTGTCACATGGCAGTCGATATGGAGCACGGAGCCATACTTGATCATGCGGAAGTTGTGCACATCCACCCATTGCGGCCGACGGTGGTCATCAAGTACGGCGATGAGCCGTGCGGCAAGATCAAGGTCGGCTTCGTCCATGATGCCGGCGATGGACCGACGCAAGATGCGAAGACCGGTGAGGAGGAGGTGAATGGCGAACGCGATCGCCAGGACGGGGTCGAGCCAGAAGTTGCCGGTGACCTTGATCAGCAGCAGCCCACCGAGCATCGCTGCTGTGCTCCATGCATCACTCAACAGGTGTTCGCCGCCCGCCTCCATGGCGATGGATCGTACCCGGCGCCCACGGGCTCGTAGAACCAGTCCCATGGCCAGGTTGATGCCGCCTGTGGCACCGGTGAGCAGCATGCCGATGTCCAGCTCCTGTAACGGTATAGGATGGAGCAGTGAACTCACGGCGCTCCAGATGATGAAGCCGCCTGCCAACACGACCAAGCCACCTTCGGCTCCAGCGCTCAAGAACTCCACCTTGCCGTGGCCGTATGGATGGCTTTCGTCACGCGGTTTCGCGGTGAGCATCAGGCTGTAAAGCGTGATCCCTCCCGCCACCACGTTAACGATGCTTTCGAGGGCGTCGCTCAGGATCGTGTTGCTTCCGGTGTATCGCCATGCGATGAATTTCACGACCATGAGCACCACGCCTACGCAGAGTACCATCGCTTGTAAGCGGATGGACCGTAAGTGCTGTGATGCACGGTCGTTCATCGGCTGTATGGAGGAGGGAAAGTGCTCAGGCGGCCTCCTTCTTCGGTGTGCGCACCAGCCAAACGTAGCCCAGGATGCCCGCCAGTAGTGAGGCACAGAGCACGCCCAGTTTCGCCTCTTGCCGAAGTACTTCGTCGGCGAACGCGAGCTCGTTCACGAATAACGACATGGTGAATCCGATACCCGCGAGGATGCCCGCGCCGATCATGTGTCTCCAGGTCACCCCGGTGCCCAGCCGCGCACCTGCGAAACGTACCATCAGGTATGAAGCCAGCATGACACCGATGGGTTTGCCCAGCAACAGACCGAGCCCTACCCCCATGGCCACCGGGGTGCCCAGTGCGCCGGCCAGGTCGGCGGGAAGCGCAACACCCGCGTTGGCCAGCGCGAACAAGGGTAGGACCACGAAGGTCACCAAGGGGTGAAGGGTATGCTCGAGCTGCTGAAGCGGCGTGCTGGCGTACTCACCAAGTCGGCTCATCCGGTCCAGTTCGTGCAGTTGGTCCGCTGTGCGCAATCCCTTGCTGCCCGGGTCGTGCCGTTCGTAACGGTACAGGAGACGCCGCATGGTGCGGACGAAGACCATTTCGCTCACCTTGGGCTTGGCGGGGATCACGAAGGCGGCCAGCACTCCGGCGATGGTGGCGTGCACCCCGCTCATGAGGAATGCGGTCCAAACACCGCCGATCCCGAAGAAGGCATAGAACCATGGGCTGCGTACGCCATACCGGTTCCCTACCCACATCACCCCCAGGATCCCCGCACCCAGGGCCAGGTTGAGCACCGAGATGTCCGAGGTGTAGAACAGGGCGATCACCAACACGGCACCCAGGTCGTCGGCCACCGCTAGGGTCGTTAAGAAGATCTTGAGCGCCACGGGTACCCGGTTCCCCAATAGTGCCATCAGACCCAGGGCGAAGGCGATGTCCGTGGCCATGGGGATCCCCCACCCGGCGTGGGCCGGACCGCTGGGGTTCTGCGCCAGGTAGATCAATGCCGGCACGATCATCCCCCCCAGCGCCGCTGCCAGGGGCAACATGGCATCGCGTGGCCGGGATAGCTCACCCGCCACCATTTCGCGTTTCAACTCCAACCCGACCACGAAGAAGAACATCGCCATCAAGCCGTCGTTGATCCAGTGGTGAAGGCTCAGGTCAAGCCGCCACGTTTCATTGCCCACCACGATGTGCTGCGCCCACAGGTGATGATAGCTCTCGGCCCAGGGAGAGTTGGCCCATACCATGGCCACCACCGTGGCGATGAACAGCAGTACCCCTCCCGAGGTTTGCGCCCCGAGCACGGCATCGAACGGTTGGCGAATACGATCTATCGGTGCGCGGTATGCCATGGGCCGGACATTGGCTGGCAAAAGTAGGCCGGTAGCCCCGTCTGTTCAGGGTATCGGGCAGGGCTGCCGGGTCTTTTTCATTCGGCTGAAGGCGCGTTCCACGGGATCGGAGAACCACTTATGACACGGATGATACCCTTGGTATCGATCCGGTCCGTGAATGTCCCAATGGTATGATCCGAGGTTTCCATGCTGGAACCTTCCCGTACCAAGGAAGTGCAAAGGCGATCGCTTCAGCCTCGGGTCACATGGTCTTGATCCCGTAGAGTTTGCACAGCCAGCTCAGGTGGCCGGTATGGAGGCCTTCGTGGCGAATGGCGTGTACGATGACATCACGGACCGTGGTGCCGATGATCGCGATGCCCGTGCGGTTCGGCCCTGTAAGTGCGGATCCGGATAAGCTGGCGATGTGCGCGATGGCCTTGTCGTGGATCCGATGGAACGTACCGAGCACCTCGGCGAAGGGCGGACATTGCTCCGGCGGCAGCCCGGCACTGCTGCGCCCGAAGTGTTTGGCCCAGGAGAATTTCTCGAACGGGCCATCCGTGGCCATCAACAGCAGACCATTCTGTGTGGATGCGATGTGGGCCACGAGCCAGTATACCGTGTTCAGTTCCTTGCCCTCGCAAACGAAGCGCCGGTGCGGGTCCTGGTCGACCAACTTATCAAGGTACATCCGCGTGTATTCACGGGTCTTTTCCATGGTATGGGCGAGTACTTGGGCTTCGGTGGACATGGGTTCGGCTTTGGGGACCAAGTTCGGTACCTCGTCGGTTCGTTGCGCCGTCTATCTTTGCCGCCCCTCTGCCGCACTCCGGGGAGGGGGATCCAGGAGAGGTGCCGGAGTGGTCGAACGGGTCTGTCTCGAAAACAGAAGTGCTCGCAAGGGCACCGGGGGTTCGAATCCCTCCCTCTCCGCCAGCGAAGCCCGTACCTTGTCAAGGTCGGGCTTCTTTGTCGTCGGGCCGCGTTGTTCATGGGCCACTGGTCCTGGGACCGCGCGGCCCCTGTTTGAACCGGTGATCCGCTTTTGAGAAGTATGCGCACCACTACTCTTCTTTGGCTCTTGTTCGCCCAGGCCACCCTCATGGCCCAGGATACGATGCGCTGGAAGTTGAGCCGGTCGTTGATCACTTTCGTGAGCGAGGCCCCGTTGGAGCACATCGAAGCGACCAATGAAGGCGCGGCGGGTGTGCTGGACCTGGGCTCGCGGGCATTCGCCGTGCAGATCCCCATGGCGGAGTTCGAAGGGTTCAATTCTCCGTTGCAACGTGAGCACTTCAACGAGAACTATATGGATTCCCGGACGCACGCGAACGCCACCTTCGCAGGGCGCCTGATCGAGTCCGTGGATCTCACCACCCCCGGGCGATATGGCGTACGGGCCAAGGGCGACCTTGTGATCCATGGGGTGAAGAAGGAGCGTATCATCCCCTGCGAGGTGGTGGTGGCCAGGGATGGCATCCGCGTGTCGAGCGATTTCGATGTGGCGGTGGATGAGCATGGTATCCGGATCCCAAGGGTGGTGCAGCAGAAGGTGGCTCCGGTGGTGCGGGTGAAGGTGGATGCCCTGTTCAAAGCACCCGCCGCAGCACGATGACGCGCTGGAGTGGATCATTGCTCCTGTTGCTCCTGTCGCTGGAGATCCAGGCCCAATTCCCCTTCCACCGTACGCTGGAGGTGGATGCGGGCCAGCGCCAACCGCGCATCAGCCATCTGGTCCAGGACAGCCTAGGCCTGCTATGGGCCGGGTCCGACCTGGGTGTGTTGCGTACCGATGGGGAGCGGGTGGAACCCATGTTCCGGACGGAGACCGGTCAGGTGAATGCGATGTTCGCGCATGGAGGCGAGGTCTACATCGCTTTTGCCACAGGTGCCTTGGTGCGGTGTGCGGCCGGCGTGTGCGATACGCTGCCTGCGGTACCAGAGCTGGTGGCGGCTCCGGTGCGTTCCATGACGCGCACGGCGGATGGCGCCTTGTGGTTGGGAACGTATGGTGCCGGCGTCTTCCGCCTTCGGGCAGGGGTGGTGGAACGATCCCCCTTCACAGCCGGCCTACCCGATGTGCATGTGAATGATATCGCGGCGCTGGATGATCGGCGCGTGGTGGTGGCCACCGACCAGGGCTTGGCCGTGGTATCGGATAAGGGAGTGGAGCACGTGCTCGATGAGCGGTCCGGTGCCCCGGATAACCTGGTGATGGCGCTGGCGGTGCTGCCCGACGGTTCGGTGGTGGGAGGCACCGATGCGCGTGGCGTGTTCCGCTGGAAGCCCGGCACGGCAGAAGTGGTGCCACTGCTGAACGGCGCTTGGCCATACGGGCCTGTGACACGGGTGGCGGTGGAAGAGCACCGGCTCTGGGTCGGCACGGACACCAGTGGAGTGGTCGTAGTGGAACTTGACCCTGATGCGGGCATCCATCATCAACCATCGCCCACAGGGGCCATCATGGCTTTCTGGCGTGATCGACAAGGGGCCATGTGGTGGTGCGATGGCACCGACCGGATCCATCGTGCCGATCCGGCGATCTTGTATCTCCCTTCGTTCGCAGGCCTAGACCTTCGGAAGGTTTCCGCGCTCTGCACCACCAAGGACCGGATCTGGGTGGCCACTCCGTCGGGCATCCATCACCATCCGCTGGTCTTCAACGGCAACACTCCTTTCCAACGTGTACCTGTGGACCTCGATCCCCGTACGCCGGTGGTCTCCTTGGCGGCCACCCGCAATGGCACCATCTGGGCCGCCACCTTCGGCAGTGGGGTGGTGGCCATGGCACCGAATGGTACCGTACGGCATTTTAGCGGTGTCGATGGTCCGCACAACCTCAATGTGCTGGCCGCCCGGGCCGATGGCGACTCGGTGTGGTTCGCCACCCTCGATGGCGCTTCGTTGTGGAACGGAAGTGGGTTCAAGCCGGTGGAAGGCACCATAGGATTCACCTTCGACGTGTTGCCTACTGGCCAGGGACACGCGCTGGTGGCGACCGATGGCCATGGTGTACTGGCCTTTGCATCGGACACGGCCACACCCCTGCCCACTGAGGCACGGACCTTCTATTCCCTGGTAACGGATGATCAGGCACGACCCTGGGCCATGGGGCCTGGTGCGGGGGTATGCAGGCTGTCCCCGGGCGCGGTGGCCTGCTTCGGCGCGGAATTGCCGCTCTTCGCGGGTGATGTGTATGCCCTGGCCTCCACCCGCGGGCGGCTTCTGGTGCTGGGCGAGCGGGCCACTATGGCCTTGGATCCGCGCTCCGGCGCGTGGGTCGACCTTACTGCGCGCCTGGGCACACAGGGTATCAGCGCGGAGCTCAACACCGTGGCCCGCACACCCGACGGAACGATCTGGTTCGCATGCAATGAAGGACTGGTACGTATGCGTTTGAACGACGACCATTTCGACGCGCGTATCCCCGTGGTGATCACTGGCGTTCTGGTAGGGGGTGAGAATGTGCCACCCACGGATGTGGTGCACACCACGCATGATCGCAACAGTGTCACCATCCAGCTCACCGGCCTTTACTATCCGGATCCCGGTGCACTGCGGTTCGAATACGCTGCTGGTGACGAGGGCGAGGTGTTGCGCACACGCGACCGGGAGCTCGCGTTCGCCGGACTCGCGCCGGGCACGCATCGGATCCGGATCCGGGCCTTCATCGGCGAACCCACGGCCGATACCGAATGGCGTACCATCATCATCCATATCGCCCCGCCATGGTGGCGCCAACCCTGGGTCATCGGTGTGTTGGCGCTGGTGGCCACCGGCTTGTTGGTGGCGGTGGTGCGCACCCGCGAACGTCGCCTGCGCGATCGCGAACGGTCGGCCCAGGAGAAGGTGCGCTTCCAACTCGAGGCGTTGCGTAGCCAGGTGGATCCCCATTTCCTTTTCAACAGCTTCAATACCCTGGTGGCCCTGATCGAGACCGAACCGGGTAGTGCGGTGGAGCACGTGGAGGACCTGAGCACCTTCTTCCGCAACATCGTGCTGGTGCGCGACAAGGAGTTGATCCCGTTGCAAGAGGAATTGGAGCTGTTGCACAGCTATTTCAACCTTGAACAGCGCCGTTTCGGTAAGGCCATCGCCCTGTTCGTCCACATGGAGCACGGTGCGGATGGCCGCGCTATCGTACCGTTGACGCTCCAGATGCTCGTGGAGAACGCTCTGAAGCATAACGCAGCGACCATGCACGAGCCGCTCGCGATACACGTTACCGTGGAAGATGAGGAGGTGGTGGTGCGTAATCCGATCCGTCCGCGCGTCACCGCCGTGCGCTCCACAGGCTTCGGCCTTGAAAGCATCCGCAAGCAGTATACGGCCATCAACTCACAGGCTGTGGTGGTTGAACGTGTGGATGGATGGTTCGTAGTACGGATCCCCCTGATCGAACACGATGGATATCCTGCTCATTGAGGACGAGGCCGCAGCGGTGGCCCGCATGCGGAAGTTGCTGTTGGAGATCGATCCCTCCGTGCGCGTGGTGGCCGACCTGCCTACGGTGCGCGATGCCGTTGCATGGATCAAGACCAACCCCGCACCGGATCTCGCCTTCTTCGATGTGCAGTTGGCCGATGGCGATGGCTTCGACATCTTCCGGCAGGTGGAGGTGGATTTCCCCGTGGTGTTCGCCACCGCGTTCGACACGTACGCCTTACAGGCCTTCCGGGTGAACGCCATCGACTACCTGCTGAAACCGCTGAAGAAGGCCGAGCTGGCCGAAGCGTTACAACGTGCACAGAAGGGTGGTGTGGTTCGCGATCATGCGGTGCTGGAACGTACGGCCCACTCCGGTGCTCCTGTTCATGTGCCGGTGAAACGCTTCCTGATCCGCTACGGCGATCACTTCAAACTGGTGGAACCAGCGCGGATCGCCTACATCCATTCGTTGCAGAAGAACACCTTCCTGCGCACCCGCGAAGGCCGCGACCTGCCGCTGGAAGAAAGCCTGGATCGCTTGGAGAAACAACTGGACTCCGCTCGCTTCATCCGCTTGAACCGGCAGTTGATCGTGCAGGTGGACAGCATCAAGGAGCTGCTGGCTTATAGCAAGAGCAGGGTGAAAGTGTTGCTGGATCCGCCGTACGATGAGGATGCCATCGTGAGCAGTGAACGGTCGGCCGCGTTCAAGCGGTGGCTGGCTGGGGAGTAGCCGGGCCAGGTCCAGGACGCGATACATCGCTACACCACCTCGTTCGGCTCAAGTGCTGTTCCCTTCCCGGTCCATCGGCCCATTTTCCCGACTCGTCGGTTTCGACCGGTCTCCGTTACCAGCCGGGGATAGTTTTGTCCTGCGGATCATCAAGGAGCATCGCATGCGACCATCCACCTCATATCGCCGACCGACCAGCATCATGCGCACGTCCGTGTGGGTGGCCCTCGTGGCGGTGGTGGTATTGGGAGGCTGTGTGCACGAACCGCTGCTGATGCCGGATGAGCCGGATGGTGGCAATGGTCAAGGTGGGAGCGGGGGCACCTGTGATCCCGACTCGGTGTTCTTCGATCAACAGGTGCTGCCGCTGCTGGTCTCCAACTGTGCCGTGCCGGGCTGCCACAACACGGCCACCGATGATAACCGCGGCATTGAGATCACGAGCTATGCCACGTTGATGAACAGTGACATCATCCGTGTGGCCGATCCCCTTGACAGTGATCTATGGGAGGTGATCAACGATCCCGATCCGGACGATCGGATGCCACCGCCACCGCAGAGCGCGCTCACCACGGAACAGAAGGACCTGATCCGACGCTGGTTGGTGCAGGGAGCGCGGAACAATTCCTGTGCGGATGCCGCCTGCGACACGGTGAATGTCACCTACACCGCTACCATCGCCCCCCTGGTGGCCCAACGCTGTGGTGGTTGCCATGGCGGTGGCTCACCGCAGGGTGGTCTCCACCTGGGCAGCTGGGATGTGTTGAACAGCGTGGCCATGGATGGGCGTTTGGCCGCCGCCATACAGCACCTGCCGGGTGTCGCTGCCATGCCTCCGTACACCACCCCCTTGCCCGACTGCCGGATCCGCCAGTTCCTGATCTGGATCGAAGATGGTGCGCCCAACAATTGAGCCATGTGCCGTTCGATGATCCCCGCCTACCTCCTCGCTCTGTGCCTGGGTGGTTGCTACTACGACAAGGAGGAGCTCCTGTATCCGGGTGCTTGCGACCCCGGTAGTGCCACGACCCCGGGCTATTGGGCCTCCACCATCGAGCCCATCATCGCCACACGCTGCGCGAACTGCCACCTTCCCGGCGGGCAGGGGCCTGGGGATCTGCGCACGTACGCGGCGGTGAAGGCCACCGTGGACAATGGCTCTTTCCAGCAGTTGGTGCTGGTTTCGCGCAGCATGCCGCAGGGCGGCGCACTGTCCGCATGCGAGATCCAAAAACTCCAAGCCTGGGTCGATGCCGGGGCTCCGAACTGAACGGACCATGAACCGCAGAAAGCTTCTTTGGACCTTAGTGGCCGCACTCCTCGTGGTGGCAGCCATGGTAGCTTATCGTGAGTACGATCGTGGTGTCGCCGCCACCGGAACACGGCCCGTGGTGGTGACGGTGACGGCAGCCCAGCTGCTCGCGGATTTCCAAGCGGATGAGGCAGCTGCCACCCGCCGCTATGTGGGAGCCACCGAACAGGTGGTGGAGGTACGTGGCACCATTCGCAGCATCGCACCGATGGGAAGTGGTATCACCAACGTGGTGCTCGAGACCGGTGATGCACTGGCCGGTGTCCTTTGCGAGTTCCCTGATAGCGACCTGCCAGCGCACTGGCACGAAGGCGATGAGGTGAGCGTGCGGGGCGTTTGCACCGGTTTCCTACTGGATGTGGTGTTGATGCGTTGCATCGCGGCGTGATCGATCTGAACCTGAACCTGAACACTGATAACGACCATGAAGAACTTGAGATCCCTCGCCATCGCAGCGGCACTGCTGCCCTCCTTATTGTCGGCACAGGAACGATTCGCCACACGCAACGGCCATATCCACTTCTTCTCCGGAACTCCAGTGGAGAATATCGAAGCGGACAACCGGAAGGTTACCAGTGTGTTCGACGCGACCACCGGAGCCATCCAGTTCGAAGCCTTGGTCCGCGCCTTCGAGTTCGAGAAGGCCCTCATGCAGGAGCACTTCAACGAGAATTACATGGAGAGCGGAACGTTCCCCAAGGCTGGTTTCAAGGGCAAAGTGGAGGGTGTCGCTCTTGCCGACCTGAAGAAGCCCGGGGCTTACACGGTCGCGGTCTCCGGCGACCTTACCATCCATGGCGTCACCAAGCCCATCCAGACCCAAGGCACCATGACCGTGGAGGCGGATGGCACCATCAAAGCGCATAGTGTCTTCCATGTGAAGCCGGAGGATCATGGCATCGAGATCCCCGGGGTCGTGCGGAAGAACATCGCGGAACAGATGAAGGTGACCGTGGACCTCACCTACACCAAGCTTTGAGACCCGTGCGTGGATCCTCGCCTTCCTTTTCCTTGCACATGAACCGATGCCTGCTGTTCGCCTCCGTCCTGTTTGCCGCTCCGGCTTGTGCCCAAGAGGATCTGCTGGAGTTGCTGGGTGCCACGGAAACCAGCGTGGTTCATACCAATGCGAGCTTCAAGACGTCGCGTGTCATCAACGGACATAGCCTAGAGAACACGGCGGCCGGGGTGTTGGACATGCGCATCAACCACCGGTTCGGTTTCCTGAGCGGTGGGGTGAACGAGTTCTTCGGTC
>SSGN01000164.1 GCA_008016945.1 Flavobacteriales bacterium
CTATAAGGCCATGGCCCTGATCCAGCTCGGGCGGAAAGGGGAAGGATGCACGATCCTGAACGATATGGCCCAGGCCGACGACCCCGCGATCGCCCAGGCCATCGCCAGGTGGTGCCCCTGACCCGAGAGCCGGAACGTGGCCGAACAAGGTTCCGAACCTCGGGATCGCCGAGTGCCGATCGAGTACGGAGCATCGGGTTCTAACTTGCCGCCATGCCGGTGACCGAACTACGCACGGTGTTGGAGGAGATCGCAGCCTATGATGGGCAGGAGGTGGACCTGCTGGCTCGGCTGGTGCGTGCCATCAGGCCCACGAAGGACGAACAGGAGCGCGCGTTGGCGCCAGGGTTCGCCCGCCTGTTGGCGTTGTTGGAAACGGATGCAGCGCTTCGTGCGGGGCTCTCAGCATACGTGCATCGGTTGATCTCCTGGAAACGCCTGAACCGTGCCCTGGTGGACCCCGGGATGGTGAGCGGCGACTTCTGGCACGAACTGCGCGAACGCCTCAACTACAAGCTGCTGCCCTTCCAGCCCGATCCCGGCACCATAGATCATGTGCTGGTGAACGTGTTCTTCAAGGAACGCGATGGCGACTGGGTGCGGGCGTTGGACCAAGGCGAGTGCGTACGCCTGCTCTCGTTGCTGGACGGCCGCAGCCTGCACGACCTGCCGATGGGCTCCTTCACCATGAAGGAGCTGCTCTTCGCCATCAAGGTGATCGGCCTGCGGATCGCCGGGCGTGCGTTCGACAGCCGGGTGCTGCGCATGGTGCCCGAGCACGAGAACCTCGCCAACCCCTTCGTGCTGCTGGGCGACGAGCTGGACCGCTACATCGCCGGGCTGAATGATGGAACCGTGGCGCGCGGCACCGCCGACCCTGTTCGCCTCCGGATCGGTGAGCTGATGGACCAGTGCCACGCCATGATCGGCCAGGCCTACGACAATAGTGCGGTACATGGCATCGGGTTCCGGGTGAACCAGAACCTGATCTCGCTTCAGCGCATGTTGGAACGGCTGGAGCTGATCCTCGACGCCATCGTGGTGGACCCGCGTGTCGATGGTCGTTCGTCGACCGTGGACCTGATCAAGAACATGGTGGCGTTCAACACGGGTCGCACGCACATCAAGGGCTTCATAGACCGAAGCACCCAGGTGGTGGCACGGGAGATCTCGGCCCACGCGGGGCGCACCGGTGAGCACTACATCACCACCACCGGGCGCGAATACCTGGCCATGTTGCGCTCGGCGTTGGGCGGAGGGGCCATCGTGGCCTTCGCGTGCATCCTGAAGACGTGGTACGGCACCTTCGACGTGAGCCTCTTCACACGGGCCTTCCTGTACAGCATGAACTATGCGATGGCCTTCATCGCGATCTACCTGACCCACTGCACCCTGGCCACCAAGCAGCCCGCCATGACCGCCGCCACCATCGCTGCCACGTTGGACGATGGGCAGAGCGCGCGCGGCGCCGAACGCTACAACGAACTGGCCGCGTTGCTGGCCCGTGTATGGCGTTCGCAGTTCATCGCTTTCGTGGGAAACGTATTCATGGCCTTCCCCGTGGCGGTGGGTATCGCCTACGGCTGGGATCACTTCTTCGACCCCGACATGCTGGCGAACAAGTACCCCAAGATGATCCATGAGCTGAACCCCTTACGCTCCCCGGCCATCCTGCACGCGTCCATCGCCGGGGTGTTCCTCTTCATCAGTGGCCTTATCGCCGGGAATGTGAGCAACAAGATCATCCATGGTCGGATACCGTACCGGATCGAACATCATCCCGTGTTGAAGCTCACCATTTCGGCTGCGAAACGAGAACGGCTGGCCGCGTACTACCAACGGAACGCTGCAGGCATCATCAGCAACTTCTGGTTCGGCTGCTTCCTGGGGTCCATCAGTATCGTGGGCGTTTTCTTCGGTTTGCCCCTGGACATCCGTCACATCACCTTCACTGCGGGGAACCTGGGCTTGGCCATGGTGGGTGGTGGCTGGCACTTCGATGCCTGGACCATCGCGATATCGGTGCTGGGCATCGGGCTCGTCGGGCTGTTCAACTTCATGGTGAGCTTCGGACTATCGCTGACCTTGGCGCTGCGGTCCAGGGGCATCGCCTTCTCGGAACTGATCCCCATCGTACGGGCGGTGTTCACCCATTTCAAGGCGCGGCCATGGGTGTTCTTCTTCCCGATCGGGGATAATGGCGAGCCGATCCGCGAAGCCGTGGCCGAACCGGTAACGGGCCAAGCGGAGGATCCGGTGCGTTAGGTCGGCAATGCACGCTGAGGTGTTGCGGCGCCCCATTCCCGTCGCGGCTGGAACGGAGCAGGACGGACGACCAGACCGTGGGAGTGCGGTGGTGAGCGGTGCTTGCGGGATGCTTCGTGAGCGGGCGTAGCGGCAGCTTGCCGAAGGCGAAGCGCAGGCTTGGCGCGAGCGAGGACGCGACCAACGGAAGCGACCGGAGCCGCAGCCATGCCCGCTGAACCGAGGCAACTACAGCGAAGCACGCGGCCCGCGCGGTGGCCGGTGCGGGGCAAGGGACACGCCCACCTATTCCGTAACGCGTTCTCCGTGGTATAGGCGCCCCCCTTCAGAACTGGAAATAGATGAAGGGCACCATCCCTGCCGTGACGGTTTGGTACACCACGAAAACCACGGCCACGCATGCCAGCGCCATGGCCCAGAGCGGCAGTGCGGCGAACTTGGCGCGGTACCATTCCTTCGTGCGGGTGGGTAGCCAGTGCACCACGAAGCCGAGCAGCATCAGGGCGAACACACTGCGGAAGCCCCAGAGCACGTCGCCCGCGAGGTGCCAACTGAAAGCATTGCCGATCCGGGAGAGCATGAGGTTGACCTGCTCCAAGGACGAGCCCCGGAACCAGAACCGGGTGAAGGTGATGAACGCGAAGGTGATCGCGATGGCCTGGAACCGCGCGAACCAGTGCGTGCTCTTGTTCCACGGGCTGATGCGCGCCCAGCCCTTGTAGATCAGCAGGCCGATGCCATTGAGGCCGCCCCAGATCACGAACATCCAGCTGGCGCCGTGCCACAGCCCGCCGATCAGCATGGTGAGCATGAGGTTGATGTTGGTGGTGATCATGTTACGGAACGGTGGCCAGAAGTAGGCGGTGAGCCACATCGCGGCGCCGATGATCAGGAACACGAACGGCAGCATAAGGTTGCCGGTGAGCAGCACGAGCACGGCGAGCACCACGCCCGTCATGATCCACGAGAACAAGGAGCCGCCCCGGTTGCCGCCCATGGGGATGTAGAGGTAGTCGCGGAACCAGGTGCTGAGGCTGATGTGCCAGCGTTTCCAGAACTCGCCCGTGCTGCGCGCCTTGTAGGGGCTATCGAAGTTGGCGGGCAGGGTGTAGCCCAGCAGCAGTGCGAGGCCGATGGCGATGTCGGTATAGCCGCTGAAATCGGCGTACACCTGCAAGGAGTAGCCCACGGCGGCCATGAGGTTCTCGAAGCCCGTGAAGCGCATGGGATCGGCGAACACCCGATCGATGAAGTTCACCGCGATGTAGTCGCCGATCAGCATCTTCTTCAGCAGGCCGTTGAGGATCCAGAACACGGCCATGCCGAACTGCGTGCTGGTAAGGCTGAACGGCTGCTCCATCTGCGGCAGGAACACCGATGCGCGGATGATCGGACCCGCCACCAGTGCGGGGAAGAAGCTGACGTAGAAGGCGAAGTCGAGGATGGTGCGCACGGGCTTCACGTGGCCGCGGAACACATCCACCTGATAGCTGATGCAATGGAAGGTGTAGAAGCTGATGCCCACCGGCAGCAGCACCTTGTTCTCGATGAAGTGCGCATCCCACGCGGCGTTGGCGATGCGGGCGAAGTAGTTCACCGCCTCGAACGAGGTGCCGAAGGTGGCGTTGATCGTATCCACCACGAAGTGCGCGTACTTGAAGTAGCACAGGAGCAACAGGTTCACCGTGATGCTGAGGGCCAGCAGCAGTTTCTTCCGCAGTTGGTCCGGTGTCGCAGCGCTCGCCCGCGCGATGAAATGGTCCATCACGATGCTGAAGGAGAGCAGCCCCACGAAGATGCCGCTGGTCTTCCAGTAGAAGAAGAGGCTGGCGAGCGTGAGCCAGCCGATGCGCAGGGGATGGCTCTTGTACACGAGGCCGAGCACGGCAAGCACCACTGCGAAGAAGCCCCAGAAGAAGAAGCGGGTGAAGATGAGCGGCGAGGCCGGGTCGTAGTCGAACAGGCCTGCCCAGTCGAAGGTGCCGATGGCGGAGAGGAGCGAGAGGGCGGTGCTCATCGTTCAGTTGCAGAGGACCTCACGTGCGCTCCATAGGCTTCCATCATCGCGGCGAAGAGCAGATCACCCAGGGCCACATAGCCTGTTCGGGTCAGATGCACCAGATCCTTCTTCGCCAAGCCGGCCCGCTCCCAGGCCAGGATGGAATGCATGCCCCCCATGACACCGAAGGTGTCCCACACGGCACAACCATGCTTGGTGGCCAGGCGCAACATCACCTCGCGCACGGCGGCCCCGTTCTTGTTGGGGTACTTGCGCTTCACGTAACTGTCGGTGTTGGTGGTGAGCAGGATGGCCGCATGGGGCGCGGCTTCTTTGACCCGTGCGATCAGCTGTTCGTAGTTGCGCTCGTAGCGATCGGCGCTGAAATCGGGGTCGTGGGCATCGTTGATGCCGATGGAGAAGACCACCAGATCGGGCTTGATCACGGCGAGCTCGCGCACGAACCTTTGACAACGCAGCCAACTGGTGGTGCTGGCGCCATTGACCCCGTGGGCATGATAGAAGAAGCCCGGGTCGTCGCTTTCGAGGTCGATCCCGTACAGGGTGAACCGTCGCTGGTCCGATGCGGTCTTCTGGAACCGCAGGTACAAGGTGTCCATGTACCGGTCGTACTGGAACTCGGTGTGGCCCCGGGCAGGGTCGACGTTGGTCTCGATGTGCACCTTGGGGTCGTGGCTGTAGGCGACCACGGTGTAGGCGCTGTCCATGCCGTGGAAGACCTTCACCCGATTGAACTGGTAGCCGGCGTACACCTCGCCACGGAAGCTCACCTTCAGGGTAGTGAGCGTGTCGGTGGTGGTCACGGAATAGCCGCTGATCCCGAGCGCTGCGGTATCGGCGCGGGTCACGTTCTTCACGCTCGTCCACCGGCCGGTGTATTCCGGCAGGTACCAGTAGGGATTGTTGGTCTTGGCCATGTTGTAGGGGAAGATGGATCCCCGCCCCCCCTTCACGCCGGGCACCACGTTCTGCAACCGGCTCCTCAGCTCCATGCTCCACATGTCCGCTTGCACGTGCGACCCCCCGAAATGCGCGATGTGCACCTGGCCTTGGCCCTCAAGGAGGAGCTCGTCCAGTTTGGCGTGGTAACGATCCCAGGCTGCATGCCCACCGGGGAACTGGAGTCCGTTGGATGCGGGATGCACCATGTTCAGCGCAGGAAGCCGCACGGGGTTCTCCTGAGCACGTGCGGGGGTGAGGATCACGGACATGCCCACCCACACCACCACGCTCCAGGCCGACCGATGTTTCCACCGGCCCAGGATGCTTCGTTGACCCTCACTGCTGTGCTTGACCATGGTATTCCGCGAAATCGTTGATCAATGCGGAGAAGAAGAGTTCGCCCACCTTCTTGGCCCCCTGCGGGTTGAAGTGGGTGTAGTCCGTGGCGGCCAGCGGCGGTTGGGCCTCCACCCAGCTCACCATGCTGTTGCGCCCGCCCATGGCCTCGTACATGTCCCAGAACACGGCACCTTGCGCCAGGGTGTTGGTCTTCATGGCATCGCGCACATCCTCCAAGAAAGGCCGGGTGACATACTGCTCGCCCTCCTTCTCGCTCATATCGCTCGGGCCGATAACGATCACGGCCACGCCGGGGATCATCCGTTTGAACCGGGCGATCTGTGCACCGAAGAACCGACCGTATTGCGCGGCCTCCTCGGCGCTCTTGAGGTTGGGGACCACATTGCCGCCGTATTGGAGGATGAGGAGTTCCACATCCAGATCGCTGAACATGGTGCTGAGCAACGCTTGGTCGGCCTTGCGGAACTCGTAGCCCGCCGCCCCTCGCGCCGCGATATTGTCCACGCACACTCCACTATGGCCTTCCAGGGAGACCCCATACACATCGGGGCTATCGGTCCCTTTGAAGGTGAGGGTGATCTCGTCCGGGGTGGAGGCGAACCGCCACTCGCGGATCAGCAGCCGGTCCGAGGGCGGCACCACTTCCGTGCTGATAAGCTCCGTACCCTGGCGCAGTTCAATGGTCAACGGGGTGCGATGCCAGCCGTAGTAGAGCCGCACCTCATCGAACTGTTGGGCCTTGCCATAGGCCCTGCGCAGCGGCCGCAAGGTCACGGTGGCCTCGTGCACGGTGCTATCCATGGGCACGGTGTCCGGCAAGATGGGGGTGAAGCGCGAGAAGGCGGAAAGCGCTCCGTACCGATCGTGGTGTTGGGTGGGATCCTTGCGCCCCATTGCGCTGTAGCGGACCCAATTCGCGCTGATCACCCGATCGATACTGAAGCTGGGCACGATGTCGGCCACCGCCACCAGGCCGGGACCGGTACCTCCGAACTGCGTTTGCAGCTTGTTGCGCAGGTAGGAGGTGATCCGATCACCTTCCAGTTGCGAATCGCCGTAGTGCATGATGCGCAGCGGGTGGCGGCCCGAGCGTGCCGTCCGCAACTTGGCGAACACGGGCCAGAGCACCTTCTTATCGCCATCGGGGTAGTGCAGCGCGATACGCTCCTCCAAGGGGCGCAGCTTGGTGGTATCGAAAACGAAAGGCTCCTCCACCAGCGTGGTGTCCACCGCGAGGGGATCCACCACGAGGTCCTCCTCGGGCACGGCGGCCGCCGAGTCGGTGACCACCGCGAGGATGTCGCTGATATCGACCTTCTCCTCGGGGGTGGGGAACAACAGCTCTCCGGGGTCGGGCATGTGCAACACCACGACATCGCCGACCGGCATGCCCGCGCGGGGGAACAGCGCACCGATCAACGCCAGACCCGACAACACGGCCAGGAGGAAGATGAGCACATGCACTGGTCTCATGGGCGGGGTATCCTCAGTTCCTGACCAGGTTTGATCACCGTGCCGATATCATTCAGCTCCATCAGATGCAGGGCGGTGAGCCCGGGAAACCGACGGGCGATGCCATACAGGGAGTCACCGTGGCGCACCGTGTAGGAAACGAACCGGGTCACGGGTGGGCCGTTCGCCCCCCCTGGATGATCGTTCATCGGGGCCAGCGGCAAAGGGGTGTTGGAACCCTCGCCATCGGGCAGCTGAGGTTCCGGTTCGGAGGGCTTCACCAACTCGCGCTTCTTCACTTTGATCACCAAGGTGCGGCCGGCGTTGATCCGGTCGCTGCGCAGGTTGTTCCACGCCTTCAGCTGTTTCACCGATACGCGGTGCTTCGCGGCGATACTTCCCAGGTTGTCACCACGGCGCACGGTATACCTTATGCTCTTCTCCACCACCACGCTCACCAACTGCTCCTCTGTGGCAGCCAAGGCCTGGCTTCGGGCCCGCTCCAATGCCGCTTCGGCCACCGCCATGGAATCGCGCATGGAAACGTAGCACGCCGTGGTGGTACGGGGTAGGAGGAAGGTCGCCCCTTCCGGGACATGTCCACTGCAATAGACGGGGTTCAGGGCTTGCAGGCGGGCCACGGGCAGTTGCATCACGTGCGCCACGGCAGCCAGGTCGATGGCCCTGCCGCTCACCAGGGTATCCGCAGCTTCACGGGGTGCGATGGTGATGGGTTCCAAGCCCAACTCGCCACTGCGGGCGTAGAGGTGGATGAAGGCCATGAGCAGGGGCAGCACCTCTTGTTCCCCATCGGTGAAGTGGGGATACAGCGTACGGAGATCGGTGGCGCCACCGGTGCGCAACTGGGCCCGGGTGACATTGGCCGGTCCACATGCGAACGCCATGATGGCGAGGCCCCAGTCCTGATAGCGATCGCGCAGATCCTTGAGGTAGCGCACGGCCGCCTTGGTGCTGAGGACATCATCATGCCGCTCGTCCACCAGGGCGTTCACGGTGAGGCCATAGCGCAGGGCCACGGGGTAGGTCAGCATCCACAGGCCCCCACGCCCGTTGGCCGAGGCCGCCTGGCTGTTCAGCGCTGACAAGGCCATCGGCAAATGCACCAGATCGGTCGGGAGCCCCTGGACGGCCAACTCCTCCGCGAACATGGGGTAGTACACCCGGCTCAACCCGAGGAGCACACGGAACTGTTCCCGCAATGGCTCCCCGTAGAGATCGGCATAGAGCACCACATTGCTGTCGGCGAACACCGGCATGGTGGAGACCTCCTTCTTCAGGTCCTCGTAGAGATGCTCGGTATCGACCGCGCGCACCACACCCCGCCCCAAGGTGGGCCCCAGCTCGGCCAAGCGCTGTTCCACGGCCCAGGTGCCCATCAGGCTATCGGTACGCCAGGTGACCTGCGCCTGCGCGACGACCGACACCATCGCCACCACCGGTCCGAGGCAGATATGTGCGATCCGCGGCATGGGTGCGTAAAGCAAGTGGCTGTGTGCGAAGGAGGTGGCTCGCACAACCGGTAATTGTACACGCGGACTTGTTCAGTTGGCCGAACTTCGCGTCGTGAACATCAACGGACTGCGCCAAGGGCTGTGGGCTCTCCTGTTCTCCGGCATCACCTGGGTATGCGGTGCCCAGACCCTGCAGCCGCTCCCTGGTCCCCCTTCCACCCCACCATCAACGAACACCATGCTCATCGAGATCTGGAGCGATGTCGTCTGCCCCTTCTGCTACATCGGTAAACGCGAATTCGAGAACGCCCTTGCCCGCTTCGAGCACCGCGACCAGGTGGAGGTGGTGTGGAAGAGCTTTGAACTGGACCCCGGCGCGCCGGAACGTTCCGAGCACGACATGTACGGCATGCTCGTGAGCAAATACGGCGGCACGCGCGAGGATGCGAAGGCCCGCGTGGCCGGTGTGGTGCAACGTGCGAAGAGCGTCGGCCTCGACTACGCGATGGACAAGGCCATCATCGGCAGTTCGTTCCACGCGCACCGCTTGATCCAGTACGCGAAGACCCAGGGCAAGGGAGCTGAGGCCGAGGAGCGCTTGTTCCGTGCCTACTTCATGGAAGGGGAACACATCGCCGACAAGGCGGTATTGGCGCAACTGGCCGGCGAGATCGGCTTGGACAAGGCCGAAGCGGAGAAGGTGCTGGCGGCCACCACCTACACCGATGCCGTGCGTGCCGACGAGCGCGAGGCCCAGCAACTGGGCGTGCGCGGTGTGCCATTCTTCGCGCTGGACCGCAAGTATGGTGTGAGCGGCGCGCAAAGCAGCGAGCACTTCCTACAGGCGCTGCGGCAAGCGTGGGCCGAGCGCTGAGGGCTCACACGCACCTCCTGGCCCCGCGCACCACGATCGATGAGCCTTCGGCCAGCAGCACCGATGCAGGGGGCTGTCCGTTCAGTACGCCGAAGCGCTCACCATAAAGCAGTCCGAAGTCCACATCTACCTGGTGGCGAAGCACCGGGCACACCGGCCAGCGCGGATGCTCCAAGCCGTACTCCAGGGTACGCTGCGGCCCGCGCCGCGTGTAGCCCCAGCAGTGCTCGGTGATGAACTCGGCCTCGCTGCCGGGCGCGGCATCCATCGGCGTTGCGGCGGCCTCCACCGCGATGTGATGCCAGCGTTGCTTCTTCCAGCGGTAACGCACGGTGAGCGATCCGTTCTCCATGGACCATGCGTGGCCCATGGGCACCGTGGCGTACGGTTCGCCGTAGATCGTGCGGGCCACGAAGGTGAGCGCCGGCTTGGGTACGAACTCGCGCACGAACACCACGCCTCGCCTCCAGCCGTCGGGGCCGCGGTGCCGCACGTAGGAACGCAGGTTCACCTCCTCGAACGTGGTATGGAAGGGAATGGGGATGCCCTTCAAGCGGGTATTGGTGAAGAGGAAGCCAACGAGGCTCACATAACAGGTCCCGGCGAACAGGTCGAGTTCCGTCCCGTGGGGAACGAATGGCCGCAGTAGTTCGGGTACCACGGCATAATTGGCCATGACGAGCTTGCGCCATTCGGCGGTGAGGAAGATGGGACGCGGAGAACTGCGTTCAGCGGACATCCGATCCGGCATGGCCATCGATACGGCGTTCGTTCATGGTGGCGATCGGCGATCGTTCGCCGGAGCCGTGGCCGCTATGAACACGCACGGACACCACCATCAACGTGCCGCCATCACCCCGCATAGGTGGAAGAGGAGCCTTGCCCCCACGTTCGCATCCCACTCATCCTTTCCCGGCGCGACCTCTACCAGATCGAACCCGATGATCGTACGTCCACTGCGCACCAATCGCGAAAGGAGATAGGTCGCTTCCTCATACTGGAAACCGCCCGGCACCGGTGTTCCCGTGTTCGGGCACAGGGTGGGGTCCAGGCCGTCGATATCGAAGCTGACATGCACCTTTTGCGGAAGTGAAGCGATGATGGCATCGCACTGTTCGCGCCAGGTGATGCCCTCGTACTGCTGGCGGCGCACATCGGCGCTGCGCACGATACGCACCCGCTCCTTGTTCTTCAGGAAGACGTCGTTCTCCTGCTCGCAGAAGTCGCGGATGCCCACGCTCACCAGTTTCGTGAGCTGCTTGATGGGCAACGCATTGTACATGATACTGGCGTGGCTGTACGTGAAACCCTCGTAGGCCACGCGCAGGTCGAGGTGCGCATCGATGTGCAGGATGCCGAACTCCTTATGCCGTGCGGCCTGGGCGCGGAAGAACCCGAGCGGCGTGCTGTGATCGCCCCCTACAAGGCCCACCAACTTGCCCTGGTCCATCCAGTAGGTCGTGCGTTGCTGCACCCAATCGTTCAACACCGCGCACTCCGCGTTGATCCGGTCCAACGCCTTCTTCGCCTTCGCACGCTTCTTGGCATCGCCCCCTTCCATCAGCACTTCCATCACCTGCTGCGCTTCCTTCTTCAGTGCCTTGCTCTGCTCCAGCAGTGCCTGGGGGATCTCGTCCATGGCGATGCCGCGCTTCCACAGCTCGGGAAACTCCGGATGGAAGAGGTCCACTTGGAAGCTGGCATCGAAGATGGCCTGTGGCCCATGCGAAGTGCCACCGCCGTAGCTGGTGGTCACCTCCCACGGCACGGGCACCAGCACGATGTCCGCTTCGGCCGTGGTGAACGGCAGTCCATAAATGTCGGCATTGGGGCTTCCCGGACTGTTGGGGTCGAAGGACTTGATCTTGCTGGCTTTGCTCATGGTGCGTTGGCTGGAGCGGCGAAGGTAGCCGGTTGGATCGTTGGCGTATGGGAACGACCCGCGCGTCCTAGCCGCGACCAACGTCGGGCACACGGCTTCGGGCCAGGCCATGCGGTGACCAATGGTTGCCTCTGCCACCGACCGCGCACCCACCCCGGGCACGCTGGCTAACTTGGCCCACCTTTCGCAACCCCTCATGATGCAACGCAGCCTTGTCCTCGGTGTGGCGC
>SSGN01000119.1 GCA_008016945.1 Flavobacteriales bacterium
GCCATGGCCCGCGTGGCCCGTGGCATCGCCCAACTGAAAGCCGGATGAACCGGGACATCGACGACTTCTTGGACCACGCACGGAGCACCACCGTTCTGGTGGTGGGCGATGTGATGCTGGATGCCTACCTCTGGGGCCGGGTGGACCGCATTTCGCCGGAGGCTCCCGTGCCCGTGGTGCACGTGCAACGGCGCAGCGCCCGCCTGGGTGGGGCCGCCAACGTGGCCCTGAACCTCCATGCCATGGGCGCCCGACCCGTGGTGGTGAGCACTATCGGGAACGATGCCGCGGGCAACGACCTGGTGCGCGAGTGCGAAGCGGCCGGACTCACCAGCGCGGGCCTGGTGCGCTCCACGCAGCGACCCACCACCGTGAAGACACGCGTGATCAGCGGCCACCAACACGTGGTGCGCGTGGACGAGGAATCCAATGCCGACCTCGACAGTGCCGAGGAGGATGCCCTGCTGGCCCGCCTGGCCGAGGTGATGGACCACTACAGACCCTCCGCCTTGGTGATCGAGGACTACAACAAAGGAGTGCTCACCGAAAGGACCATCGCCGGGGTGCTCGACCTGGCCCAACGGCATAGCATACCCGTGACCGTGGACCCGAAGCTCAAGAACTTCCTCTGCTATCGAGGCGTGGCCCTGTTCAAACCGAACCTCAAGGAGCTGCGCGAAGGGCTGAAGGTGGATGTGCGCGGGTACGACCTGGACGGTGTGCGCGCCGCCGTGGAACGCCTGGAACGTGAACTGGGCAACACCGCCACCCTGGTGACCTTGAGCGAGCACGGTGTATTCGCCCACGCCCACGGCACCGAGCACCACATCGCCGCGCACCCACGCCGCATCGTGGATGTGAGCGGTGCGGGCGATACCGTGATCGCCGTGGCCACCCTGGCCCTGGCCCAGGGCCTGCCGCTGGACCGGATCGCCGCGCTCTCCAACCTGGCCGGTGGGCTGGTGTGCGAAGAAGTGGGTGTGGCCCCCATAGACCGGGAACGTTTTCGCCGCGAGGCGGCACATGCCGCGATCCTCCCATGAGCGTGACCCCTTATTCCGATGACCGCTCCAAACGCGAACAGGTGGAGCGGATGTTCGATGCCATCAGCCCGAAGTACGACCTGCTGAACCGCGTGTTCTCCATGGGCGTGGACCAGGGGTGGCGCCGCAAGGTGATCGCTCAAGTGGCCAGCGGGAAGGTGCACCACCTGCTCGATGTGGCCACCGGCACCGGCGACCTCGCCATCATGGCCGCTCGGAAACTACCCCACACCGCCATCACCGGAGTGGACATCTCCGAAGGCATGCTGGAACACGGTCGCGCCAAGGTGGCGAAGCTGGGCCTGCAACAGCGGATCACCTTGCAACAGGCCGATTCCGCCGCGCTCCCCTTCGCCGATGGCAGCTTCGATGCGGTGACCGTGGCCTTCGGCGTACGCAACTACGAGAACCTCGAACAAGGCCTGCGCGAGATGATCCGCGTGTTACGTCCTGGCGGTCGGCTCTTCGTGCTGGAGTTCTCCAAACCACAGCGCACCCCCATGCGCCAACTGTTCCGCTTCTACTTCCACCGGGTGATGCCCCTGGTGGGACGCCTGGTGAGCAAGGACCACGCCGCCTACACCTACCTCCCGCAGAGCGTGGACGCCTTCCCCGAAGGCCAACGATTCCTGGAACTCCTGGCGAAGGCCGGTGGCCAGGAAGCCACCGCCCGCCCGCTCACCGGAGGTATCGCCACCCTCTACACCACACGCAAATAGCGCGGCAGCACAAGGATCGCCGACTACCTTCGTTGCCTTCTCCGATGCCCACCCTCCGCCCGCTCCTGACCGCCCTGCTGCTCGTGGCCGCTGTCTGCGGCACCCAGGCCCAGAAGCGCATCGTGGTGGAGAACCTGCCCAACTTCGACCTGCACCGGTTCCACTTCGGATTCCACCTGAGCTACAATACGAGCGACTTTCAACTGAGGCTGGACCCGAACGCCCACCTGCGCGACTCCCTCCTGGTGCTTAGCCATGCCAAACAGCCCGGCTTCGACCTGACCATGTTGGCCTCATTGAACGTGAATCCGTTCCTGAGCCTTCGTTTCTCGCCCACCCTCTCCTTCCAAGAACGGGTGCTCACGTACTCCTTCCGCGAAGCCAACAACACCACGAAGTATTTCCAGAAACCGGTGGAGAGCACCTACCTGCAGTTCCCCTTGTTGCTGAAGTACCGCAGTGCCCGGATCAACAACTTCGCGGTGTACCTGCTGGGAGGTGGGAAATTCAGCATCGACATGGCCAGCCAGAAGGATGTGGACAACACCCTGGACGATGAGATCGTGGTGAAGCTGGACAAGTACGACTATGCGGCCGAGGTGGGCGGGGGCATGGACATGTTCCTCACCTATTTCAAATTCGGCATCGAACTGAAGGCCGCATTCGGGATCCCGAACCTCCTGGTGGACGATGGTACGCGCTTCAGCACTCCCATCCACAGCCTCCGATCCAAGGTGTGGGTGCTCACTTTTACGTTTGAGGGATAGCCGGATCGGCGAAGCGTGATCGGCGATCGGTGAGAAGTGATCGGTGATCGGACCACGGCCAACTGCCCACTACCCACTGCCACTGCCAACTGCCTCCCTATGAGCCGCACCGTAGACATCGCCCTGCGCCCCACCGAGGCCGCGGACCCCGTGCTGGTGCGTGAGGGTGCGGCGGAAGCGGCCGGCATGGCCTCTGCGCATGTGCTGGGCTGCCGCGTGGTGAAGCGCAGCATCGATGCGCGCAGCAAGCAGCCCTTGGTGCGGCTGCGCGTGGAACTCTCCACGGAGCAGGCATTCCCGGAGCCCCGCCGAACGCCGCCCGAACTGCCTGACGTACGGAAGGGCAAAGCCGTGGTCATCGTGGGCTGCGGGCCGGCCGGATTGTTCGCCGCGCTGGAGTGCATCCGCCACGGGTTGCGGCCCATCATCCTGGAGCGCGGCAAGGACGTGCGCGCCCGCCGCCGCGACCTGGCCGCCGTGAACCGCCTGCACATCGTGGACCCCGACAGCAACTACGGCTTCGGCGAGGGCGGCGCGGGCACCTACAGCGACGGCAAGCTCTACACCCGCAGCCACAAGCGCGGCGACGTGGAGGGCATCCTGGAGACCTTCGTCGCCTTCGGGGCCTCGCCGGACATCCTGATCGAGGCGCACCCGCACATCGGCACCAACAAGCTGCCGCACATCATCACCGCCATGCGCGAGGCCATCATCGCGGCCGGCGGCGAGGTGCGCTTCAGTACGCGTGTCACCGACCTGATCATCGCCGATGGCGCCATCCACGGGGTGCGCACCGCGCAAGGCGATGAGGTGCTGGCCGACCGCGTGATCCTGGCCACCGGCCATTCCGCGCGCGACATCTTCGAGCTGCTGCACCGCAAGGGCATCCTGATCGAGGCCAAGCCCTTCGCGCTGGGCGTGCGCATCGAGCATCCACAGGCGGTGATCGACCGCATCCGCTACCACAGCGCGGTGCGCCACCCGGCCCTGCCGCCCGCCAGCTACAACGTGGTGCAGCAGGTGGACAGCTGCGGCGTGTACAGCTTCTGCATGTGCCCCGGCGGCATCATCGCGCCATGCGCCACCGCGCCCGGCGAGGTGGTGACCAACGGCTGGAGCCCGAGCAAACGCAACAACCCGTTCGCCAACAGCGGCATCGTGGTGGCGGTGGACCCGCGCCAAGCGGACGACCCGCTGAGCGCACTGCGCTGGCAGCAACATGCGGAGCGTACGGCCTGGCGCGCCGGTGGCGAACGCCAATCGGCGCCCGCGCAACGCCTGGAGGATTTCATCCGCCGCAAGGCCAGTGCCGACCTGCCCGCATGCAGCTATCCGCCGGGCATCGTGCCCGCATTATTAGACGAGGTGTTGCCGCCGGAAGTGGCCGGACGCCTGCGCGGCGGCCTGAAGGCCTTCGGTGAGAAGATGCGCGGCTACCGCACCAACGAGGCCGTGCTGGTGGCCGTGGAAAGCCGCACCAGCTCGCCCGTGCGCATCCCGCGCGACCCGCACACCCTGGAACACCCGCAGGTGCGCGGCCTCTACCCCTGCGCCGAGGGCGCGGGCTATGCGGGCGGCATCGTCAGCGCGGCCATGGATGGCGAGCGCGTGGCAAGGGCAGTGGCGGGTTGAAGGGTACGCACCACCGTTGCCAGGCAGCATATTGCCCACTGCCCGTGTCTTCCATTCGACACCTCATTCCAACCTGGGGGAGGATTGGCATATCGATTATCTTGGAAGGGATTTTCGGGAAGAGATCGAAAAGCACGAAATCCATGAAAAGATCCTCCGCCTTGGCCTACATGCTGTTTGCATCCTCCTTCGCCACGCTGGCCCAGGATACGTGCACGGCTGACGCCATCACCATTCCGGATGCCTTGGATTCGTGGCAATGGGTCTCGGGCAGCTATCCGCCCGGTGGCTCCGTAACCTATGAGCTCCCCCTGCTGCAAAGCAATTCCATCCACTATGTGTTCAAGACCGGCTGTGGTGACGGCGCATGGGCGGACCACAACACGGTGCTGGAATACCGCACAACACCGCCCTGCCTGCTTGTGATGGCCGACAGTGGCAGTTGCGCTCAAGGTGGTAGCGAATTGGACATCAACTTCGTGGTGTGGGAAGGTCCCTCGCGGATCCGTGTTCGCGGTGCGAACGGGGAAGGAGGCAGTTTCACCCTCGCCTATCGTTCAATCGGGGGCATGCCTGGCAACTGCAACGAATGTCCGTCCTTCGATGAGGCCCTGGCCCCCGGCAGCTATTGGCAAACTGTTGATGGAAGCTATGGGATCGACGGATGCAAGGTGTACAAGGTTTCCGTGGCCAACGGCCTGACCTATGATTTCAAGACAGGATGTGGCGACGGGGCCACCGCCGACCACGATACCCGGATCAGCATCTCGAATGTCTATTGCAACGAGTTGGTATCAAACGACAATGGTTGCGAAGCCGGGCGATCCTCCACCACCTGGACCGCCACGGGGGCCAGCACCATATTCGTGCGGGTGGCGGGAGCCTCCGGTGAAGCGGGGAACTTCTCCATGGCCTACCGCCGTTCCGGCGGCAATGGAAGCGCATGCGGCAGTTGCACGGACTATGATGCCAACCTCAGCGCGAGCTGGGACTGGGCCACGGTTTCTGGCAGCTACCTGCCCGATGGATGCCAAGTGTACCGGCTTTCCCAGGCGGAAGGCTATGTATACACCTACAAGACCGGCTGCGGCGATGGGGCATCCTGCGACCACGACGCTCAACTGGAACTGCTTGATGATTCGTGCAACGTGCTGCTCACTGGCACCGACCAGTGCGACGACGGCTCGTCCACGCTGGAATTCACCTCCACCGGTGAATGGCCCTTGTTCCTGCGGGTATCCGGCATTGACGGCGTCGGGGGCAACTACACATTGGCCCGTCGGCGGCATGGCACTTGTCCCACGTGCCCGGACCACGACCTGGAGATCACCCCAACGCTTCAATGGCAAACGTCGGACTCCAGCTTCCTGGAATATGGCTGCCGGGTGTACAAGGTCAATGTGACCGCAGGAATGACCTACGCTTTCCAACTGGAATGCACCGATTGCAACTGGTGGGATGACCTTACGCCGATGATGGAGGCCCATGATTCGGCCTGCAACATCATGGAC
>SSGN01000062.1 GCA_008016945.1 Flavobacteriales bacterium
GATCGTCCCCCCCGGCCCCCCACCCCCCGGCCGCCCCCGAAGAGTCGGTATCGCCGCCGGTGATCGTGCCGGCAGCCGCCGCGGAAGCCCCCGGAACAGTGGAGGAGCCGCCCCCGCCGCCTGCGGTGGAGGTAGCCGCACAGCCCGGTCCGATCCCCGTACGGCACGAAAGGCCTGTCCTTACCCCCACCGAGGTGTTTAAGCGAGAACCCGTGCGACCGGTCCCCGACACCGCGCTGCCGTTGGAGGAAGGAGAACGGATCTATAAGGAGGGCCGGTCCATCGTGGTGGAGACCACCGTGGTGGAGGAGGGGCGGTTGGTTCGCTACCGTAAAGTGTCGCACCCATGGGGTGAGGAGCACTACTTCCGCGAAGGCAATTCCATCCCGAGCCACGCATATCGGTCAGCCTTGGGGAAATAGAAGGCCACCGCCAGGTCGCACGAACATTGTCCGATCAAGAGGAGGTGGCATCCATCGGATGCGGCACGTCGAAGCGGGGCGCCCGGTTCACATGTCCCTGGCCTTCAGCTTCACGGGCATGTCAAGCAAGGATCGGTAATCCTCACCTGCCTCCTTCATATCCAGGTCTCCTTTGGCGTACCACCATTCCAGCACCACACTGGATCGACCGCTGGCGTTCAGGTCCGCCAGAAGCTTCATCAGGTCCAGGAGGTACTTGGATGAGCTTGAGTTGAAATAGGTCAGCTCCACGTGCAGGGTGGTGGTCGGTACGGGGGCCAGCACGTACCGTTCGGCCATGTCCTGAATAGGACCATAGAACCGGTCGGCGTTCTCGGGTATCGAACAGCCCGTGATGACGAAGAGCCCCCGACCCGGATCGATGGTCACCGCGGGGGTCTTTTCCGTGGGGGAGAGTTCCAGGATCGGATCCATGTTAGGTGGGCCAATGTACTGCACCGATCGAAGCCGCGTGTTGATCGACGGCATGGGGTGCCGGATCACCCGGGGTCGGCTCCGGCAGGTCCCGACCAATGATCCGATGACTGACGATCGTTTGGAACGGTCCGCTCATGCTTTGTAGCTTCAACCGGTCGAACGTAACAGACCGATCATGGCCATGCGAACCATCCTCGTTCCATACGATTTCTCCGATTGTGCTACCGACGCCCTCCGGGTGGCAGCGAAGCTGGCGCGCCTCACCGGTGCCGCCGTCCACGTGGTGCATCTCTACGAGCAGATGACTGATTTCCATACGGAGAACCAGCGCATACGCGAAGACATCGAGGCGAAGCTGGAGCAGGTGCCCACCTTGCCTTTCCTCAAGGGCATCGAGCTGAAGAAGTTCATGCTTCGACAGCTTTCGCTCACCGAGATGTTCAAGAACGAAAGGCTGTTGGATGCCGACCTCATCGTCATGGGATCGCATGGCGCCACCGGCCTGCGCGGCATTGTGGGCTCCAATACCCAACGGATCGTGAGGCAAGCTCCCATGCCCGTACTGGTGGTCAAGCATCGCATCGAGGATTTCGATGTGAAGGACATGGTCTATGCGTCCAACTTCACGGATCAGGACGTGGAGAAGTTCGATGCCTTCCTACCGATCATCACCCTCTTCGACCCCCGGATCCATCTGTTGAAGGTGAACACACCGCGCAGCTTCGAACGCACCGACGATAGCAACCGTGCCATCGACCGTTTCCTGCAGCGGTACGGCCTTAAGAAATACACGGCCAGCATCTACAACGACCTCAGTATCGAAGAGGGCATCCTCAACTTCACCAAGGGCATCGATGCGGACCTCATCGCCATGGCCACCCATGGCCGAACCGGTTTCTTCCATGTGGTGAATGGCAGCCTTACCGAGGATATCGTGAACCATACCCACTTCCCCGTGCTGAGTGTGAAACTCTAAGAGCCTGTTTAGGATCTCTTGAGCGATGGACTTCGAAGCTATTTTTCGACCAGACGCAGCCTGAAAATGTTGGCGTAGCGGTGACTACGGGAACATTTTCGGGCGAAGTATGGGCGGAAAAGAGACCGAAGGACGAGTTTGAAGAGATCCTAAACAGGCTCTAAGAGCCCGAACTGGCGCCAAGGGATCGGGATCCAGGAACGGGCGTGGGGGTGAAGGCCAGGGCAATCGCTCTCTCCCTACCGCCAGTACAGAGGATGTGCCGGAACAGCAGGCCCAGCGTGCGGCGATCCTGTGCCCCTCGTGCCCGCCGAAGGCGGGTTCGAAGCGAGGGGCGATCCAGCGCGGACCAGCGATCCAAGGAGCAAGGAACGCACACTGGGCCTGCTGCTCCTACCCCGTTGCCGAAGGCTTGGCCCTTGTCGAATGAGGACGTGAGGGGCCGGAGGGTCGATCGCCGATCGTGGCGCCATGGATGCCTCTTCATGTATATTTACGCCAAACGAGCATGCATCCATGAAATTCCTGTTCCGCACCTTCGATGTGAAACGTAAGGAGATCCTTGAAGTGGAGATCGATCAGGCGACCAAAGTGAAGTTCATGACCGCCCGCGACCTCAAGGCCTATCGCATGGGGAAGACCTATTCGTACCATGGCGGTACCTTCGAGGAGTCGCCCATCCGGTTCGTGATACCCCATGATGGCCAGTGGACCGCCGTGGTGGAGAAGGGGACCTACCGGGCACCCGTCGAGGTGAAAGCCCAGTGCCATATCCTGCCTCCCAATGGACTGGTCCGTTCCTCCATCGCCATGGATGCACCGGAGGAGGTCCGGCAGTTCGCCCTGGACCGGGCGAGCGCTGAGGATGCCGAACAACACGCGGCAGAGATCAGCCGGGCATCGCGTAGCGAGGGCTGAGCAAGGATCGTGCGTTCAACGCGTTATTCATCGTAGAACGTCATGGCAACGCAAAGGGAACAGGAGCGGCTGGAGCAGTTGCTCCTTGGGCAGGCGGAACTCATGCAGGAGGTGCACCTCCTCCTGGGTGCTGAACAGAAGTACGATGATATCCTCCGGGCTTCGGTGCTCAGCTCCATGCATGAGCGACCGGTGCGGATCAGTGGTGTCGACCCCGACCGTATCTATCACAAGGACACCATCCGTGCCATGTGTGTGCGGTACCGGTTGCGGTTCCTCCCGGCCGGCCTGTTCAAGGGGCGGTTGCCCAACACCGCTGTCCATGCGCTGCGATCGTTGGAGAGGAAGGTCGACACGCCGCTCAGCGGCTTCATGATCATGGCTCCATCCAACCGGTTCCGGCTGTGCGATAGCGAAGCGGACCCGTTGCTTTTCGTACCCATGGGCGAGGATCGGTATTACCTCGTGCACAAATGGGGGAACGACCTATCCGCCTGGCGGTCCCTGTTGCATTGGCCGGTGAGGAACATGGCCACCCTTGCGGTCACCGTGATCCTGTTGGCGTGCCTGCTCGCGTTGGTGATCCCCACCTCGCTCGTGACCAGTGCTCCCGAAGCAGCGTTCTGGGGAGCGCACCGTGTGTTCGCCATGTTCTGGTGCACGGCGGTATGTGCCAGCTTCACCGTGTTCGGGTGGTTCGCCTTCTTCGGCCAGTTCAGCGTTGACGCGTGGAACAGCCGCTACTTCAACTGATCGGTCGTCGCGGGGATCGGGTGCCCGGCCGGTGAGATCCGGCACACGCAAGTGCTACGGAACCATCCTTTCAGTTGCTCGCGCTCTTCGGGTAGAAGGCGCTTGAATGCTTTGCGCATCTCCTTGCGGAACACGCGGGGGTCGGCTTGGCTGATCTTGTCCAACACTTCCTGGTAGTACGATAGGAGGTCACGTTTCATGGCAGGGGTGGCTTGAGGGTTCTGCTACGCTTGGTGCCTTGCGGAGGTTCCAGCTTTTCGACCAATGATGAAGAAGAGAAGACCGCCCGTGGGCGATCTTCTCATGAATGGTCCGCAGGGATCAGGCGATGTTGATCTCGCGGGTCTCCGGCTTTGCGGGTTCGCTTTTCGGAATGCTGAGGTTCAGCACCCCATTCACATGTTCGGCCGTAATGGCTTCGATGCGCACGGCCTCTGGAAGTTGAAAGCTTCGGCTGAAGCTGCTGGCTTGGAACTCACGGCGTAGGAACCGTTCATTCTCCGTGGAGGAGGAGCTGCTTTTTTCTCCTTTCACCGTGAGGATATCCTGCTCGGCGCTCACTTTCAACTCCTCCTTGGCGAATCCGGGCACGCGCAGGCTTACCACGAACTTCTCTGGCGTTTCAGTGATGTTCACGCGAGGAGTGAGCTGGGTCAGGTCGTCGTGGCCGAAGAGCTGGCTGATATCGCGGCCGAAGAAACCTCCGAAGGGGTGGGCCGATGTGTGCGGGGTGCGGTACTTGGTAAGCATGGTCAGCTGTGTTTTGTGGTGACCATGTTCGTTCAAAGAGAATGCCCAGAAGGATCATGCGTCAAAATGACGCACTATAACAAAAGATAGCGACATAATGGCGCTATTGGGCTAAGAAGAGAAAGTACAACGTGCCTGTTTGCGGGTCGGGCGCTGTTCCGAGCGCATTGAATTTTCCGCGTTTCGCGGAAGTCAGGGCATGTTCGAGCATGCATTCGTCGGCACCTTGGCTCTTGGTCGGGTCCAGCGTTGCACGCTGCACGTTGCCGGCCTTATCCACCTGTACGGTGATCGCCACGCGTCCCATTTCCTTACAGAGATAGCCGGGCACATCGGATGTTCGTGTCCGCCCTTTCAGATCGTGCCAAACGGTGGTGGCGCCCTCCACCTTCACGGGTTCGGCCGCGGTCTTCATGTATTGCTCCTTGTTCCACTTGCTGGGATCCAGTTCGGGGATCACGATCTCCTTCCCCTGGTCGCGCCGCTCTTGTGCCAACCGGTCGAATTCCGCCTGCTCCATGGCCTTCAGGTCGCTTTCCACCCGCTCTGCCAAGCGTGCTTGCGCGGCGTTGCTCATCATTCGTTCCGCGGTGATGTTGCTGGTGGTGTTGGTCACCCGCATCGGTTCGGCAAGCTCTGGGTGTTCGATCCGTTGGATGAGTTGTTCCGCTTCAGTGGGAGGAAGCACCTCTACGTTGGCCTCGCCCATCACTTCCGCTGCCGACTTGGGTTGCAGTTGGGCCATGGTGAAAAGGAAGAGCAGCACGGAGTGGATGGTCAACGTGCCGATGATGCCGTACTTATGATCCTCGAACCAGTCCAGGAAGCTGTTCATGGCCTTGCGGTCAAGTGGTTGAGGCGGCGCGGAAGTGGTTCATGGGTGATGCCAGTTCGCATGAAGGCGTAGGCTGGAGATGCGAAGGGGTTTTCCGAAGGACGATCTGGCGAAGTCGGTACAACGTCGAAGGCTTGGACCGCAGGGAGCGAAGCTACCGAGGGCCGGTGGTACGGAACGATCACAACGGAGATGTCATGCGGAAATGGACCGCGTGTATCGGCCAACTCCTTAGGGCGAATCGGTATTACGCTTCCAAGATACGAACGGTGCACCTGGCTGTTGCACGCGAATGCGCCACGAGGAGGGCCAGCGGTTGTTCCATCGGTTGCCAGCGCCTTGGAGCCATCCGATCGGAATGCCCTGGTACATGGCGAGTGCCGCACCTTGGGCTTGAGAGGCGAGGATCGAGTTTCCGCGCAGATAGGCGATGGCCTGATCGTGGTTCAGTGCCACCTGTTGGAAGGCCGTGCGGTCCAGGTCTTGAGACAGGGCGAGGGCGGCATGGGGGCGCCAACTGTCGGCCTTCCGTTCGCCCAGTGGAGTGCCGGAGGAAAGCACCGGCAGAAGGCCATGAAGGCGTTCCACCATACGGCTCCAGGTGCCATCCACGGCGAACCGTTCCTCGCCATGGTCCATGACGACCCAGCGATGGGTGGGGCGTAACCATTCCAGCCCGCCACCCGCATGGGAACGGTCAGGATCCACCGCGTAGGATGGAGAGGGCACGCGATCGCCGTTCTTCTGGACCAGGGCGATGAAGAAGCCCTCGCCCTGCAGGAGATGCGGATAGCATCGCAGGGCATCCACGCCTTCGCGTGTGCTCCGGATCATGCCCCAGGCCGGGTCCGATGGGATCGGAACACAGCGCCCGCCCTTTGCCAAGAGTTGGGCCACCTGCGTTTCGTTCTCACTGGTCTCCCAGGTACAGGTGCTATAGATCAACAGACCACCCGGCTTCAAGCCATCCCAGGCGTGTTGCAGGATGTGGCTCTGCGTGGTGTTGCATTGCCGCACGAGTCCTTCGGACCATTGGGTCCGTGCGAACCCATCCTTGCGGAACATGCCTTCTCCGGAGCAAGGTGCATCCACCACCACCAGGTCGAAGAACTCCGGTAGCCGGGCGAGCTTTTCCGGTGCAGCCCCGGATACCACGGTGTTCGCCGCGCCCCACTTCCACAGGTTCTCCACCAGGATCCGTTGTCGTTTGGGCTCGATCTCGTTGCTCACCAGCAGTGCATCGGGGTGCAGCAGGCTGCGCAGATGGGTGCTCTTGCCACCCGGTGCGGCGCAGAGGTCCAAGGCTACGATACGCTCCCCTCCGAGTCCGCTGGCCTTTACGGCTTGTTCCAGGGCCATGCTGCTCGCTTCCTGCACATAGTAGGCACCGGCATGGAAAAGCGGGTCGAAGGTGAACGAAGGTCGTTCTTCGAGGTAATGGCCGGTGGCGCACCACGGTATCCTTGCCGCCGCCGGTCCGCTCCATTTGGTCGTGTTCACGCGGATGCTCACCGGCGATGGTGAACGCAAGGCCCTCTCCAGCCCATCCACTTCAGGCCCCCGCTGTGTTCGCAGCCGCGCTACGAGGTCATCGTCCGTGATCGGCACGGGTACCGCGCGTCGCGAACGGTGGTGCGCGGCTCGCCCCATGGATGGGTCACTGAGCCGAGCTGCCGTGTCGATACACGGTCTGTTTTCGATCGGGACCAAGGGAGACCAACGTCACGGGCACCCCCACGTGTTCTTCGATGAGCTGGATGTATCGTTCCAGGCCAGTGGGCAGCGGGCCCTCGGTGGTCAGGTCGCCCCAACCCTGTACGGTTTCCAGAACGGGTTCCACATCCGCGGTGATGTCGTAGGGCAGGCGGTCGGTGCGTGATCCACCCACCTTGTAGGCGGTGCAAAAGCGCAAGGTGTTCATGTTGCTGAGCACGTCCGCCTTCATCATGGCCAGTTCGGTCACGCCGTTCACCATCACGGCATAGCGCAATGCCGGCAGGTCCAGCCAGCCACAGCGACGTGGGCGCCCCGTGGTGCTTCCGAACTCGCGGCCCACCTGGCGGATGTGCTCGCCGTCGGCATCATGCAGTTCGGTGGGGAAGGGGCCACTGCCAACGCGGGTGCAGTACGCCTTGAAGATGCCCACCACCTTTCCGATGCGGTTGGGTGCGATGCCCAGCCCGGTGCATGCGCCAGCGCTGATGGTGTTGCTGCTGGTCACGAACGGGTAGGTGCCGAAGTCGATGTCGAGCAAGGTGCCTTGGGCGCCTTCTGCAAGGATGCGTTGGCCACTGCGGAGCGCTTGGTCCAGGAAGTGTTCACTATCCACCAAGGGCATGGAGCGCAGCACCTCCACGGCCGCGAGCCATTCTTCCATGGCTTCCGCAGGCGCCCCTGGCCGGTCGTACAGGGCCAGCAGGCGCTCATGCTTCATCACCAGGCTGTTCAGGCGTGCTTGGAAGTCAGGCAGCTCCAGGTCGCCCACGCGCAGGCCGTTGCGGCCGGTCTTGTCCATGTACGTGGGGCCTATCCCCTTGAGGGTGCTGCCGATCTTGCCGCTGCCCTTGTCGGCCTCACTGGCCGCATCCAGCGCTCGGTGTGTGGGCAGGATCAGGTGGGCTCTGCGGCTGATGAGCAGGTTCTTCCGCACATCCACCCCGACTTCCTTGAGGGCATTGATCTCTTTGAGGAAGATCACCGGGTCGATCACCACGCCGTTCCCCACCAGGTTCACCGTGCCTTCACGGAACACGCCACTGGGAATGGTGTGGAGCACATGCTTGCGCCCCTCGAAGATCAGGGTGTGGCCCGCGTTGGGGCCGCCTTGGAACCGTGCGATGATGTCGTAGTTCGGAGCGATCACGTCCACGACCTTGCCCTTGCCCTCGTCGCCCCATTGGGCACCGAGGAGCACATCCATGCGTGCTTTCATGCGCTCAGCTTCGCCACGGCCTCATCCACCGTCGGTGTGATCGTGAACACCGTGTCCAGTTTCGTTACCACGAACAACTGGCGCACACTGTGCGAGACCGCGGCGATCAACGTATCCCCACCGGCGTTCCGGGTCTTGGTGAGCACGTTGATCAGGATGTTCAGGCCGGTGCTGTTCATGTACTGGAGTTCACCCATGTCGAGCACCACGGTGTTGTGGTCTCCGGTCAGTTCGTTGTCCAGGGTGCCCATCAGCCGGTCGGCCTGCTGTTGGTCCATCAGTCGGCCCTTGAGGTGGAACACTTTCCAATTCGGTCCGTTGGAAACAGCGAGGTCGAACATCGGGCGGTCGGTCTCGGTCATGATCGTTGGCGTTTTTCTATGCAGCTTTTGCAGGTCCCATGGATCTGCAGGGTATGGTATCGTACTTCGAAATCCAGGACTTCGCTGGCGGTTTTTCGGATCTGTTGGATGCGTGGGTCGCAGAATTCCTGCACCGCACCACAATCACTGCACACCAGGTGGTCGTGCTGGCCGAAGGAGTGCGCTTTTTCGAACTGGGATTGTGTTCCGGAGAAGCGGTGCCGACGGACCAGGTCGCAGTCGATCAGCAGGTCCATGGTGTTGTACAGGGTGGCGCGGCTCACGCGGTACTTCTTGATCTTCATCCGGCCGTATAGCCGTTCGATGTCGAAGTGGCCGTCGTGTGCATACACCTCGGTGAGTATGGCGAAGCGCTCGGGCGTTTTGCGGTGCCCGTGGCGTTCGAGATACTCACTGAAGATGCGCTGGACCCTGGCTTGTTGGTCGGCCTCCACCATGGCACCAAAGGTAAGCGACGCGGGTCGGTCCTGGAGTAGGGTGTTGGTCTCGTGTTCCAAGGCCGTGGACCCGTGGTGGTGATGGCCCGGTCCAAGACCGCTGGGCGGGCCGGGGCGTTGGCCCACTACCCGTGGTCCACCCGCTCCACGCTACGGACCCCGCGCACCCGTTTCAGTTTCTCCATCAGGGCGTTGAGGTGGTCGGTGTCATGTACGTACACCATCACCTTCCCGGCGAAGATCCCGTCGTTGCTCTCGAAACTGATGGCACGCATGTTCACGTTGTGCTCGTGGCTGATGATGGTGGTGATCTTGTTCACTAAGCCCACATCATCGATGCCGCTGAAGCGGATGCCCGCGAGGAACTCCACGGTGTCCTTTCCTTTCCACCGCGCCTTCACCACCCGGTAGGCGAAGTTGCTCATCAGCTGTACGGCATTGGCGCAGTTCACACGGTGGATCTTGATCCCCTCGTCGGGGCTGATGAATCCGAACACGTCATCGCCGGCGATGGGGCTGCAGCAGGAGGAGAGCTGGTAGTCGATCTTCTTCAGGTCGTCCCCAAGGACCAGTGCGGCGTTCTTGTCCCCGCCACGGATCTCGGCCACCACCTCTTCCAATGATCTTTCGTCGCCGGTGGTGACGGCCTTGGGCAGCAGGAGGCGTCCGGCCTTCACTTGTCGGCCTTCGATGGTGTCGAGGCGGTGCTTGCCTCGGGCCACCTGGTAGTACAGGTTCGTGATATCGGAACTGCCGAAATAGGTGATCAGGGCCTTCAGGTTGGTGTTATCCACCCGTGCGCCCCAGGCGCGCAGTTGGCTCAACACGGCCTCGCGACCCACCCCGGCGAGCTTTTTCTTCTGTTCGCGAAGGGCTTGTTTGATGCGGTGCCGGGCCTTGGCGGTGATGACGTAGTTCAGCCAGTCATCCTTGGGTTGTTGTTTCCGGCTGGTGATGATATCCACCTGGTCGCCGCTCCGCAAGGGGTGGCTCAGGGGTACGAGTTTGTGATTCACCTTGGCCCCGATGCACTGGCGCCCGATCTGGGTGTGGATCTCGAAGGCGAAGTCCAGTGCGGTGGCGCCAACGGGCAGGTTGCGCATGTCGCCGTTGGGGGTGAAGACCACGATCTCGTCGCTGAACAGGTCCAGCTTGAAGTCGCTGACGAAGTCCACCGCATTGCCACTGGTCTCCTCGAGCATTTCGCGGATGCGCCCGAGCCAATTGTCCAGCGCGTGGCTGTGTTCCTGTTCGTCTTTGTACAGGTAGTGCGCTGCGAGGCCCATTTCGGCGATCTCGTCCATGCGCCGACTGCGGATCTGCACCTCCACCCAGCGGCCTCCGGGGCTCATCACGGTGGTCTGAAGGCTTTCGTAGCCGTTGGCCTTCGGGGTGCTGATCCAGTCGCGCAGGCGGTCGGGGTTGGGCTGGTAATAGTCGGTCACGATGCTGTACACCTTCCAGCAGTCCGCCTTTTCCAATTCCTGCCGTGTGTCCACGATGATCCGAATGGCGAACACATCGTAGACCTCCTCGAAGGCCACGTGTTTCTTCAGCATCTTGTTGTAGATACTGTGGATGCTCTTGGGGCGCCCTTTGATCTCGTACTTGAAGCCCTCCTTGTCCATGGCTTCGCGGATGGGGAGGATGAACCGGCTGATGAAGCGTTTGCGCACGGCCTCCCCCTTCTTCAGCTTGGCGCCGATCTCCTGGTAGATGACCGGCTCTTGGAATTTCAGCGAGAGGTCTTCCAGCTCGCTTTTGATGTTGTACAGACCCAATCGGTGCGCCAACGGTGCGTAGAGGAAGAGGGTTTCGCTGGCGATCTTCAACTGTTTGTCGCGCGCCATGCTGTCCAGGGTGCGCATGTTGTGGAGGCGGTCGGCGAGTTTCACCAGGATCACATGGACATCCTGCGCAAGGGTCATCAGCACCTTGCGGAAGTTCTCCGCCTGGATGCTGTCGGTGCCGAACTGCATGCCGCTGATCTTCGTGAGGCCATCGATGATGGTGGCGACCTTGGGCCCGAAGAGATCCTTGACATCATCCAAGGTCAGGTCGGTGTCCTCCACGGTGTCATGCAGCAATGCGGCCACCACGCTGATGGCGCCCAACCCGATCTCTTCGGCACAGATGCGAGCCACGGCGATGGGATGGTAGATGTACGGCTCGCCGGTCTTTCGCCGCTGCTCTTTGTGCGCTTCCACGGCCACGTTGAAGGCCTTGCGGATCATTCGGCTCTCTTCGGCGGTGCGTTCGCCACGGATGGAGCGCAGCAGCCCACGGTAACGACGCAGGATCTCCGCGCGCTCCTTCTCCAGATCGATGGAGGGGGGGGGCGAGGAGGGTTCCGTGTTGGCTGTCGGCCTGGTGTGCGGGCCTTTATCCATGGTCATTGCTCAAGTGCGCCTGCCCGATGAGGGCGCGGCCTGGTGCCTGTACGTCGATGCCGGGATGTGGTTACCAAAGTTACTGCGTCCACTGCTGGCCCGGCTCCCTGTGAAGGTTCCGGCGTGCGATCCCGTCCGGGAGGTGCATCGCTACGTGGTCATTCCTCAAAGGGCACCGCGGGCAACACCTCGCCGCGGACCTCCCCGAACCCGATGCGCACGCCGTTGGCCAGACCGTGCCCACGCAGGATCACGCTATCCCCATCCGCGATGAATTTCCGTTCCGTGCCATTGGACAGGACCAGAGGCTTGGTGCCCTTCCAGGCCAACTCCAACATGCTGCCGAAGCTTCCTGGTTCGTCGCCGCTGATGGTGCCGCTGGCCATCAGGTCGCCGGACCGCACATTGCAGCCGTTCACGGTGTGGTGGGCGAGCTGCTGGGCCATGCTCCAGTAGAGGTGTTTCAGGTTGCTGCGGCACACCACGTTCTCCGCATCGTTCTTCGGGGTGATGGCCACCTCCAGGTGGATGTCGAAATGATGCTCCGGCCCTTGTCGGAGGTAGGGTAGCACAGGTGGGTCCTGTACAGGTGAGGCCACACGGAAGGGTTCCAACGCATCGAGCAGCACTACCCAGGGGCTCATGCTGCTGGCGAAATTCTTGCCCAGGAACGGACCGAGCGGCACGTATTCCCACGCTTGGATATCGCGTGCGCTCCAATCGTTGAAGAGCACCAGGCCAAGGATGTGGTCCTCGGCTTCGGCGGTACTGATGCGCTGGCCCATCGGTTTGCCATCGAAGGTGATGAAGCCCATCTCCAGTTCGAAGTCCAGCTGGCGCGAGGCACCGAACTCGGGGGCGGCATCGGGCGCCGGTCTGAACTGGCCCATGGGGCGGTGGATCGGCGTGCCGCTGACCACGATGCTGCTGCTGCGTCCATGGTAGCCCACGGGGAGGTGGAGCCAATTGGGCAGGAGTGCGTTGGCGGGGTCGCGGAACATCACCCCTACGTTGTACGCGTGCTGGCGGCTGCTGTAGAAGTCGGTATAGTCGCCGATCCGTACCGGGAGGTGCATCACCACTTGGTCCAGGGGCAGCAAGGCATCTTCGCGCAAGGTGTTGTCGTCGCGGAAGGTGGGGGTCTCGGCACGCAGCAGTTCGCTCAATCGCTGGCGCAGGGTACGTACGGCGGGCTTGCCGCCACGCATGATGCCGTGGAGCGTGGGTTCCAGGAAGGCTTCGCGCGGTATGCCCAAGCCATCGAGCAGGGCCACGTCGGCCAGGATGCTCAAGTCTACCACCGTATCACCGATGCGGGTGCATGGTACGGGAGGTTCCCCGTTCCAGGAGGCTATGCCCAACGGCAGGTTCTGGATGGGGAAGTCGCTATCCGGAGGAACGGGGATCCAGGAGCGTAGGGAGGGGTGGTTGGGATGCGTGGACATGGACCGCAAAGTTGGGGACACGGAAGATAAACGCGGTCATGTCAGCCAACGGGCGCTCCTCCTGGGCCGTATCAGGGCGAGGACCTAGGATCCCAGGCCTCTCCGGGAACGGAGGTAGGTGATCGCGGATCTCCCGAGGGCGATGGACGGGACCTCCAGGTAGCGATGACCAAGTCTAGCCACAAGCAGTACGAGGGGATAGAGGAGCAGCAGGCAACCAACGATGGCCAGGGGCGGAAGTGCCTCCCGGAGCCCTTTGCCCACCTTGTTCAGGATCGGCTGGTGGAAGAGGTAGAAGCTGTAGCTGACAACACCGAGCCTGGATAGATGCGCCCAAAGCCAATGGGCCCATCCCTCAGTGGCTATTTTCCACCGGCCTTGATGGATGCGGTCCATGGCCAATGCGGTGGCCAGGGCGCACAACGGGAAGGCCAAGTGTTGCGTCGGTTTGAATTGAGCGGAAAGAACGGTGAGGACAAGAACGAGGTCGAACCGTATTCGGGCGAACAGGGGGATCTTCTGTTGCATATGGATCTCCGACAGGTAAGCGCCGATGGACCAACTGGCCCAGAAGAAGAACGGGGACCCCCGTAACGCGAAGGGTAGCTGAGGTAGACCTGCTCGCGAAAGGAAGAATGGCAATATGCGTAGGAGCAGTTCCAGGGAAGCGGTCAAGATCAAGGCTGTTCTCCAGCCGGAGCGCCGAACGAGCATTAGAAGAAGTGGATAGATCAGATACAACTGTATCTCTACGGCGATGCTCCAGAAGGATGGGTTGATCCCGAAGCGTAGATCCTCCCATAAATTCTGAACGGCGAACAGGTTGGCGACAAGCTGGGTCAGGCGTTCGAGGTTCATCCAGGGGCCACCCCACGGTGGGATGAACAGGAAAAGGGCGATCGCGAACAGGTAGGCCGGATAGATACGGAACCAGCGTCGGATGAAGAAACCTGCCCAGCCATCACGTGGATTGCGCATATGGCTCAAGTGAATGCAATAACCACTGATGACGAAGAAAATGGCCACGCCGAGGTAGCCCAGTGAGAATGGATAGACCAGCAGGAATTCCCAGGAGTGTCCCCAGTCGCGCATTAGCCCAGCCCAAGGAAGTTTGTCGAATCCGAATGCCGGATGGAGGCAGTGGAAGCATAGGACGGTGAGGATCGCAACACCTCGTAGACCGTCCAGGTACGGCAGGTGGCCGAGGTTCGCACGTCCAGGCGAGGTGGTGATCTTTTCCAAGCTTGGCAAAGGTGCGAAGAACGGACCATAGAGGACGTGCCCATGGGATCGGTCGGGGATCGGGAACTACCTGCGTCCTCTGCCCGATCGAACCACCCCCCGCCGCGATCGGGGTGGTCCCACCTGATCGTCGATTTCATCACCTTCGCACGAAGACGCATGGATCGAAAGCCGTATGATATCGCCGACAACGTGATGAGCGCGCGACTTTTCCGATCGATCATTTCCATGATCGTTGCGGCACACCTGATCCTCGTGCTTGCGTACACCTTACCTCGCGGATGGGTGCCTGACCGCCTGTACGCCTGGGGTCAACGATACACCCGACCCTGGTTCCACCAACGTTGGGCCCTGTTCGCACCTGACCCAGCGGACTGCGACCGAGTCTTGGAAGTAGGATTTCCCGACGGCACGTGGAGGCCGCTGATCCCGGCGGACCGACCCTATCTGGTGCGTCGTATGGCGCGTCCACTGGCGCAGCTGGTCTCCGATGATCTTCGTGCGGGTCGCACGGTGGATCCGGTCCTGGCCCGGGCTATGCGCGGTCTGGTGCGCGACATTGGACGTGAGGTGCCAGACCTACATTTCCGCCTGGTGGAGCGTTGCATCGTGGATCCGGGCGAGCCGGCCCAACGAATGACCAACTTGTTCATCCTTGATCTCCCAGTGCCATGAATCTGCCCTGGCGATCGGTCCGTTGGCTCCAGCGTTTGGTTCATCTCTGGCTCTTCGGCTATTTGCTGAGCAGCTTGCCAGCGGCGGAATGGCTCTGGACGGATCCCGCGGTGCCTTCACTGCCTGCGCCACCGGGAGTCGCTGCGATGCTCACCCATGCCTTCAGCACCTGGGCACCACCGGGCACCGCGATCATCGCGGTCGTTCTGGTGATGGTATTGGCCCTGCGTTCGGTCTTCCTGCCTTCGCGATGGTACATCACCCTTGTCGAATGGGGCCTCTTCAACGGCTTGGTGAACTACGCGTGGCTCGACTCCACAGGAGGGCACCAACTCATCGCGAACGTGCTGTTCTGGATGATCCTCCTACCGGCCAGGGAGCCCGGGGAAAGCGCAAGGAGGCATCCGGAGGACGTGATGCACCGTGTTGCGTTCTGGGTGATCCGGCTTCAGTTGCTCCTGGTCTATGCCGTCACCGGTCTGGAGAAGTTGATGGGTGCTTACTGGCCGTCCGGTGAAGCTGTCGGCATCATTGCCACCGATACGCGCTATGGCCCGGCGTGGCTTGCCGCGGTCCCCTTGCTGGCCACCACCGTGAACTATGCCGTACTGCTTTTCCAGCTCACCTTTCCCATCGCCGTCTGGTGGCGCCGTACCCGCCATTGGTGGATGGCGATGGGCATCCTCTTCCATCTATCCACGGGCCTCACGTTCGGTATCTTGGACATGGGGTTGGCCTTCCTGGCGGTTTATCCCATCTGGTTCAGGGACGGAGAGATGGGTCTGCCGGTCCATGTTCGGAACGAGGGTCGATGAAAGGATCGTTACTTCGCGGCCATGCGCAACGTTGAACAGTGGAAGCCGAGCAAGTTCGTGTACCGGAAAGGTCGTTTGCAGGGCTCTCGGGATCCGAAGGCCGTGGGCATCGCCTCGCGGGTGATGGTGGACCTGATCGGCAGGTTCTACCAACGCGCGTTGCCGCAGTACGCCCGGGGTAGGTTGATCGACCTGGGTTGTGGCAAGGTGCCGTTATACGCCACGTACAAGGCCCACGTGTCCAGCATCACGTGCGTGGATTGGGGGAATAGCATGCATCCCAACCCGCACCTGGACCAGGAGCAGGACTTGAACAAGCCCATCGCCTTCCCCGATGCTTCGTTCGATACCATCATCCTTTCCGATGTGCTGGAGCATATCCGGAGACCGGAGGATCTGGTGCGCGAGATGTACCGGGTGCTGGCTCCAGGTGGGCAGGTGATCATGAACGTGCCGTTCTACTACGGCCTGCACGAGCAGCCCTTCGATTACTACCGGTATACGGAGCACGCCCTACGGTCCATGACCGAGGATGCCGGTTTCGCCGTGGTGGAACTGGAACCCATCGGCGGTGTGCCGGAGATCATGGCGGACCTGTTCTCCAAATCGGTGCGGGGCGTACCGGTGGTCGGTCGCCCCATCGCTAAGCTGGCACAGCACTTCACCACCTGGTTCGTGCGTGGTGGCCTGGGGGCCAAGCTCTCCCAGCTCACGGCGAAGGATCATCCCTTCGGCTACGCGTTGGTGTTGCGGAAGGCGTAGTTCGCTCAGTGCGCGAACAGCGGGCGCAGGCGCATCAAGCCGTCCACTTGGAAGCGGATGCGGTCCAGTTCGGCGTCGTTGTCGCGGTGGGTGATGGCCGCATCGATCAGCTGCACCACCTGGGCGCATTCGGCCTCTTTCAGCCCGCGTGTGGTGATGGCCGGAGACCCGATCCTGATGCCGCTGGTGACGAATGGGCTTTGTGTATCGAACGGCACCATGTTCTTGTTCACGGTGATGTCCACCTTGCCCAGTGCGGCTTCGGCCTCTTTGCCGGTGATCCCCTTGCTGCGCATGTCGATGAGCAGACAGTGGTTGTCCGTACCATCGCTGATCACCTTGTAGCCCAATTGGATCAGCCCGTCGGCCAGGACCTTGGCGTTGGCCATCACCTGCCTGCCATAGTCGGCGAAGGTGGGGGTGAGGGCTTCGCCGAAAGCCACGGCCTTGGCGGCGATCACATGCTCCAGTGGCCCGCCTTGAGTGCCTGGGAACACGGCACCATCGAGCACGGCGCTCATCATTCGCACCTCGCCCTTGGGGGTTTTGAGCCCGAAGGGGTTGGGGAAGTCGACGCCCATCATGATCAGGCCACCACGCGGGCCGCGCAAGGTCTTGTGCGTGGTGGTGGTCACGATGTGGCAATGGGGGAGCGGGTCGTTGAGCAGTCGAGCGCCGATCAAACCGGCCGGATGCGAGATATCGGCCAAGAGCAGTGCGCCCACCTCGTCGGCGATGGCGCGGAACCCTGCGAAGTCCCAATCCCTGCTGTAGGCGCTGGCACCGCAGATGATCAGCTTGGGCCTTTCGGCCAAGGCCTTGGCGCGCACATCCTCCAGGTGGATCCGACCGGTCTCCTGGCGTACACCATAGAACGTGGGGCGGTACAACTTGCCGCTGAAGTTCACCGGACTGCCGTGGGTAAGGTGCCCACCATGGCTCAGGTCGAAGCCGAGGATCGTGTCGCCGGGCTTCAGGCAGGCGAGCATCACCGCGGCATTGGCCTGTGCGCCACTGTGGGGCTGCACATTGGCCCAGACCGCACCGAAGAGCTGTTTCACCCGGTCGATGGCGATGTTCTCCACCTGGTCAACCACCTCGCAGCCGCCGTAGTAGCGTTTGCCCGGCAGGCCCTCGGCGTATTTGTTGGTGAGCACGGAGCCCATGGCCTCCAGGACCTGTTCGCTCACGTAATTTTCGCTGGCGATGAGCTCAAGCCCCTTGGTTTGGCGCCATTTCTCCTGGGCGATCAGGTCGAAGATCGTGTTGTCGCGTTGCATGGTAGGGCGCCAAAGGTAACGGGCACCGTGCCTTACCTCGGACTTTTCCCCAGCATGGAGGCCACCCAGAGGAACAACAGCATGCCCGGGTATTGCAACAGGTGCAACAGTTTCACGGAGACCAGGGCGAATGCGGGATGCAGTCCGCCGGCCAGTTGCAGCAGCAGGGCCAGAGCGGCCACCAGCGTGGTACCCACCACGAGTACGCGGAGGTAGCGGTGGTCGCCCCAAAGCACACGCGCCATGGCGATGGTGAGGGCGAGCATGGCGATGATGAAGACCAGGGCGGCGGCCCATTTCAGGAGCACGAGCTGCTTCAACGAGAAGTCGGATACCGCAGCGGTGAAGGCACTGTGGGCGAAGGAGTAGGCACGGTGGTGCTGGAGGTGGTCGATGGCGTAGTTCAGGTTCACGAAGAAGAACTCCCGGACGGCTCCTAGCAGTACCGCCAGCGCCAACACCATGGCGATGCCTATGCTGCGCCTCATGCTTTGGACGGAACGCTCTTCGGCGCGAACCGCTTCACCCAGATGGCCCACAGGAGGAACACCCAGCCGTAGACCACCACATAGAAGGTATAGTCGTGGTTGAAGTTGAACCAGTCGTAGTCGATGGCCGCCACCACGCAAAGCACGGCCACCCGGATGGCGTTGATCAGGTGGATGCTCAGCAGGCCCAAAGCCCCGAACCAAAGCTTGTGGCGCCAGGGACCGGGATAGGCCACCAGGAAGATGAGGTAGACGGCGAAGAGACTTACACCGTTGCAGGGGTCGCCGATCCAGAGATGGCTGCCCCCCTGGATGCCGAGGTACCGATTGCTATCGAAGCCGGGGTCGGGAAGCAACTCATGGCCGAAGAGCCGGAGGAGGCCGCCGGCCAGCCACACCAAGGAGTCGATCACGGCCAGGTCGAGGGTGCCCTTGGGGTGGAGCACCAACTCATACAGCAGGTGCCACGCGGTGTACAGCACGATGCCCGTACCAAGGAAACGCACCACGGGGTCGGCCAGCACCGCACGCGGCGTGGCGGACAGGCGTGTCATCAAGCGGAGCGCTTGCGGCCGCGACGGAGGTCAAGGGCCTTTTTGCCGCCCAACAGGGTGCCAGCAGCCACCAGCAGACTAACGCCGCCATCGATCGGGATACAGGGCGGGGGCCAGCACGGGGGCGGGCCTCCTACACCCTGAGCCATCACCATGCCCGCGAACGGCAGGGCCATTGCGGCGGTGAGCAGGGCGAAGCGAAGCATGTTCTTCATGTGCCGTTATACGGAATGCGGTCAAAGATAGGCAAACGTACTATTTCGGATCGGAACGGTCCAGCGTCATGGATATCCAAGATACCAACATCGGACAGGGCCGGGCTACGTCTACAAGGTGGGAGCTATATTTGCGACCCTTCGGGAAAAGCGCCTTGACGGTGTCACAGGTGCGGAGCGCGAAGCGGTGAATCAGGCGCATGGCAGTACCCAAGCCCCAGCAACGGGGCAGTATCATCGATGCCAAGGACCTCCGGTACTTCATCCGGATCGTGTCCAAGAACTGGTATTTCGTGGTGATCGCACTGCTGCTTTCGGCGGTGATGTCCTACCTGTACAGCTACAAGCTGCCGGATATCTACGGGGCCACCACGCAGATCATGCTGAAGGACAACGAGGTGTACGACTACCAGAGCCAGGTGTACAAGACCTTGGGCTACCAGCAGTCGTACACGGACATCGTCAACCAGAAGCGGGTGCTCACCTCGTACGACCTGGTGGATGCCGCGCTGGCCAAACTCGACTTCGATGTCTCGTACTTCATCGTGGGTCGGTTCAAGACCACCCAGGTCTATGCCGCGTTACCGTTCACGGTGCACATGGATATCCTGGAGCCTGGCCTATACGAACGGCCATTCGACCTGCGCTTGCTGGATTCATTACGCTACGAGCTGAGTTTCGACCGCAGCGGCAAGATGGAGAAGCAGGTGTTCCGGTTCGATGAGGAGGTGCGGGATCCGGGGAACCAGTTCATGCTGCGGATCGACCGATCGCCCTACTTCAGCGGCGCCGCTTTGGAGCGGGCCACGGCCACGGATTACCAGTTCATCAAGCACGAACGGAGCAGCTTGGTCAAGAAGTACAAGAGCCGGATCAAGGTGGAGAACCAGGAGTTCACCACCATTCTGGACGTGACCGTGGAGGACGAGGTGGGGGTGCGGGCCAAGATGTTCCTGGATACATTGTCCAAGGAGTACATCCGCTATTCGTTGCAGAGCGAGTTCGACATCAACGAGAACACCATGACCTATATCGACCGGCAGTTGGCCGAGGTCACGGTGATCCTGGAGCAGCACGAGGACGAGCTGCAGTCGTACAAGGAGAGCAAGGATATCCTCAACCTCGGTCGCCAGGAGGGGTTGTACTTCACGGAGATGGTCGACTTCGACCACCAACGACGTGCGCGGGAGCTGGAGGTGCAGTCGCTGGATGCGCTGGAGGATTATGTGCTGAACAATAGCGATGGGAAACTGTTGCCTCCCGCGGTCTTCATCGCTGAGGATGCTTTCCTGAAGAAGACCCTGGAGCAACTCTATTCCATGCAGATGGACCGGATCGAGGACCTGTTCACCGGGACCACCGAGAACATCGCGGTCCAACGGCTCGATTCCAATATCCAACTGAATAAGCTGAACCTGCTCACGTACATCAAGAATGCGCGCAATGCGATCAAGGGCAAGATCGGTGACATTCAGACGCAGGTGAACGATTATGAGGCGTTGATCCGCAAGCTGCCCAAAAGCCAGCGCGACATCCTGAACATCGAGCGGCGCATGCAGGTGAATGAGCGCATGTACCTGTTCCTGCTCGAGAAGCGGGCCAGCACGGTGATCGCCCGCGCGGGCATCATCCCCAAGACCAAGGTGATCGAGAGCGCCCGTGGCCTGGGGGTGGTGCGCCCCGATAAGATGAAGATCTTCTACACCTTCATGCTGGGTGGTGGCGTGCTGTCCATGCTGGTGGTCTTCATCCGCGTGATGTTCTATGATCGCATCGAGAACGCCGATCAGCTCAAGGAACACACCACGCTTCCGGTCTTCGGTGAGATCATCAGCAGCGAGAAGGCCGAAGAGAACTACGTGGTGGTGGACAGCGATCCCAAGTCGGCGATCACCGAATCGTTCCGAACCGTGCGCACCAACCTGGAGTACGTGGAGGGCGAGCCGGGCAGGGGTAAGGTGGTGCTGGTGACCAGCTACCGACCCAACGAGGGGAAGACCTTCTGTTCGGTGAACCTGACCGCCATCCTGGCCAAAGCCGGGAAGAAGGTGTTGCTGCTCGAGTTGGACCTGCACAAGCCGAAGGTTGCCATAGGCCTGGGTATGACCAGCCAGGTCGGCCTGAGCACGGTGCTGGTGGGTAAGGCCCATTGGCGCGATGCCGTGCTCCCCACGCAGTTCGAGGGACTGAATGTGATCCTTTCTGGTCCCACTCCCCCCAACGCCTCGGAACTGATCCTGAGCAAGCACCTCGAAGAGTTGTTCCGCGAGGCGGCCATGGTGTACGACTACGTGCTCATCGATACCCCACCGGTGGGCCTGATCACCGACGCCTTGCTGATGATGCGCCACGCCGATGCCACCTTGTTCGTGGTGAACACCCGCTTCGCCAGTAAGGATCACGTGCTCAACGCCCTGGAGGTGTTGCAGGCCAATCCCGCCAAGAACACCGGCTTCATCCTCAACGGGGTGCGGATCAAGAAGAGCAAGTACTATTACAACACCAACTACGGCTACGGCTACCGTTACGCCTATGGTTACGGGTCGGGTTATGGGTATGGCTACGGTTATGGTCGACGCTCCAAGAAGAAAGGTGAGGAGGCCAAACGCGATACCGATGCCAAGACCCCGCGGGCCTGAACGCCGGTATGTCGTGCACGGGGACCTGCACCCTTGCCAGGACCATTCACCATGGGTGCATCACGGTTGAAGTCGATCATCAAGGACCTGGTGCCGCCGCTGCTTTGGCGTGCGATGCGGCCAACACCGGTCGCTCGCCCGGACCCGGTGGCTCCTGCGCCAGCCGTGCACGTGTTGTCCGGTGGGCCCTTGAAAGGGGCGCGGTTGCTGGTGGATACGAGCAGGGAGGCCTTCCGCGAGATGGTGGCCGGAACCTTCGATGGTCCCATCTGGACGGCGTTGCCAACGCCTCCACAGCACGGTCTGGTGCTCGATATCGGCGCCCATATCGGCTACCATTCCTTGGCGTTCTCCAGCAGGTACCCGGCCGCACAGGTGGTCGCCTTCGAGCCCAATCCGGCCAACAGGCAACGCTTACAGGCGAACCTCGACCTCAATCCCGCGCTCGCCTCCCGTGTACGGCTCATGGCATGTGCGTTGGGCGATACCAACGGTTCCTTACGGTTCAATACCTCGGATAATGTGGACGACGAGACGAGCTCCGGAGGTTACCTGGAAAGCGTGGACCCGCCCTTGGAACAAGCGATCTACGCGCGGTCGGGCTTCCGAACCATGGAGGTGCCGGTGCGGCGGCTGGACGACCTGGCCGAGGAACAACGCTGGGACCGCGTAGCGCTGATGAAGATCGACGTGGAAGGGGCCGAGCAACTGGTGCTGGAGGGAGCCGGAGCGATCCTGCGTCGCGACCATCCTTTCCTGTGCATCGAGGTGCACTCCGTGGCCTGCATGTCGGCCGTGGATCGTATCCTCCTCCCCTTGGGATATTCCATCCGTGTGCTCGATGGACATTCCCCCGGCCGGGCCCACATCGTGGCCACTGCGGAAGGCGCGTCGAGGCAGGACGGGGCACGTGGTTGATACGGCCATGGACCGGGGAAAGCCACCATGCGGTGCATTTCACGAAAGGGCAGGGGGCGTGCACCACGGATTCCTGCGTAGCGTTCCGTGCGGGGGGCTACATTTGCCAGCCCTCGAACGTACCGTGCGACCGGCGGTGCGGTCACGACCATGTCCAGCTCCAACCAACGAACGCTCCCTGTGGTGGTACACCTGCCCGGGTCCGCCGTGCGCAACCCGGCGCGTTTGGTCCGCGCCCTCTTCGCGGACATGGTGGCCGCTGGCCCACTGGCCTGGCGTCTGGCCATGCGCGATGTGAAGGCCCAGTACCGCCAGAGTTATCTGGGCTACCTCTGGGCCTTCATCATGCCCGTGTCCAACACTTTAGTGTGGATCCTGCTCAACTCCACCGGCGTGGTGCGGGTGGCCGATACGTCCATCCCCTATCCGGTATACGTTTTCACCGGCACCATGATGTGGCAGATGTTGGTGGAGGCCGTGCAGAGCCCCTTGCAGCAGGTGGGCTTGGCGCGCTCGTTCCTCACCAAGCTCAACTTCCCGCGTGAGGCCCTCATCATGGCGGGCTTCCTCAAACAGATCTTCAACCTCGGGGTCAAGCTGGTGATCCTGGTGCCGGCCGTCATGCTCCTCGGCGTGATGCCCGATTGGCATGTGCTGCTGTTCCCGTTGGCGCTACTGGCCATCATCCTGGCCGGTGGTGCCGTGGGCTTGCTGATCTCGCCGATCGGCATGCTGTACACCGATGTGGGCCGCGTGATCCCCCTGTTGGCCCAGTTCTTCATGTACATCACCCCGGTGGTCTTCGCCATGCCGACCGCAGGGTTCATGGCCAAGTTGTTCACCTGGAATCCCGCAACACCGCTCATCCTCACCGGCAGGGCCTGGCTCACGGGGGGCGAAACCCCCATGCTGTCTCCGTTCCTAACGGTGGTAGCCATCTCTACCGCGTTGCTCTTCGTGGGTCTGTTGCTGTATCGGCTGGCCCTGCCCATCCTCATCGAACGCCTTAGCGCATGAGTGGCGAAGCTCCCTTGATCCGGGTGGAGGGACTCTCCAAGAAGTTCTGCACCGACCTGCGGACCTCGCTGAAGTATGGTGTGCAGGACCTGGCGGCCGAAGTGGTCGGCCGGGAAAGGAACCATGAACTCCGCACCAAGGAGTTCTGGGCCTTGCAGGATGTGGGATTCGAACTGCGGCGTGGCGAATGCCTTGGGCTGCTGGGCCGCAACGGGGCGGGCAAGACCACGCTGCTGAAGATGCTCAACGGCCTGATGAAGCCCGACAAGGGCCGCATCGAGCTCCGTGGACGCATCGGTGCGCTCATCGCCCTCGGCGCGGGTTTCAACCCGGTGCTCACCGGGCGCGAGAACATCTTCGTCAATGCCGCCGTGCTTGGCATACCACGCCAGGTGGTACGGCAACGGTTGGATGAGGTGGTGGCCTTCGCCGAGCTGGAGCAGTTCATCGACATGCCCGTGCAGAACTACAGCTCGGGTATGAACGTGCGCCTCGGATTCTCCGTGGCCGCCGTACTGTTGGAGCCCGACATCCTCTTCCTCGACGAGGTGCTCGCCGTGGGCGACATCGGCTTTGCCATGAAGTGCCTCAACCGCGTGCGTGAGATCATGGCCCACTCCGCTGTGATCTTCGTATCGCACAGCATGCCCATGGTGTCCACCTTCTGCACCCGCGCTTTGGTGATGCAGAAGGGCCAACTGATGATGGATACCACCAACCTGGGTGAGGCCATGGACCGGTACATGAGCGCCTTCACCGTGGATCGCCGGATCACCGGCACCGGAGGGGCCGAGGTTCTCGACCTTCAGCTCCTGGTGGACGACAAGCCCTTACAGGACCCCGAACCCGTGGTGGACCAAGGCAAGGAAGGTGTGATCGAGCTCACCGTCCGCGTGGATCAGGGCGAACAAGCCGGCGTGAGCGTGTTCGTGGACGATATCGCCATGAGCCAGGTGCTGGCGGTCACCGCCAAGGACCAGGAGGGGCGGCCCATCGTGCTCGGTGGTGGCGTGCATCGGCTGCGTATCCCCCTGGGTAAGTTGGAGATGAACATGGGCACCTACTCCATCCTGGTAGGGGTCAAGTCCTTCGTCAGTACCTTGTCACTCTGTCGCGTACAAGGCTTGCGACCGTTCCGGGTGCGCTCCCAAAGCGTCAACTGGTCCAAGATCGTACGCGAGCAGGTGTCGACCATACTTCCCGCCTGATCAACGACCGTGGAGATGGAACCCATCCATGTGACCAAGACCTTCCTGCCCCCCGAGGAGGAATACCTGTTCTGGCTGCGGAAAGCGTACAGCACGCACGTGCTCACCAACAATGGCCCCATCGTACGCGAGTTGGAGGAACCCCTCCAGCGCCGCTTCGAGGTCCCCTTCTTCCGGAGCATGTCCAACGGCACCCTGGCCATCCAGCTCGCCATCCGTGCCTTGGGGGTGAAGGGCAAGGTGATCACCACCCCCTTCAGCTATGTGGCCACCACCAGCGCCATCCTGTGGGAAGGCTGCGAGCCGGTGTTCGTGGACATCGACCCGAAGACCTGCTGCATCGACCCCAACCTGATCGAAGCCGCCATCACGCCGGACACCACCGCTATCCTGGCCACGCACGTGTACGGCATCCCCTGCGATGTGGAGGCCATTGATGCCATCGCCAAGAAGCACGGCCTGAAGGTGATCTACGATGCGGCCCACGCCTTCGACGTGCAATACAAGGGACGCAGCATATTGCAGTGGGGCGATGCCAGCACCCTGAGCTTCCACGCCACCAAGCTCTTCCATACGGTGGAAGGGGGCGCCGTGGTGCTGCACGATGCGGAGGCCGATGATCGGTTGCGGCTCCTGCGCAGCTTCGGACACCGTGGCGATGAGCACTTCTGTTTGGGCATGAACGCCAAGATGAGCGAGGTGCACGCGGCAATGGGCATGGCGGTGTTGCCGCACGTGGAGCGGATCATCGAGGAAAGAGAACGCGTGGTCGGGGTGTACGACTCTGCCCTGTCCACGTTGGTTCATTGCCCACAAGCTCCTTTTGATGCACGCACGAATCATGCTTATTTTCCGGTGATCCTGCCGGATGCGGCTACCACCGACCGAACGATGAGCACCATGGTGGAGAAGGGAGTCCATCCGAGGCGCTATTTCTATCCTTCCTTGAATACCTTGCCATATGTCAATGGCGGGTCCTCTCCCATTTCAGAGGATTACGCCAACCGTGTATTGTGTCTTCCGTTGTACCCGGATCTTTCACCCGCAGACCAGGATAGGGTGATCATGTCGTTCCTGGCAGGCATTGGGCGTTCCAGTCCGGTCTATCTTCGTGGGCCTGTCTGAAGGTCTCGGACAGGTGTGCTCCTTGGGGCCGAGTGGGTTCTATCGTATGGAGTGTGGTGAACGTGACTGATGGTTGAAAGCATGGTCCAAGGATTGGTGAACGGTCGGGCGGCGATCATGCAGCCCTATTTCTTTCCATATATTGGTTATTACCAGATGGCTGCTGCGGTGGAGCGCTTTCTGATCTACGATGATGTTAATTTCATCAACCGCGGATACATCAATCGTAATCGCCTGCTTGTGAATGGGAAGGAATGGTATTTCACGGTGCCATTGTCAGGTGCCAGCCAGAATAAGTTGATCAAGGATGTGACGATCGACATGACTGGTTGGGAGCGCTGGAAGAAGGGCTTTCTGCGTACTGTGGATATGAATTATAACAAGGCATTGAATTATCAGGTGGGCCGTGAACTACTGGAAGAGATATTGATGTTGACGGACGACAGGATCACGAGTTTGGCGCAACGTTCGGTGCAATTGCTTTTGGAGCGACTCGGTCGGTCTGTGCATTTTCAACGAACCTCGGAAATGGGCTTGCGGACCGACATTCGGTTCGAGGAGCGATTGATGCATATCTGCGAACAGGAAAGGATCCGATACTACATACAGGCGCAGGGAGGTACCGTGCTTTACTCGTCACAGCGTTGGCAGGATCACGGACTTTCACTCCAGTTCATCCGGCCCACTAGTATGGAATATGTGAGGAACGGTCCATTCATGCCTGGGCTTTCCATGCTTGACGCGATACTCCACGTGCCTTTCCAAGAACTGGACCCCCTGCTGGACCGTTACGAGCTCTTCACGAACTGAGCGCTCGTTCCAGGGTTCACCAAGTCGCGGATAGTATGGTTTTCGAAGCCGGAAGGAACACATGTTCCTCAGGCTCCATCTTAATTCCCGGCAGGTCCAGTTCAAGGCTGACCAGGATATGGGCCCACGCCAAAAGGATGTTTGGTACAGGTTCATGCCGAGGCAAGAGGGGCTGCACCATGTTTTGCACCCGCTGGTAACCGAATCGGCGGAACAGCACGACCAGATCAATGCCCCTGGGTCCGGTGGTGCAGCGCGCCCAATCGATCAAGACGGTACGTTCCTCGGACATGAGAACATTGTGGCGGTGCATATCCCCGTGGAGCAGCGAATAGTGTCTCTCTGGCTGCACCCGTGTATGGAAGGCATGCTCCATCAAATGCTCCATCGCCTGCACGACGGCATCGACCACGGGTTGCGAATAGCCTCGCTCCGTCACCGTACGGATCGTCCACTCCATGGTTTGTGTGAACCCTGCGGGCGTATGTACCATATGAAGCGCACTGGCCAGATACCCATGGCTCAATCCGTTCTCCGTGTTCCGCTCCCCGATCTCCCCCGCGACCGCTCCAAATGGGATCTCCGCAATGGCCTGGTAGTTCCGGACAAAGGCCGATACCTCGTCCGTGCTCATCGAGCCCGAGTCCGCACTACGGCCCGGCACGCGTTCCATGGTGAGCAGGACCATGTTCGGCGTGACCTGCCAAAGGTCGAGCGGATCAGGGGAGATCGTGGCCAGCTTCGGGAATGCCCTTCTTATTCGCGAATAGAACGCCACTTCCCGTCCGCAATGATCCTGGTGCATGATCTTGGTGATGGCCTCAACCACACCTCCGCCGGGGGCGGTGATCCGGTGCGACCAAAAGCCGAGATTCTGGATCATGGAATCCGGAAAGCAGGCATATTCCGATCGGATCCTCCCTCCCTTCAGCCCCTGCCCGTCCAGGAGCCTCTGCTGCAACCGCTCCAAGACATTTCCATCGTTCCTGCCGAGCACTTTCTGAACTTGCTCTTCTGCGTGCTGCGTTTTTCCAGCCCGGCCAAGCCCTTGGATGTAAAGGATCCGAGCGAGTTCATCAACGGGGAACCGCGTCAGATATGCGGCCAGCTCATTGAGCACACCGTCCTGGTCAGGCATGGCCCGTACGGCCAACGGCAGCCTCAAGTAGGCGTCAGGCCCGCGTTCCGCCCTGAGCAAAGCAGCAAGGGCTTGCATGTTCTCGGATCCTTTGTACGCGATCGTTGTCGGATTCAATCAGCCCAGTACTTGGTCTGCTGCGCCAGCTGACGGTAATCCGCACAGGTCACCCCGACCATGATCCGGTCCCAATGGCGACCTTTCCGATAGTACCAATCCCGTTGCCGACCTTCCTCCTTCCACCCGCATTTACCCAGGTACAACTTCAAGGATGCTTCGTTGAAAGCGATCATGGAGCCATCTAAGCGGATCAGCCCAAGTTCATCAAAGGCATAGCGCATCACAGCCATTACCGCATCCTGGCCATAGCCTTTGCCACGTGTGTCCTTGTTGCCGAGCATCAAGCCGTGGAAGGCATTGCGGTTCTTCCAATCGATGTCTACCAAGTTCGCCGTGCCGATCAGCCCATGTTCTGCGGTTTCAATGGCGAACCGCTGATCTCTGGAGCCCAAGGAAAAGCTGGCATACCATTTTCGTTGGTCTTCTGCACTCGATGGGAAATGCCATCCGCCCAGCCCCGCTTGGATGTCTGGGTCATTCGCCCATGCCAGGAGTTGGGGTAGGTCCTCTGGTTCAATGGCGCGCAAGAGTGTCTTCTTACCCAGGATGTTCATGTGGTGTTCGATAGGAGGGCCAAGGTACTGAGGCGGCAATATAGAAGTGTGCGGTTAGGCTCGGTCTTGAGAAAGGGGAGAAGTAGGAGCTGCACGCCGATCTTCACATAGTTTATGGGTGCCTCGAAGAACCACGAACGGATGGCGCACACCGCTATCATTCGTCCAGACGAGGCGCTCCGAAGAGAGGATACTGGATCGAAGTATCCGACTGAGGAGCAACAAAGTATGGGCGAATGA
>SSGN01000173.1 GCA_008016945.1 Flavobacteriales bacterium
AAGCTTGAGCGGGAGCATGGATGGAAAAGCCCCATGGCCAGCGAAGCGGGCCGGGCGGCATCCACTTCACGGCCAAACCTGGTCCGACCGTCCGCGGTCAATCCAGTCCTGGGCACTTGATGATCAAAGCCCTGTCGCGACGCGGCGGGGCTTTTTTCATGCCGGGCGGGCCCAGCGGAGCTGGAGCGAGCACGGGCATGGAAAAGCCCCATGGCCAGCGAAGCGGGCCGGGCGGCATCCACTTCACGGCCAAACCTGGTCCGACCGTCCGCGGTCAATCCAGTCCTGGGCACTTGATGATGAAGCCCTGCCGCGAAGCGGCGGGTTTTTTTCATGCATGATCGAGCCAAGCAAAGCTTGAGCGGGAGCATGGATGGAAAAGCCCCATGGCCAGCGAAGCGGGCCGGGCGTTGCAGCTATCCGTACTTTCCGCCCATGCAAGGAATGCTCGTTCTGGAAACCGCAGGTGTGCTTGCCGGTCCCGCGGTAGGCATGTTCTTCGCGGAGCTGGGTGCGCGGGTGATCAAGATCGAGAACAAGCGCGCCGGAGGCGATGTCACCCGTCGGTGGAAGCTACCCGTAGAGGATCCCGCAGCACCGGTCAGTGCGTACTTCAGCAGCGTGAACTGGGGCAAGGAGCACCGTTGGATGGACCTGAAGGACCCTGCGGAGCGCAACGTGTTCGACACGCTGGTGGCACAAGCGGACATCTTGATCACGAACCACCTGGAGGCCGACGCCGCCAAGTTGGGCTTGGAACGTAGCCGGCTCCGTGCGCTGAACCCCAGGTTGATCCATGGCCACATCAAAGGCTTCGCGGACCAGCCGCACCGCCCCGCGTTCGATGTGGTGCTGCAGGCGGAGACCGGATACATCAGCATGAACGGCACGGATGCCGATCACCTGGCGAAACTGCCCATCGCGCTGATCGACGTACTGGCGGCCCACCAATTGAAGGAGGGTCTGCTCTTGGCCCTCTTGCAGCGGGACCGTACGGGCCGTGGCGCCTATGTGGAGGTATCGTTGGAGGAAGCAGCCCTCACCGGATTGATCAACCAGGCCAGCAACCAACTGATGACCGGAGCGGTGGCGGCCCCGCTCGGGACCTTGCACCCCAACATTGCGCCCTATGGGGAATTGTTCGCCTGTGCCGATGGGGGCCGGATCATCCTCGCGGTGGGGAGCGATGCACAGTTCGCTGGGCTATGCCGGGTATTGCGGCAGGAGCACCTGGTCGACGATGCGCGCTTCGGGAAGAACGTGGACCGGGTACGGCACCGCCACCACCTGGCCGCCGCCCTCGCGGAAGCCATCGGCACCTGGCCACGCGCCGCCTTGCTCGAGGCCCTGCTCAAGGCCGAAGTACCCGCCGGCGCGCTGAACGATATCGCAGCGGCCATGGCCAGCCCTGCCGCACGCGCCATGATCAGGGAACAAACGATCGACAGGATACCCACGCGGCGGGTCCGTGGCAACGCCTTCCGGATCGAGCCTTACTGACCGGCGACCTTCTTACGCGCCTCTTTCAGGGCTTCCTGAAGCACGAAGAGCACCCGCTTCGTCTCGGCCTCTTCCAGCCCCTTGCCGAAGATCACCTTGCGGCCCAGGTACTCGAAGCCGATGCGCTCCCCGCCGATGTTCCAGAACGATTCGTTGAGCTGGAACTTGAAGGAGGAGCGGTCTATCCGGAGCGCACCCAGCTTCTGGATGTTCTCCACGAAATAGGTATTGGCCTTGCCGAAGCCGAACATGCTATCCTTGATGGTGAGCACACCATCCTTCAGGCGCCAGAGCTCGAAACCCTTGAGGCGCCAGAGCACGGCGCGGCCCACCTTCACGGCGAAGTAGAGCCAGAACACCAGGAACCCGAGGATGTACTGGCGGAGCGGATCCGCTACGGGCAAGGTGGTGCGGTAATGGATCACATAGGCGCCCACCAACAACCAGCACAGGAACCAAGCCACCAGCAAGGCTTCTTTTGGTTTGGTCAGGCGTGCGCTGATCACCACGCTCGTACGGCCATCACGCCGATCGATGCTCACCCGTTCGCTCACGACCTCCATCATGCCGTAGGTTTTGCCACCACCTGTGCGTAGAGTTCCTCATACAGCGGCAGGATCCGAGCAAGGTCGAACCGCCGCGCTTGTTCCAGGGCCCCTTCGCGATAGCGCTGGTAGGTGGCCTCGTCCGCCAGGATGGTGGCGGCGTTGGCGGCCATGGCCGCCGTATCACCCACGGGGCTCAGCAGCCCGCTCACGCCATGGATGTTCACCTCGGCCAGCCCCCCGGCATCGGTGGACACCACGGGCACCCCACAGGCCATGGCCTCCAAGGCCGCCAGGCCGAAACTCTCCGTCTCACTGGTGAGTGCGAACAGGTCGCAGCTGGCCATCACCTCCTCGGGCCGTGTCATCTTACCCAGGAACTGGATCGCATGGCAATCGCCCGAACGGCGGCAGAGGGTCTCCACCCGTTGGCGCTCCGGACCATCGCCGATGAGCAACAAACGGGCGGGTATCCGTTGGCGCAGTGCCAGGAACATGGTCACCACATCCTCCACGCGCTTCACCGGTCTGAAGTTGGACACGTGTACCACCAGGCGTTCGCCCTGAGGGGCGTAGCGTGCCCGCAAGGCCGGGTCCGGTCGGTGTGGATAGTGCTCCACGCACACGAAGTTGGGGATCACCTGCACCTCACGTTGTAGCGGGAAATGCGTGTAGGTATCCTGCTTCAGGCTTTCGGAAACGGCGGTCACCGCGTCGCTGCGCTCCATGCTGAAGGTGATCACCGGTTCGAAGCTGGGATCGCGCCCCACCAGGGTGATGTCGGTGCCATGCAGCGTGGTGATGAATGGCAGCCTGAGGCCCTCGGCGGCCAGGATGCGCTGCGCCATCCACGCGGCCGACGCATGCGGAATGGCGTAATGCACATGAAGCACGTCCAGCCCGGCGAACTTGGCCACATCCACCAAGGTGCTGGTGAGCACCAGCTCGTACGGCTGGTAATCGAAGAGCGGATAGTCGCTCACGCGGACTTCGTGGTAGTGCACGTTCGGATGGTCGCGCAACCGCACGGGGCGATCGTAGGTGATGAAATGGATGATGTGCCCCTTCTCGGCCAGGGCCATGCCCAGTTCGGTGGCCACCACTCCGCTCCCCCCGAAAGTCGGATAACAAACGATCCCGATACGCATCGGGGGCAAAGATCGCGTCTACCGCTCGAACGTCAGGTGGTCGCCTCGGGCCGATCCGGAACGTCCACTTGGTAGAAAGTCCGCCAAGGATCCGCGGACCATCGCCACCTTGGCGGCAGACCGGTCCATCCAAGGGGATCCACATGATGCCTGGTCCGGGGTTCAAGTCTTGGTGGCAAGCACTTCCTCGGGAAGTTCCACCACCATATCACCATGCACCTTCACCTGGCAGGCCAAGCGCCAACCCGCCTTCACCTCCGCCTTGCTGAAGAAGGGCATTTCCCGTTCGGTGATCCTACCTCCCCCGCGCACGATACGGCAGCGGCACTTGGCGCACGAACCCTTGCCACCGCACGTGGAAGGCAGGGCGAAGCCTTCGCGTTGGAGGGTATGGAACAAGCCTTGCCCCCCGCCCACCTCCAACACCCTGCCGCTGTTGATGGTGATGTGGATCCGCGATCGTGTAGGTCCTTTCAGCATCCACCGCACCACCAGTGCGAGGAGCACGATGCAGGCCGTCGTGGTGAAGATGATGACCATCGTTCGCTTGTGTGGTGGTGCGCCCCTACCTTCGGATCCGCCAAGTCGGCTCAATATAATCCAGCACCATTGATCGAGCTGCGCAACACGTCCCACAGCATGCCTCCTCTCCGTCCTTTCGTAGTGAGCGGCATACCGTTGTTCTTCGTGCTGCTGACGAGTTGTGGTAACACCACCCCGATCGCCGCCAAGCCGGTGGAGTACTACCAGGCGAGCACCCTGCGCTACGAGGATCATGTGTACAGCCCCACGGTACACACGGTCCAGTTCTTCAAGAAAGGCTTCGAGCTGGCCCCGCCCATCACCGACCTGGAGGGGCAGGAACCATTGGTGCTCCGGTTCGACGACCTGCAGCCCGACATGGAGAACCTGAGCTACACCCTGGTACACTGTACCGCGAACTGGGAGCCCAGTGACCTGATGACCGGACAGTACATCAGCGGGGCCATGAGCGACTATATCCCTGCGGGTCGCCAGAGCTACAACACGTTGCAGCCGTTCATCCAATACGAACTGGAAGTGCCGAACCAGATGCTGCGGCCGACCCGTTCGGGGAATTACCTGCTGAAGGTGTACCGCGGCAGCGATGAGGAGGACCTGGTACTCACCCGCCGAATGCTGGTGACGGAACAGAAAGTGAACATCGACGCGCGGGTGCTGGCCACCCGCGACGTGGACCTGCGCGATGCCGCCCAGCAGATGGACCTCACCATCCGGCATCCGGGGTTGTACATCCAGGATCCGTTCGGCGATGTGCACGTGACCCTGTTGCAGAACATGCGGTGGGATGATGCGCGCACGGGTCTTCAGCCTCGCTTCATACGCGACAACGAACTGGTGTACGACTTCCCTGCGCAAGGCCTCTTCATGGGCGCCAACGAATTCCGGAACATCGACCTGAAGAACATCCGGTTGGCCACGCGCAACATCGCACGCATCACCGCCGATGGGCCAGGGGTGTACCAGGCCTACCTGATGCCGGAACAGAAACGGAACCTCCGCGTGTACGACGCTCAGCGCGACATCAACGGGAAGCAGCTCGTACGCAACGACCTGGTGGACGGTGACCCTTTGGGCGCGGACTATGTCCTGGTGCACTTCACACAGCCCATGCCGGAAGAAGTGGATGGCGAGGTGTACGTGTACGGCGGCATCAGCGACCTCCAATGCAAGAAGGAATACCGGATGAGGTGGATCCCTGAAGAGCGCAGCTACAAAGCCTCGATCCCGCTGAAGCAAGGCTTCATCGACTTCACCTACGCCGTATTGAAGCCAGGTGCCAAGGTGCCGGACCTCACGGTGGTCGAGGGGTCGCACTACCAAACGGAGAACGACTACCTGGTGCTGGTGTACGTGACCGACCGGCTGCAACGGTACGATCGGCTGGTGGGGTTCCGCTTCCTGAACTCGGTGCGGAACTGACGCCGCACTGTCGGTGCCAGGTCCGTAGTTAGGCCACGGCCCCATGGCCTCGCGACGTTTACTACAACGGGTTGTTGATGGTTCACGGGAACGGCCGATCGGCCGTGGCGGGGCAACGCTGCACCTTCGCCTCCATGTCCGACCGTGCCTTCACCCTCCTGCTCGACCGTCTCCGTTCCATTGCTGCGCGCAAGCAACGCTTCAGCTATGATGTGCGAGGCAACTCCTACGTGACCACGGATCTGGTGGCGGCCTATGCCATCGCTGGTCGCGCGGATGGCCTGCCGGATCTGGAGACGGTGCTGCAACATGCCTTGGAGCACGATGCCGTGGTGAGCGGCCAACGCCTGGCCGACGGCCGGATCCACTACACCAGCTGCCGCCTCTTCACCGATGCGCACAACGCCATGGCCTTCGCCAAGGCACATGGCCAGCCGAGCGTGTACAACTGGAACCGCTGGGCCGAGATGCCCGTTCCGGCCGCTGCCCCGGAAGTGGTGGTTTCGGCGAATTGATCGCATTCTGATCAGAAGCACGACCTTTGCGGCCCTTTTGCACAAGGCCGCATGTCCACGAAGAAGATCCTCGACAGCCGTAAGCTCCTCGACGCCACGGCGAAGACCGACCTGAAGGAGCTGAACAACCTCTACAAAGGGTTGATGAAGAAGCATCACCCCGATCGGTTCCAGGACGAGGCCGAACGGCACCAGGCCGAGGAGACCAGCAAACACATCATCGACGCGTACCACTTCCTGGTGAGCATCCACCCGGAAACGCACGCCACCAACCGGGAAGAGTTCGAGCGCACCACCACCATGGGGGTGATCACCGACTGGCGCTACAAGGCGATGACCCTGCACCTGATCTTCGGCGATGGCAGTGAGTACGAGTACTTCGGCGTACCGCAGAACGTGTACAACAAGTTCGTGAACAACAACGGCAACCTGCGTTTCGCACGGCGCCACATCCTCACGGCCTTCACCTATCGCCGGGTGAAGAAGGCCGGTGCCGCCCCGCAGGAGGGCTGATCACTCCTTCACCACTCGGACCTGCTGGGCCCTGCGGCTGAACACGATGGTGTACAGGCCATCGGGCAAGGGGGCCAGATCCATGGTGGCATGGGCACGCAGGGTGCCGGTGGCTTGCAAACATCCGCGGGCATCCAACACCATGTACGGCTCGGGGTGTTCCATGGGCGGATCGAAGCGTACGAGCCCCGTGGTCGGATTCGGGAGCACCCGGGTCACGTAGGTCCGTATCCCGAACAAACCCGTGCTACAATCCACCTCGGCCAGCAGCACCGTATTGGAACCGCTGTTCGGTATGCACACCCGACCATGGACCTGATCGAAATCGATATCCGCAGGGTTGTTCAGGCCGGGCACCATCAGGTCGATGAACACGGGTGAGATGATCCCCCAATCGAACGCGGTGATCCGATCCGGGCTCCAACTGGCCACCAGGACACGCCCCAGGCAATCGAACGTGATCCCGTCGATGTTCGTCAGCGATGTGTTCACCTGGCCGATGGTAGCGCCCGTGGTGCGATCGAACGAGCGCACAGCGGCATTGGCACCCCAGTAGGCCACGAGCAGCTCCTCGGTGCCGGGCCGGTGAACGATACCATTGGGCGTACCCTGGGTATTGGGGACCAGCAGCTCGAATGTAGCGGACGTCGGATCCACCTTAAGGATCCGCCCGGCGGAGAAGTCGGTGCAGTAGAGATACGTGCCATCGGTGGTGATGCCGTTGAGGAAGGTCGCGCCGAGGTCGAGGTCGAACACCAAGGCGGCATCGGCCAAGGCATACCCCTTCACGCGCCCACCGACACAGGCGTAGAGCGTATCGGCCAGGATCTCCAGCCCGTAGGGTGCCGCCCCCACCTGTACGAACGTGCTCACCGTGGCATCCTGAGCCCGCACCTTGATGGTCTGGCTCTGCGTATTGCTCACGAAATAGCGATCGCCCACCGGATCGTACTCCACGCTTTCCGGGCCATTGTACTGGGCTTGGGCCGCAAGCCCGAGGGCCAACGGCAGCACCACCGAACAACGTACACCGATGCGGGCGAGGGTCTGGAACATGGGGCGGCAAGGTACCGGGCTGGAGGAACACCGGGCAAGTGGCCGCTTGCACCTTTCCCACGGCGGCCTGTGGATGTGCCGAACCGAACCCACGGTGGCCAGTCACGCCCGGTCGGATGGTGAACGGTCGGCTGGGCGGATCGAATGCAGACCTTTGCACCATGAACACGGTGGTGACCCAGGGCGTAAGGGTGACAGCACAGAGCCTCTACGAGGCCGCGCACAGCGACCCCAAGGCCGGTCGGTACCTGTTCAGTTATTGGATCACCATCGCTAACCATGGCTTAGGGAGCGTGCAGCTGAAGCGTCGCCGTTGGAACATCTGGGACAGCCTTGCCGCTATGCATGAAGTGGAAGGCCCGGGAGTGGTGGGCGAAACCCCCACGCTTGCACCTGGTGAGGACTACAGCTACCAAAGCGCCTGCATGCTGTGCAGTGGCCTAGGCCGAATGCGAGGGAGCTACACCATGTGCAGGCCAGACGGATCCGAGTTCGAAGTGCGTATCCCGGAGATGGTGCTGGAGGTGCCGTTCCTCGCCAATTAGGCTTGAATGGCCCTGTTAAAACGTTTGAACATCCCTGATCACGACAAGCCACTCGCGTTAGTTTCGCGCCCCGGAAATGACCGCACAAGGAGCCACCACGAAAGGTCCATCGCGCACCCATGGTGTAGCGATGCGATTCTTCGCCGCGATCATGTGCGGATGGCTCTTCATGGTGCCGCAAGTGATGTATTCTGCCTCGGTGATGGCGTACTGTGATGAGCAGGGCTGTTCCCTTCCCCCGGTGGCCGAGGAAGAAGAGGTAGGCCATTCGGCGGTACCGCCACGTGCATGGCCTTCGACGGAACACACTTCGTTCGATACGGACGAGATCGCGCTTCCGCGCTGGGAGGAATTGATGCTGCACACCTTGCATGGTGAGGTGCCGCATCCTCCGCCGTGGGCATAGGCTTCTGTTCTGGAACAGATCCCAGGGTCGGCCCACGGTGGCCTTGACCATGGAATGGCGGTTCGCATCATTCCAAGTCCCACTCACTTCCTACTTGCCTTCATCCTCATGAAGCCCCCGATCTCGTACATCCATTGGAAACGGGACCTTCCCGCCTCCATCGTCGTCTTCCTCGTTGCCCTGCCGTTGTGTCTGGGCATTGCCGTGGCCTCCGGCGCCCCCCCTATTGCCGGTGTGGTGGCCGGTGCCGTGGGCGGCATCGTGATCGGCCTCACCAGCCGGTCCCCGCTCGGCGTGAGCGGGCCTGCGGCCGGCCTCACCACGTTGGTCCTGGGCGCCATGACCGACCTGGGCAGTTTCGAACTGGTGCTCTGCGCGGTGATGCTTTCCGGCCTTATTCAGATCCTGCTCGGCTACCTGCGGGCGGGCATCATCGCCTACTACTTCCCGAACACGGTGATCCACGGCATGCTCGCGGGTATCGGCATACTCATCATCCTGACCCAACTGACCCATGGCGTGGGCTACGACAAGCCGGTGGAAAGCGTGGAGGAATACCACTGGACGGATCTGCGGGCCATGCTGGACCATATCACCCCGGGTGCCGTGGTAACGACCCTGACATGCCTGGTGTTGATGCTGATCTGGGAACGCCCCTTCGTGAAGAATAACCCGGTATTGAAGGTGATCCCCGGCTCCATGCTGGCGGTGGTGGCCGGCGTGGTGCTTGGCCAGCTGTTCATGGGACACCCCCTCCTCCACATCAGTGCGGAGCACTTCGTGAACATCCCGGACATCAATGGGCTGTCCGACCTGCCACGTCCGGACTGGGCCGGATCCATGGACCCTCGTGTTTGGCGGATCGCAGGGACCATCGCGGTGGTGGCCAGCCTCGAAACGTTGTTGTGCGTGGAGGCCACGGACAAGATGGACCCTTGGAAGCGGGTGACACCGGCCAACCGGGAACTCTATGCGCAAGGTATCGGCAACATCGTGAGTGGCCTGCTCGGCGGCCTCCCGCTGACCCAGGTGGTGGTACGCAGTTCGGCGAACATCCAAACCGGTGGGCGCACCAACCTGGCCGCCGTGGTCCATGGCCTGCTGATCCTGGCGGCGGTACTTCTGTTCCCTGGCGTGTTGCGCATGGTGCCGTTGTCCAGTCTGGCGGCCGTGCTCTTCCTGGTGGGTTACAAACTGATCAAGCCGGCGCAATTCGTGGCGATGTGGAACCAGGGTTCCATGCGCTTCCTTCCCTTCGTGATCACCGTGATCGGCGTGGCCTTCATCGGCTTGCTCAACGGTGTCCTCATGGGCCTTACCGTCTCCATGCTCCACATCCTTTGGAAGAATTACCGGGTCCCCTACCATTTCGACCCGTACAAATACCGGCCGGGCATGCCCATCCACATCCAGCTGAGCGAGGATGTGACCTTCCTGAACAAAGCGGGCATCAAACGCACCTTGGGCGAACTGCCCAACGACTGCCGGGTGGTGATCGACGCCAGCCGGACCATGGATCTGGACCTCGATGTACGCGAGATCATCGACGAATTCCTGAGCACGGCCGGAGGCCGGAACATCCGATATGAACTGGTGGGCTACGACCAACCCGCCTCAAAACCGCCGGGCGTGGGTGATCTTGCCCAAGCCGTGCGCAACTTCGCCCTCAGCGGACGCTGAACCGACTTTCCTCTCCCCGAAGAACCAACCCGCCTCCAACCCGATGGAATCCTACTTGCAACTCCTCCGCAACAACAAGGCCTGGGCCGAAGAAATGACCACCAAGGACCCGGGATTCTTCGCCCGGCTGGTGGACATCCAGAACCCAGAATTCCTCTGGATCGGATGCAGCGACAGCCGTGTCCCGGCCAACGAGGTCACCGGCACCATCCCGGGGCAGATCTTCGTACACCGGAACATCGCCAACATGGTGGTGAACACCGACCTCAACATGCTCAGCGTGTTGGAGTACGCGGTGAACATCCTGAAGGTGAAGCACGTGATCGTATGCGGGCATTACGGATGTGGCGGGGTGAAGGCCGCCATGAGCAGCCAGTCCATCGGGGTGATCGACACCTGGCTCCGGAACATCAAGACGGTGTACCGGCTTCATAAGGAGGAGGTGAACGCGATCCAGGAGGCCGATGCCCGGTTCGACCGGATGGTGGAGCTGAACGTGATCGAGCAGGTGCAGAACCTGGCGAAAACGGCGATCATCCAGCGTGCCTGGGCACATCGCGCAGGTCCACACCTCCATGGCTGGGCCTACCGCCTGAGCGATGGTATCGTGAAACCACTGATCGAGATGGCCGCCGGGGCGGAGATGGACCCCATAGACCAATACAGCAACCTGGTCTGAGCGGGTGGGAGGCACGCAGGGCGATGGCTTTCCGGACCCGCAGCGGGCCGGGCTCTGGGCCTGATGAAGGGGTCCGTACGCCCAGGGTGTGACGGGCATCACACAGGGGTGGCGCCCGGTCAGGTATCTTAGCGGCCCAGCAACCGTGTACCATGTCCAACGCCATCTTCCACGTCCCCGCCCCCACCAACGAACCCGTTCTGAGCTACGCACCCGGCACACCTGAGCGCAAAGCATTGCAAGCCGAGGTGGACCGGCGCATGCGCACCCGGATCGACGCGCCGATGTGGATCGCCGGCCATGCCATTGAAACGGCCGACGTGCGCAAGATGAGCCCACCGCACAAACACGCGCACAACCTGGGCTCCTCGCACCATGGCGAGGCCAAACACGTGCGTGCCGCCATCGACGCCGCACTGAAGGCCAAGGCCCAATGGGAGAACATGCCGTTCGAGCATCGCGCGGCCATCTTCCTGAAGGCCGCCGACCTGCTCGCGGGTCCATACCGTGCGCAGATCAACGCGGCCACCATGCTGGCCCAAGGCAAGAACGCCTACCAAGCGGAGATCGACAGTGCCTGCGAGCTGATCGACTTCCTCCGCTTCAACGTACACTACGCCCAGCAGATCCACCGCGATCAACCGACCAACGGCCCAGGCATCTGGAACCGGGTGGAGTACCGGCCTTTGGAGGGCTTCGTGTTCGCCCTTACCCCCTTCAACTTCACGGCCATCGCGGGCAACCTGCCCAGCAGTGCGGCCCTGATGGGCAACACCGTGGTGTGGAAATGCGCGGACAGCCAGTGTTACAGCGCACAGGTATTGATGGAAGTGTTCATGGCCGCCGGTCTGCCAGCGGGGGTGATCAACCTGATCCATGTGAGCGGTCAGGTGGCAGGCGACATCATCTTCAAGCATAAGGACTTCGCGGGCATCCACTTCACCGGCAGCACGGGCGTGTTCCGCCAGATCTGGAAGACCATCGGCGAGAACCTACCGCTATACCGGAGCTACCCGCGTATCGTGGGCGAGACGGGCGGCAAGGACTTCGTGCTCGCACACCCCAGTGCCGACCCCAAAGTGGTGGCCACCGCCCTGAGCCGTGGCGCCTTCGAATACCAAGGACAGAAGTGCAGTGCGGCCAGCCGCGCCTACATCCCCGAGAGCCTGTGGCCTGCCGTGAAGAAGGAGCTGCTCGCCGACCTCGCCGACATGAAGATGGGCGACCCGCGCGAGTTCTCGAACTTCGTCGGTGCGGTGATCGACGAGAAGAGCTTCGACAAGATCGCCGGGTACATCGATGGATTGAAGAAGGACAAGAAGAACATCCAGATCATCGCTGGGGGGAAGTACGACAAGAAGATCGGCTACTTCATCGAACCCACGGTGGCCGTAACGAAGGACCCAAAGAGCACCACCATGTGCGAAGAGATCTTCGGCCCGGTGCTCACCATCCATGTGTACAACAGTGCCCGATGGACCGAAACGTTGAAACTCATCGACAGCACCAGTGAATACGCCCTCACCGGTTCGGTGATCAGCAACGACCGCGCGAGCATCATCGAAGCCAGCGACGTGCTGCGGCATGCAGCGGGCAACTTCTACATCAACGACAAGCCCACGGGGGCGGTGGTGGGGCAACAACCCTTCGGCGGCGGGCGAGGCAGCGGCACCAACGACAAAGCCGGCAGCTACCTCAACCTGATCCGCTGGGTCAGCCCCCGCACCATCAAGGAGACCTTCAACCCGCCGACGGACCATCGGTACCCGTTCCTGGGATGAACACGGTCGGCAGCAGGCAGGGCTGGGTCTGATCATTGGTGGGGGCACCGTTGGGGCGACCCACTGGATCGCTTCTACGGTTCCCCGGAAGAAGATCCGGCCCAGCCCTGCCTGCCGCCGACTGGAACTTTCTGACCCTCAACCGCGTAGGAACGCACGTCCGGCCCCTCTCCCCGGCGCATTCCTATCCGTGGAACTCCGTCCGAAACGCACCAAGCATAAAGTACTCTACACGGTATATGCGGCGCTGTTGCTGCTCTGCATCGCCGTTATCGTCATCGTTCACCGCAACGAGCGAAAAGCCTTGGTGGGCCAGGGGATCACCCAGCTCCGAAGCATCACCACCACCCTCGCAGGCGAACTTGGTGCGAACAACCTGCGCGCCCTGGTGGAGCGTTACGACAGCCACGGGCTGGTGATCAAGAACACCCAGGATGCCCGGTACTACGTGCTGCACGAGCGTTTGCGGGGCACGGCGGAAAGGAATGGGCTGCAGGCCCCCCTGGAGCTGGTGATCCACGACGAACGCAAGCAGGAACTGCAGGTGATCGTGACCTCGGAGGTGCGGCCACGGTTCCGCGAACGATGGGCGGGCGACCAAGGTGAGCTGCTCAAAGCCTACGGCCGTGTAGGCAGCATGGAAATGGGTACAGGGGACCAGCGCGAGCTGGTGGCCTTCGACGTGCTCAACGAAGCCAACGGCAACGTGGTGGGCATGGTGGTGGCAAGGGCACCGGCGAACCAGCAGGGGGCGGCCACCGCCTCGTTGTTCCGCAACATCGGCATCGCCACGGTCTTGTTCGGCTTGGTGGGGGTCCTCCTATTCCGTTACGTGGGGCGTTGGCTCAAGGCGGACGAAGAGGCCCAACAACGGCTCAAAGCACGTCATGAGGACATCAGCGACAGCATCGCTTACGCCGGCAAGATCCAGCGTTCGTTGGTGCCATCGGCCCTGGTATACGATGAGCTCTTCGCCGACTCCTTCGTGTTCGACCGACCCAAGGATGTGGTGAGTGGCGACTTCCATTGGGTGTACCGGGTGGATGCGGACACCTGTTTCGTGGCGGCTGCGGACTGCACCGGCCATGGCCTGCCGGGCGCCATGATCGCTGCGATCGGCTGTTCCACGCTGAACGAAGTCGTGCCGCAGAACGCCCACAAGGACCCCTCGGAGATCCTCTCCATCCTCCATACGCGCATGATGTCCACCCTGCACCAGCAAGGGAAGCAGCGCGGCGCAGGCGATGGCATGGACGTGGCACTGTGCCGTGTGGACCGCGCGGGGAATGAGATCCTCTTCGCCGGTGCGTATAGACCGTTGTATTGGCTGCACCAGGGACAGCTGAGCGTGATCAATGGCGACCGCAAGCCCGTGGGTGGAGGCCACATGGGCGAGGAACGGCGCTTCACCACCCACAAGCTGGCGTACAGCCCGGGCGACCGGATCTACCTGTTCAGCGATGGCTACGTGGATCAATTCGGTGGTCCGGAGCGTAAGCGGTTCATGAACAGCCGACTACAAGAGCTGATCATGGCCCACCGACACCTGGGGCTGAAGGAACAAGCCACGGTGATCGAACGCGCCTTCCTGGACTGGAAAGGCCCGATCGAGCAGATGGACGACGTCTGCATGCTGGGTTTGGCTGTTTGAGCCCCCCCTGCCCAAGGTCTGAGGACAACACCGTCATCCCCGGTATTCGCCGCCTATGGCCACATCCTCCTATCTTTGGACGATGCCCGGACGGGCGGATAGAATTCGCATGGCAACGAAAGCAGAGCTGATCACCAAGCTCGAGGAGATCATGGCGCAGGAGGATGTGGAGACCGCATCCGAGGCCGTTGAAGGTGTTAAAGAAGCGTACGAGGCCCTGGTGGTCGCCGGGCAGCAGCAGGCAACAGCCGAGCACGTACCGGAAGGCACCACCACCGAGGAGGCACCACCACCAACGGAAGCCCTTCCCATCGCCATTGAATCGGCCCCGTTGCAGGACGAGGACGACAAGCGCTTCAAGCAACTGCTGGACGCTTTCAATCAGCGGGTGAACGACATCCGCCGAAAGCGGCAGAAGGAAGAAGCGGACAACCTCGAGGCCAAGAAGGCCATCATGGAGGAGCTGAAGACGCTGATCGCGGGCGAGGAGAACATCGGCAACGCCTTCCAGCGTTTTGCGGAACTACAGGAGAAATGGAAGACCATCGGGCCTATTCCGCAGCAGTACTACCGCGACCTGCAGAACGACTATTCCCATCTCCGGGACGAGTTCTTCTACCATATCCGCATCTACAAGGAGCTGCGCGACCACGACCTCCGCAAGAACACGGCGCTGAAACAGGCCCTGATCAGCGATGTGGAGAGCCTGGCGCAGAAGGACAGTGTGAAGGAGTTGGAACACGGCGTGAAGGAATACCAGGAGAAATGGCATTCCATTGGTCCGGTGGTGCGCGAAGAATGGGAGGCCATCCGTGATCGGTTCTCCACGGCCACACGCACCATCTACGACAAGATCCACGAGCACTACCGTGCCCGCCGGACGGAGCATGAGGCCAACCTCGCGGCCAAGCAGGTGCTGGTGGACAAGGTGAAGGCGATCACCGACCAGCTCAACGACGCAGTCACCAAGGAATGGAAGGTGGTCACCGATCAAGTACTGGAGTTACAGAACTCCTGGAAACACATCGGATTCGCCACGAAGAAGGACAATGAACGCATCTGGAAGGAGTTCCGGGCGGCGTGCAATGTGTTCTTCGATATGAAGAAGGCGCACTTCGACAAGCTGAAGGACCAGTACAAGGATGTGCGCGAGAAGAAGCAGGGGTTGCTGGAAGAAGCCCTGAAGCTGAAGGACAGCACCGAATGGCGCCAAACGGCCGACAAGCTGAAGCACTTGCAGCAGCAGTGGAAGGAGGCCGGTAGTGCGGGACCGCGGGACGAGAACCGGCTATGGAGCAAGTTCCGCGAGGCTTGCGACGCCTTCTTCCATGCCCGCAAGGTCACCTTCGACAAGATGGACGCCGAGCAAGCCGTGAACGTTCAGGCCAAGGAGGCGTTGGTCGGCGAGATCGAAGCCTTCGTGCTCAGTGGTGATCGCAACAAGGACGTGGAGGCCCTTAAAGCGTTCTCGACCCGTTGGATGAACAGCGGGCGCGTATCCCCCAAGTTGTACGACGCCTTCAGTGAACGGTATCGCGCCGCACTGGACAAACATTACGGCCAGTTGAAGTTGGAAGGCGATGAACGCCGCCGCATGCAGTTCCAGGACCGGGTGGATGAGATGAAGTCCGGCCCTGATGGGCGCTTCCACCTGGAGAAGGAGAGTCGCTTTGTGAAGCGTAAGATCGAGGAGCTCGAGGCCGAGATGCGCAGCATGGAACGCAACATGGGCATGTTCAGCTTCAAGAGCGCCAGCGGCGAAGCCATGAAGAAGGACATGGAAAAGAAGATCGAGAAGCTGGGCCGCGATGTGGAGCGCTTGAAGGGCCAACACCGCGAGTTGCTGAAGGAGTTGCGGTAAGCACCACGCGCTGTCGGGGTGGATGTGATACCTCGCCCTTGGCGGTGCGCTTACCTTGCACCCATGTGGCATCGCTGGCACTTGGCCTTCGTTATTTCGATCGCTTGTTCCTCCACGGACCGGTCCGGTAGGGACCCGGCGGCGGACCATCGACCCACCGGCACCCCAGTGAACGTTACCGACCTCTTCGGCCAATGGGTGGACCATCAAGACAACGGACGCACCCAGGTGCACGAGCACTGGTCCCGTAGCGCGGATGGCACACCTTCGGGCTTGGGGTTCGTGCTTTCGGGGCAAGACACCATCCACATCGAACACATCGCCCTGCTCACCGTCAGGGACACGTTGCACTATGCGGTGAGCATTGGTCGCCATGGTGGGCAAGCCACCCTGTTCAAGCTGGTACACGACCGCGATAGTCTGGTATTCACGAACCCGACGCATGACATGCCACAGCGCATCGTCTATGTACCCCAAGGGCCCGAAGCATGGCACGTGATCGTCAGTGGCACACAACAGGGACACCGCGCCGAGGATCACTACCACTTCGAGCGGGTCCGGCAGGAAGACCAGACACCATGATGGGGTGGAAACATGAACCGCTGCGGGAACGGGTCCGTACCCTACTGCTCGGTGGATCGGTCTTGGTGATGATCGGGCTGATCTTCTACCTGGGTGCCCGTTCGGAGCGTAGCGGCTTCATTCGGGAGGTGGTGGATCCAGGTTTCCGGAAATTGAGCGATCCGGTGCTCAACGCCTTCCGAGGGCGCCCTCCTGCGGTCACTCGCATGGTGTTGGCCCTGGAACCTGCAGCCCTGGACAGCCTTGAGGCGCGCAGCGAACGCGCCTTTCGCGATCGGCACCTGGACCCGGCCAACAACCAGCCTCTACCGGCACAGATGGAGATCAACGACCATGTACGTACGGTGCAGGTCATGCTTCACGACGGGCCGCTGCTCACCGGCATACCGCGACAATGGCCGATACAGGTCCTTGCCGCCGCCGGCGACACCATCCTGGGTCTACGGACCTTCGACCTGATCCCCCTCGTCGATGAAGCCCCCCTCTGGTCGATCCTTCACCAGGCCATCCGGTCGGACCAGGGCCTTGCCGCCATGGGTGCGGGCATCGCCGAGGTGTCGGTGAACGGGCGCGCTTCAGCCCTTCACGTCCTATTCGGCCAGCCGGACAACACCGCGTTCGCGGCATGGTCGCACGGCAGTGGCCCTGTGCTCCGGTTCGACGACGGCTTGTACAGGACCGCGACCATGGCCATGGACGAACGGGGGTTCCCCAGCCTCTCACCACCTCAAGGGGATTGGCTCTCGGCCCCACTGCTTGTCCAAGGGGCCGACGACGCACTCCGAGCCAACCGTGCGCGACAAGCGATCGGTCGCATGGAAGGATTCAGATCGGGTAAGCTGATGGCCTCACAGGTCTTCGCCCCGTATGAACTTGCGAAGAGCATGGCCCTCTGCGACCTGTTGGGCGTGGCCGCTGCATTGGACTGGTGGAACCTGCGCTTCCTGGTGGATAGCACCACGGAACAACTGATCCCACTCCCCCAGCACATCACCACACACGCGCCCATCTCCGCGACCCTGGCAGAAGAAGCCCTGGCCCGTGTTTCCGCCCCCCCCGGACGCGAATTCGTGGATCGGGCACTGAGCGACCCATTGATCCACGACCTGTACCTCACCTATCTCGACAGCTTCTCGACCCCGGGATGGTTGGAAGTTGTTCGGGCGCGTACGGAACCACAATGGGCGCGAACCCGGGCGGTGATCAATGCGGAAAAACCACGGATCGACCTCGACTTCGCCATTGTGGAACATGACCGGCAGGTGATCCGCCAGGCCTTGCATCCGAAGAACCTGGCACTGGCGTACGTGACTGACACCTTGGTGGCCACGGACGGTGTGGTGATCGCCAACGTGCATGCCCTGCCCCTGTTGGTGACGGGAGTGGTGCTCAGCACCGGCGACACCACCCGGTTCCAGACACCGTTGAGACTGGCGCCGCGCCTGCGAGACCAACCGCTCCGGTACACGTACCTCCCCATGAGCGTACCCGGAAGTCCACGGGAAGTCATCGTGAAGCTGAATTCCACCGTGGCACCGCGCTCCGTTCGGATCCGCACCTGGAGCAGCTTTGGCGCCAACTGACCTCCAACAAAGGATCCCTGCATTACATTCACCGCTGATACCAAAACCAACGCACATGGGAATGCTCAAGGAGTTCAAGGAATTCGCGATGAAAGGCAACCTGGTCGACATGGCTGTCGCCTTCGTCATGGGTGGTGCCTTCGGCAAAGTGACCTCATCGTTCATCGACGGTATGGTGATGCCCTTGATCGGGCAATTCACTGGTGGGGTGGACTTCAATAACAAGAAATTGGTGCTGACCCAAGCGGCGGCGGAGGTGAAGGATGCGAGCGGCACCGTGGTGACTCCGGCCGTGGCCGAAGTGGCCGTGAAATGGGGCACGTTCGTTACGGTGGCGATCGAATTCCTGGTGATCGCCTTCGTGATGTTCATGGTGATCAAGGCCATCAACAAGATGAAGAAGAACGAGCCTGCCCCCCCGCCGCCAGGCCCCAGTGCTGAGGAGAAGCTCCTGATGGAGATCCGCGATGCGCTGAAGAAGTAACGTAGCGGGCGACCGCAGTACCTGTCAGGGCCACCTCGCACGAGGTGGCCCTGCTCATTTCGGCTGATGGTCGCCCGAACGAAGATCGTGCGGACCATGCCCGCGGATCGTGCCCATGCCCAAGGGTCAATGATCCGGGTGGAAGCCACCGGACCTGGGATCGAAGAGCAGACCCTCCGCGTTGAACACGCGCTGAAGGATCCCGGAGGTGCGCGCCTCGGCCGTCGTACCCACCCATGCCCGCCGGTCGTGGAGCAGGAGCATCCGGTCGCAAAGATCCAGCGCGGTCTGTAGGTCGTGCGTGGAGAGCACGATGGCTTTCCCGCGGGTGCGGGCCAGATCCCGCAGGGTCCGGAGAAGGCGTACCCGGTTCACCAGATCGAGGAAGGCCATGGGTTCATCGAGGAGCATCACGGGTGTATCCTGTGCCAAGGCACGGGCCACCATCACCCGTTGCGCTTCACCATCGCTGAGTTGCTGCAACGATCGCGTAGCGAACCCCTGTACATCCAAGGCCTGCATGGCCTCCTCCACGGACCGCTGATCGGCGGCCCGGGAATACCCGAAATGGCCGGTCCAGGGTTGTCGTCCAAGGGCCACGATGGTGCGTACATCGAGCAGTCCGGCCTGCGGCCTTCCGGTAAGGACCACGGCGATGCGGCGCGCCCGCTCCGCAGCGCTCAGGTGCGCCAGGTCGTGGCCCTCGGCGCGCACGGAACCGCCCAACGGTGTATGCAAGCCCGCCATTGTACGCAACAGCGTGGACTTGCCACCGCCGTTCACGCCGATCAACGCCACCAGTTCACCGGCGCGGAAGTCCAGGTCCATGCCCTCGACCAACACCTTGGCACCATGGCCGATGGTGAGCCCCTGGGTGCTCAATGGATGGTTCATGCGGTACGGGCCCAACGTTTTCCGCTCCACAGCACCCAGGCCACCACGGGCGCTCCCAAGAGTGAGGTAACGGCATTCAACGGAAGCCCGGAAACACCAGGGAGTTTCACCAACAGGCCACAGAAAAGAGCGAGCGCCGCACCGGTGAGCATGGTGACGGGGAGCAGCACGGCATGGTCGCTGGTGCGGCACAGGCCGCGTGCCACGTGGGGTGTGGCCAAGCCGAGGAACGCGACCGGACCGCAGAACGCCGTGACGGTACCCGCGAGCAGGCCGGTCACCCACATGATGGTACGGCGCATGCGCGCAACCGGCACCCCCAGGCTCGCCGCGTAGTCGTCGCCCAACAACAGTGCATTCAATGGCTTCATGCACCCGATCGCGCCGGCCAGGCCGATGACCACCGGCAAGGCGAGCCACACCATCCGTTCGTTCACCACCCCGTTGAACGAGCCCATGCCCCAGAGCACGTACCCTTTCAACGCATGGTCCGGTCCCGCCACTTGTAGCACATCGATGATGGCACCACAGAGATAGCCCACCAGGATACCTACGATGAGCAACGCGACACCATCACCCATGCGTCGATCGGCAAGCATGATCAGGGCCAGGGCCACCATGGCCCCGACGAAAGCCCCCACCACCACGGCCATCTCCGCCGGTAACGCGGCCAGCAGCCACAGCGGACTGGCGAGCATGACGATGGCCACGCCCAAGCTGGCGCCAGAACTGAGGCCGAGCACGGATGGGCCCGCGAGGGGGTTGCGGAAGAGCGTTTGCATGAGCAGGCCGCAGGTGGCCAGGCCGCTGCCCGCCAGCACCGCGGTCAAGGCTTCGGGCAGCCGCACCCCGCGCACGATACGCGCGGCCCCCGCCCCACCCTCACGGGCCATGAGCGCCTCCCACACCTCGGCCGCGGAAATGGGAACCGAACCCAACAGCAGATGCAGTGCGAACAGAAGTGTGCAGGCCAGCAATAACACCCCCAACAGCACCTTGTTCCGCACCCCCATGGGACTAAAGTAGGACCGCATCGCGGTACCGGACCGATGATGGCACGCCGCACATCCCCGATACGGACCCGGCCTGCGTTCCGGGCATCGCGCTATGCCGCGTTGAGTTCCTTCTCATACACCTGATATCGCTTCCAGACCACCGCTCCCAAACGCTCCAATTCGGCGCGCATCCGGGTGTTGCGCTCCATCACCAGATGACTGTCCAGATGCGTGAACCCACGTTGGCGGGCAACCTCGAACAAGGTGATGCCAAGGGCCGCCGTGAGACCCCGCCCTTGGAGATCGGGCCGTACAGCACCCAGCAGCAGGTCGAGCTGCCGCGAACGCTTCATGGCGCGGAGGATATGGAGGAAGCCCAACGGGAACAATCGGCCCTTGGCCTTGCGCAACCCTTCACTCATGTCGGGGCTGGCGATCACGAAGGCCACGGGGTCGCCCTTGCCATCGGCGATCAGGTGGACCAGTCGGGGATCGAGGATGAACATGTACTTCTTCGCCAGGGCGTGCATCTCGGGCTCGCTCATCGGCATGAAGCCGAGCAGATCGCCATAGGACGCGTTCACCAAGCGCAGCACCGGCACCACCCACGGTTTCAGTGCTCCTTTGTTGTGGATCGGCACCCGATGCAAGCCCAGGCCCTGGAGGCACCGATCGGCAATGGCGGAATAGCTCTCCGGGAGCTGATCGGGGATATCCATACGGTAGCTCACCATACCCTCGAACGGGGTGTATCCGCAGGCTTCCACCATGGCCGGGAGCCAGCTGGGGTCGGATGGTGTGGCGATCACCGGTAGGTGCTCGAAACCCTCCACCTGCAAGCCTTGGGGGTCCTTATCGCTGAACCCGAAAGGACCGATCATGCGATCCATGCCTTGATCTCGGGCCCAATCCTCCACCACGCCGATCAACGCATGCACCACGCGGAAGTCGCGCACGCTGGCCAATTGGAAGAACCGTGCGGTCCGTTCTGCCCGTCGGGCATTGTAGCCGTGGTGCAAGACCCCCATGATACGGCCTACCGGCCTCCCACCTCGCCAGGCGATCCAACGCTCCACCGTACAGGCGGCCAGTTGGGGGTTCTTCGCGGGGTCGTGCAGTTCGCGCTCGTCCATGATCAGAGGGGGCACCCCGTTGGGGCGTTGATCTGGGAGGGAAAGGGGCAGTTCGATGAAACGGCTCAACGCACGTGCGCCCTCGACCTTCCGAACCTCGATCTCGTCGAACATGCCGGAAAGATGCGATGTTGTTGCGAAATTGGCACCGATGAAGAAGCGCCCACCCAGCGGCATGGGCGGTCTGGTGTACAGCACCAACCGCAATACGCCCACGGCCCACAACCCCACCACCCTACCGCCGCAGCAGCAGGACCTGCGCATACATCTGGACCGCCTTGGTGGCAACAAGGTGGTGACACGTGTTGTTGGGTTCGTGGGGAAGGCGGGCGATCTGGAGGAACTCGGGCGAGCGTTGAAGAGCAAATGCGGGGTGGGCGGTAACACCAAGGATGGGGTGATCCTGCTGCAAGGCGATCACCGGGACAAGGTGCTAGCCTACCTTACGGAAAAGGGCTACAAGGCCAAGAAAGCCGGCGGCTGAAGACCATACATCCACACCACCCGGCTACACGTGCGCCCCAAGAACCTGACCAAAGGATGCACACGGGACCGGGGGATCATCAACACCTGACACATGAAGGCTCCCGAATGCCCCAATTGCCGAGAGGCCATGAGTCCAGGATATCTCCTCGATCACTCCCACGGTTACTTCGCCCAAGGCGCGTGGGTGGCCGGTGTACCGGAAAAATCCTTCTGGTCCGGCTTGAAGATGCGGGGCAAGCTGAAGTACCCGATCACCTCATACCGCTGCGTACGTTGCCATCTGCTGGTATCCTATGCCCACCCCGAGCCTCCGAAGTGAGCCGGGGCTAGGTTCAGGGTAGTCCACACCAGTACTCAGCCTTATCGGGATCCAGCCTGTTGAAAAGGGGGAGTTCCATGCCAGGGTTCACCAGCAGCAGGTCGTGATCATCGAGCGGGGTCAAGAAGGTGGTTCCCTCCGCGGTCAGTTCGATGTTCAGATGCTGATCGCTGACCCGGTCGACCCGTGGTTTCGCAAGGCCTTCACGCAGGAGCCCTCCCTCCCCCGCTCCGGTACGTTTGGTGAATGCGCGGATATCCATGTACCCACGCAACAGATGTTGACGGAGCAGGTCGGCACGTTTGGCGCGCCAGCTATCGCGTCCGGCGTTCACCCGCATCTCCTCCATGGCCGCGAACTGTGCCTTGGTGGGCTCCGCGTAGGTCTCTTTGAAATGAGCGTTCGGGGCCGGGTCGTTCTTCAATTCCAGGAAAAGTGGTGCGCTCTTCCCGGGCCGTACCAATACCAGTTCCTTGTCCGGAATGTAGAGCAGGAACTTCTCGCCGGCCTCCGTAGGAACATATCCATGGTACCGCTGGAACTCGCTCCACTCCTCGCGTTTACGCACCAACCCGCAACGGACCAATGGCCCGAGCGAGGCGAAACGCCCCAGGAAATCACCCAGCTCCTCATACCCTTGTTCCCGCGACCGCTGAATGCGGTTCCATCGGGCTTCGAACACCAATGCGGACATGGTGCCAAGGTCAGATGGGAACCGGGATCCTGTGGCGGCTCGGGGGTGGGGTTACCAACAACGGGATGTTCCGCAGTGGCGCACTTCGCTCGGAATCCGTTGTCCAGCAAGGGTTCCACGCCGTGCCCACCCGCCAGTGGCAGCGGGTCCAAACTATCAACACCTCCGCTGTTGGATCAGGCCCGGACCAGCTCAGGGGACCAAGACCCGACGCACCATGTGTTGGTGGCCCCGGCGCGCCTGAATGACGTAGAGCTGCCCCTCGGCCACGGATATGGACCAGTTCGCCATGGCGGTTGGGCCGAAGTGCCGGGAGGCGACAAGCGAGCCGGTGGTTGTGAACACCGCGACCTCGATGGGCTCCGGACCTCCGCTACGGATCAACAGGCCGATCCTGCCCGCGTCGGCCATGGGCAACAAGATCAGTGACGGCTGCTCATCGATCCCGTCAATGGACGTGGTGACCACACAATTCACTGGATCCAACCGGTTGGGCAAGCCAGGGGTGGCACACCCGATCACGAAGTCGGCATCGTTGTTGTCCGTATCCATGCCATCAGGCCATCTGCTCAGGCTCACACCATCGTCCACGTTCGAATCCTCTGCGGTGGTTCCACTGCCTTCGGTATAGCCGGGCACCGCCCCTCCGTAGCTCAGCATGTCCCAGACGGTCCCATCCACGTTGGACCTCAGTGCTATGGCGTCGGGCGATCCGTTCTGGATCAGGTTGGTGGCAGGTATCGCCACATGATCACAATTCAGGGTGAGGCCTTCGTTGGCACAGATCACGAAATAGTCGTTGGGAGCCAAAGGGGGCCATGCCGGGTTTTGAATGGTCAGATACTCCACCGCTCCGCCCGCATTGCCATTGATCAGGACCACTTGTAGGTACTGGAGTGGGAAGGGTGATGTTCCCACGTTCTTGATCTCCAGGAATTCGGCATTGTCCGTACCGACCTGATCCATGTCCACCTCGTTGATCACAACCTGGGCCTGGAGCGCGAACGACAGGTGGAGGATCGAGCCAGCGAGCAGGACTTGGCGGGCAGCACGCGTCTTCATGGCAAGGATCATTAAGGGATCATGAAGTTATCTTTCTTCCGGAGAATCATGCCTCCGGGATGTATGATCTTGCGCCACTGAACAGGGCCATAACCATCAGACCATGGGAACAACGACGTACCAGAAGTGCCGTGCATCGGTGGCGGTTACGCTCCCTGTGTCCTGTTCGTGCTGGTGGTGGATCCTGTGCATGTGCGGCCTCGTTCCACCGACGCACGGCCAGGTCAACATCACCACAGGGTCCTATTTCCAGGGTTTCGGCACCACGGACATCACCTCCTGGACCAATAACGTCACCTTTCCGGGCTGGTACCGCTCCTCCGGCACCTTCGCAGGCCACGAGAACATCACCAGCGCCTTGCCGTCGAACACCGGAGGGTTCTACACCTACGAGTGCAATGGCAACAACGACCAAAAGATCGGTTCGCGGGCCAGCATCAGTGCATCGAACATCCGGTACGGCGTGGTGTTCCGTAACCAAACGGGGTTTCCGATACGGAGCATCAGGGTAAGCTACACGGGCTACCAGCTTTCCCTGGCGCAGAACGGAGGTGCGCCGAACACCATCTCCTTCGATCTCGTGACCTCGAACAGCGTTCCCAGCATCACGGCCAGTGCCACCGGTTCGGTGAGCGCGTTGAACTTCAGTCCGCTGATGAGCAGTCCCTCGGGTGGCTCCAGTCAACTGCAGAGCTACCCCTGCACCCATTCGACCGCGATCACGGCGTGTTTCGCACTGGCCACGCCCTTGGCCGTGAACAGCTACATCCTCCTGCGGTGGACCGACATCGACGACACCAACAACGACCACCACATGGCCATCGATGATGTGCAGGTCGACTTCGACATCACCGGCACGGGGTGCTCCCTGCTCCTGCCGATCACGTTGCTTGGTTTCGATGCGGTTCCGGAGGGCGATCGGGTGAACCTGGAATGGGCGACCGCGATGGAGAAGGACAACGCGCGTTTCGTCGTGTACCGGGGGTCGACCCCGTTCGCGCTGGCACCGATCGTCCAGCGCCCTGGCGCCGGGGACTCGTACCAGGTACGGCGCTACTACGATGAGGACCTCGCCCCCCTACCGGGCCTTTCCTACTACCGCCTGCAACAGGTGGATCATGATGGCGGTTCAACCTGGTCGGATGTGGTGGTGGTGCAGCGCGGTGCTTCACCGGACGAGCCACATCCCTACCCGAACCCGTCCAGCGATGGCCGGTATACGCTGATGTCCGATCCGGAAGAGGCGGTGGAACTGGAGGTGTTCGATGGTCGTGGGCGTCGGATACGGCACTACGCCGGATCCGGTGGCGGGATCGGGATCGACCTTTCGGATCAACCTGCGGGGGTATACCTGCTGCGCTACACCGCCGGAGCCGACCGCAGCCATTCGGTGCGCTTGGTGAAGGCGGACGGTGGAATGTGACCCACGTCCGACCGTATGGACTAGGAACCACGCCGAACAACCCGTTACGCTCTGCGCCATAGCGTGTACGCCGGTAACGCCGCGCAGGAACACCGTGCAGGTCCACGACCAAGTAACCCGGTGGGATGTTCGGCGCACGGATACATGTGCTGGAACATGCCCCCTCTGACGGCAACCACGGGGAAAGCGTTCCCTGCGACCGATGGTGCCAGTCGGGTGGAAGGAACACCGGCCCCTGCGCAAGTAGATGGTTGGCGGATCAATACCCCACCAGCTTCTCCACCGCCGCCTTCAACCTCCCTTTCGGCAGGAAGCCTTGCTCCAACGGGATGGCGAAGGGCACCGGGGTGTCCCAGCTGTCCACGCGCATGATCGGTGCGTCGAGGTGCTCGAAGGCATGCTCCGCGATCAGTGCGGCCAGTTCGTCACCGAAGACTGAGGTGTGCGTGTCTTCGAGTAGGAACTGAATATTACCGGTATTCTTCACGCTGGCGAGGATCGTGTCCACATCCAGCGGAACCAAGGTGCGAAGATCGACGGCTTCCGCACTGATCCCCATCTCGTCAACAAGTACAGTTACCC
>SSGN01000146.1 GCA_008016945.1 Flavobacteriales bacterium
AGGTGAAATGCCTCGCACCCTTTCACGCTATCACCCCAGTGGTCCAGATCGCTGAGCTCGGCCGGATCTTCATCACCGGCTCAGTATTCCTTCACTCCTTCGGCACCACGCGCATCGTGGCCGACCGCGCGCGGGCGCCGATCATTGGATCCAGGTAGGGGCTGCCTTTGTACTTCGCGCGGTAGGCCGCATCGATCGCGTCGTTCACCGGACCGGTCGTCGGCTCGAAGGCGACTTGGAAGGTGTTCCCAGCGGCCTCGATCTTGCCGGCCTTCTGGTCCACGGCGAAGCGGTACCAGGTGGAATGCGGACCGTTGTAGGCCCGCACGTACAGCTCGCCGTCCACCTCCACGCACCAGATCCAGGTGGGTGTGCCGTAGGTACGGCCGTCCTCGCGGAAGGGCGCCACGTGCAGGTCGTCCGCCCGCACGATCGCGTGCAGCACATCGGTGGGCCAAGGCTTGTTGTTCTTCATCGTGTTCGCTTGTTGACTGATGGACCGATCACGCATGCCGCTCCTGCTCAATTGTTGCGGATGATGGTGATCGCATTGATCGCGGCGGGGAAGCCGATGTAGCCGATGCATTGCACCATGGCGGCGATCATTTCCTCCTTGGTGTTGCCTGCCTTCAGGCTTCCGCGCACGTGCGCCTTCAGCTGGAACTCCGCGCCCAGCGTGGCCAGCACGCAGTACATCAGCAGCTCACGCGTTTTCACGTCCAAGCCGCCGCGGGTGTAGAAGTCGCCGAAGTTGCCCCCGGTGAGCAGGTCCGGCACGGCGTGATCGAAACCGGCGGGCAGCGTCTTCATCGCGTCGGCGATCTCGCTGCCGTAGAGACTGTCCTGGATGGCCTTGCCCTTCGCCATGCGGTCGCTTTCCGACACGGTGCCCTGCGCCGCCAACGGCAGCGCGATGCCGCGTTCCTTGAACACCTCGTTGATCACGCCCACGGCGTTCAGCGTGCGCGGGTAGCCGATGTAGGGCCCGCACTGGTACACCGCCTCGCGCACCTCGATGGGTGTGACGCCCACGTTCAGCGCCGCGTTGGTGTGCGCCTTCAGCTGGGGCAACGCCTGTTGCGCGGTGAGCGTGACGATGATGATCAGCTCGCGCTGCCGGTCGTTCAGCACGCCCGAGTGGAACACATCCCCGAAAATGAATTGCTGCAGGATGTTCATCAGCTCCGGGTCGTTGCCTTGCCCGGTCAAGGCCTCCCCGCCGAACAGGGCGTGGTAGGTCTGCTTCGTCAATGCTTCGCGGGTCATTTGTTGGTGTTGCTTTTCGTTGACCTGCGCGCCCGCCGGATTGGCGAGCAGCGCGGCGGCCAGCAGGAAGGTGATCGTTCGGTCCATCGTGGTGTCATTGTTCCGCTCCGGCGTATTCCGCGTCCGTCACGGGCTTCAGCCAGGTGGCGTTCACGTCGCCGAAGTAGTTGGTGATCGCGATGTGTACCAGCCGGGAATCGGCCGATGCGCCGTGCCAGTGTTCCGTGTTCTCCGGCACCACCACCACTTCGCCCCGCCGGATGCGCTGCGCGGGCTTGCCGCGTTCCTGGTACCAGCCCTCACCCTCGGTGACGATCAATACCTGGCCTTTGGGATGCGTGTGCCAGTTGGTGCGCGCACCCGGCTCGAAGGTCACCGCGCCCGCCACGTAGTCGTTGTTCCGGTCGCGGCGCACCAGGGGTTGCACAAAGGCATCGCCGGTGAACAAGCTGTCCGCGGCCTTGTTGCCCAGTGGGAAGAGGGATGTGGTTGTCTCCGTGTTCATGGTGGCTGTGTGTTGGTCATTGGTGCATGCCGTGGTGCCGAGCAGCAGCCCGAGCGCGGCGATGAGCGGGAGGAAGGTGGTGGTCCGGTCCATGTTGTACTTGTTCGTGGGTCATTTCTTGACCGGCAGCGGTGACTTGCCGTGCGTGCCTGCGGAGCTCGATCCCAGGGTGGCCCCGATATCCACGTTGTCCAGGACCACCGGCAGGGAGCGTGGTCCTTCCACCCCGATGCGGGCGAAACCGCTTTCCAGCTCGGCCATGTCGGCCGGGGTGAGCGTCACCTTCAGGGCGTTCAGGTTCTCCTCCAGGTGCTTGATGCTGGACGTGCCGGGGATGGGCACGATGAAGGGATGCCGGGCCATCAGCCAGGCCAGGGCCACTTGGGCGGGCGTGGTATACACGCGTTGGCCGATCTGTTGCAGCAGGCCGATCAGCTTCCAGTTGTGCTGCTGCGCTTCCTTGGTGAAGCGCGGCAGCTTGGCGCGGAAGTCCAGCGATTGGTCGAACACGGTGTTGGGCGTGATCGTTCCGGACAGGTACCGGAGCCCAGCGGCCCCCACGGCACGAAGCCGATGCCGAGCTCCTCGCATACCGGCAATACCTCGTGCTCGGGATCGCGCGTCCAGAAGGAGTATTCGTTCTGTACCGCGGTGACGGGCAGCACCGCATGCGCCCTGCGGATGGTGGCCGCCCCGGCGCCCGAAAGGCCGAAGTAGCGCACCTTGCCCTGCTGGATCAGGTCCTGCACCGTGCCGGCCACCTCCTCAATGGGGACCTGCGGGTCCACGCGGTGCTGGTAGTACAGGTCGATGTGGTCCGTGCGCAAGCGTTTCAGCGACTGCTCGGTCATGCGGATGATGTGATCGGGCCGGCTGTTCAGGCCGATGTTCCTGCCGTTGGCATCGTAGTCGTAGCCGAACTTGGTGGCGATGATCACCTTGTCCCGCACGGGTGCCAGCGCCTCGCCCACGGACTGCTCATTGATGAAGGGCCCGTAGTTGATCGCCGTATCGAAGAAGGTGACGCCCCGGTCGTATGCCGCGCGGATCACCTTCACCGCCTCCTCCTGGCTGAAACGCGGCGCATACACGTGTTGCATGCCCATGCAACCGAAGCCCATGGCCGATACCTCCAGGGGTCCGAGCTTGCGGGTGGGCAGCGTGGCGGGTGTGGTATCGGGCATCATCGTCGTATCGGTGTTCGGGGTACTGGGCGCGAGCGACATGCCCGCGATCGGGTTCAGCAGCGGCAGTGCCAGCATGGAGGCCGAGGCCTTCAGGAAGTTCCTGCGCGTGGGGTCGGGGTAGGCTTGCAGGTGCGTGTTGTGTTCGTGGTTGATCGGGGTGCCGCCGAGTCCATCCATCGTTCGTTCCGTCATTGGATCGACCCGGCCCTGCATCGGTTCGTTCTTTCCGGTAGCAACGGTGCCCGCACCCCCAAGGGGCCATGGTATGCGGATCACGGGGATCCGTAACGCGTTCACTGGTGGGGCCAGGGCGGCGAACCGGATACCGATGTAGGGAATGATGAGGGTCAGGGCGTGCCCCGGCTCGTCCCGTCGCTTCGCAGAGCCTTCGCTCGGGAGCAGCCGGGTCGCGCCTGCCTGACGGTAGGCAGGTGCTCCGCTTTAGTCCCGGCCATGCGGCCTGCGGCTGCTCGCACTGCGGGGGCTTCCTCCGGTCGCCTCCTCGTTGCGACATCCGCACAGGCCTTCCCGGCCGGGAGCTGCCGCTGCGCCCGCTCACGCGCGGCATGGATCAACTATTGTCAATGAAGCGGCTTCACTGACAATAGTTGATCACTTCCCCTGTTCGAGCAAATGCACTTGACGCCCGTAACATCCGGCACGACCCGAAGGGTCGGTAAGAGGACTCCGCGTGATCCGGCGCAGCGGCAGCCGCACTTGTTCCCCAGCGAGTAGGGATCAAGAGCGCACCCATGCCCATCGCTCCTGCATTTCCTACGTGCAATTCACAACTTTCCGCTCCAGCTTACCGCTTCTGATCAGGGCCATTAGCTCCCTCCCTCAACGGATCACTTGCGGCGCGTCCGGGTTGAACCACCGGGCTGGATCCGTCCGAATGGGAACCTGCGCTTGGCGTGATGGATGATCATCACCTCCACAACGTCCGGCTCCAACAAGCGGTACATCATGCGGTAGTTGCCGATGATGAGTTCCCTTACCGTGAAGTGCTGGACCTCGGGGACCATGCGGCCTCCCCTTGGAAATAAGGCCAGCCGCTCGGCTTCTTCATAGAACAACCGCACTTGGCGGTCCGCATAACGGACGGAATCCTGGGCAATGTAGGCGTGTATTTCCTCGATGTCCCGCACCGCCTCCGCGGTGAAGATCACTTCAGCCATTTCGCATGGCGCTTCTTCGCCTCGGCCAGGGTATAGGTGCGCCCGGCCTCGCTGTCGGCGATCGCACGTTCCAGCTTTTCGAGGATGATCATGCGGTCCACCACATCATCCACGCTGAACTTGTCCGGAAGGCTCTTGATCGACTTCAACACTTTCTTTTTGTCGAGGAGGTCGGTGCGCTTGGCCATGGAACGAAGGTAATCAAGTCTGACGCGCAAAAGCCGTCCAAGGCCACGCAGAGGCAGTACGGAAGAGAGCGCCGGAACGCCCCAACGGACCTGATCAACCCACTGGCCCTTACCCCTCACGCATCGATGGTGATGGGGTATGAGTTCCGGGTGAATTTCTCCGGGTCGCCACCGGCACGCACGCCGGTGTCCAGGGCATCGATCGCGGCGATCTCCGCGGGCGTAAGGGTGAAGTCGAAGACATTGAAGTTCTCGGCGATGCGGCCGGGGTTCACCGATTTGGGGATGGCGGAGAAGCCGTGGTCCAGGTGCCAGCGCAGGATGATCTGTGCCGGCGTCTTGCGGTACTTGGCGGCCAGCGCGGTGATCACGGGGGCCTGCAGCGGTCCCGTGGGTGCGTCGGTCGCGTGGCGGCGGTAGTACGCGCCACCGATCGGCGACCACGACTGCGTGATGATGCCGTGGCGTTCGTTCGCCGCACGCACCTCCGGCCCGGTGAAGTACGGGTGCAGCTCCACCTGGTTCAGCGCGGGCACCACCTCCGTGCGGGCCAGCAGGTCGTCCAGGTGCTTGGGCTGGAAATTGCACACGCCGATGGCGCGCACACGGCCGTCGCGCAGCAGCTTCTCCGCCACCTTGTACGAGGCCACGGTGCCCTCGAAATCCGTGGGCACCGGCCAATGCAACAGGTACAGGTCGATGTGGTCCAGGCCGAGCCGTCGCAGGCTCGCCTCGAAGGCGCGCATCGCGGTCTCCGGCCCGTAGTCGGCCACCCAGAGCTTGGTGGTGATGAAGAGTTCGTCGCGCTTCACGCCGGAGCGCCGGATGCCTTCGCCCACCTGGCGTTCGTTGTTGTAAGCGGCCGCCGTGTCGATGAGCCGGTAGCCGTTGGCGATGGCCGTGGCCACCGCATTGGCGGTCTGTTCCGGCGTGGAAAGGAAGACGCCCAGCCCCAGCGCGGGCATGCGGACGCCGTTGTTCAGTTCGATGAGGGGTGATGTGTTCATGGTGCTTGTAGGTCGGTTGCCGGGGCGGTGGTCAGGCATGCTGTCGGTGCCGCCCGGATGTTGCAAAATTGATGGTGCCGGACGGGGTGCATCGTACGCGGATCACGGGGAACCGTAACACGTTCACGGAAGGTACGCGAGGCCGTCATGGCCGAAGCAGCGCCTTGATCGCACGGCGTTCATCCATGGCGCGGTAGCCCTCGGCCACCTGGTCCAGCGGCAGCTCGAGGTCGAACACTTTTCCGGGGTCGATCTTCCCGTTCCACACCAGGTCGATCAACTCGGGCAGGAAACGGCGCACGGGAGCAGGACCTCCATGCAGGCGTACATGGCTGTAGAACAACTCCTCGCCGTTGAGCTCCACCCCGTGGGGAACGCCGACGTAACCCACCGAGCCGCCGGGGCGAGTGGACCGGATGGCCTGCATCATGGACTGTTGCGTGCCCACGCATTCCAACACCGCGTCCGCGCCGATCCCCTTGGTGATGTCCATGATGCGCGCCACGCCTTCATCGCCCCGTTCGCTCACGATGTCGGTGGCGCCGAAGGCGCGCGCCAGTTGCTGCCGCTTCTCGTGGCGGCTCATGGCGATGATGCGCTCCGCGCCCATCCGCTGTGCGGAAAGCACGCCGAGCAGTCCCACCGCCCCGTCGCCGACCACGGCCACGGTCATGCCGGGCTTCACATTGGCCGCCACGGCCGCGAACCAGCCCGTGCCCATGACATCGGACACGGTGAGCAGGCTCGGTACCATGGCGTCCGGCGGCACATCGGGCGTGGCCACCAACGTGCCGTCGGCCATGGGCACACGCAGCACCGGCGCCTGCGCGGTGGAGATGAACTCGCGCTGCTGGCAGGAGGTCTGGTAGCCCACGTGGCAATGCGGACATGTGTTGTCCGAGGCGAAGAACGAGCCGATGACGAACTGGCCGGGCTTCACCGTACGTACGGCGCTACCCACTTCCTCCACGATACCGCAGTATTCGTGGCCCATGGGCGTGGGGCCGTTGATCGCTTGCAGGCCGCGGTACGGCCATAGGTCCGATCCGCATACGCAGGTGGCCGAAATGCGGATCACCGCATCCGTCGGTTGCTCGATGCGGGGAAGGTCGCGTTCCTCGACGCGCACATCCCCGGGTCCATACAGGATGGTTGCTTTCATGGTGTTGTTCGTTCGGGGTTCACATGGTATGGCCCGGCTTCTTGTACAGTCCGTCGGGGCGGCCGAGGATATCGGGCCCATACACCTTCTACTTCCATTCCTTCGCCCCGATGTGCTCTCATTATCACCGACCTCACATCACAAAGCTGGCCGTGGTCGCCAGGCAACATGGTGCGTGGATCACCTGGTTTTGTAACACGATCACGGATGGTGGGGGCATTCCCATCAGCGGGTTCGCAGCCGGACCGCGGAAACGAACGCGGCCGCCAGCATCAGCGCCGCGGCGGCGAAGAGCGGCATGGTGGCCCCGCCCGCTTCCAACAGGTAGCCGCCCCAGGCCGCACCGGCCGCGTTGGCCAATTGGATGACGGCCACTTGCAGGCCACCCGCGTTCTCCACATCATCCGGCAGGTTGCGCGCGATCCAGGTGGACCAGCCCACGGGAACCGAGCCGAAGACCACGCCCCACAGGGCGATCATGACCGCGGCGATCCAGGGGGCGTACCCCGCCGATGCGAGGATGAGCGCGAACAGCCCGATCAACGCGGGCCCCGCCGCCAACGTGGCCTTCAGCCGCACCCTGAGCAGGGGCGGACACACCACGGTGCCGATGAAGTTGGCGACCCCGAAGAGCAGGAAGACCCCGGAAATGGCTGCGACCCCCAGGCCGGTGACCTGCTCGAAGAACGGGCGCATGTAACTGAAGAAGGTGAACTGGCCGGCGAAGACGAACATCATGGCGAGCAAGGCGACCTTCATGCCCGGACGTTGGGCCACCGCCAGGATGCCCCGGCCACGCCCCTCCCGTTCCGCGGGCAGCGCGGGCATGGCCGCGTAGAGCCAGATGCCGCCCAGCAGGCTGAGCACCGCCGTGGCACCGAACACGCCGCGCCAGCCGACCATCGCACCGAAGTAGCTGCCCAGCGGCGCCGCGATCACCATGGCGACGGAGATGCCGCCGAACACCACGGACAAGGCACGCGGCACCATGGGTTCCGGTGCCAGGCGCATGGTAACGGAGGTGGCGATGGCCCAGAGGCCGCCGAGGGCGAGTCCGAGCAGGAGCCTCCCGAAGAGCAGCAGGGTGAAGTTCGGTGCGAGTGCGACCAGCAGGTTCGAGGCGACCATCAGCACCATGAAACCCAGGATCACCTGGCGGCGGTCGATGCCACGTGCCACGCGCGTGAGCAACAGGCTGGAGAAGATGGCGGCGATGGCCGTCACGGTCAAGGTTTGACCCGCAAGTCCCTGCGAGATGCCCAGGCCCTCGGCCATGGGTGTGAGGATGCTCGCCGGCAGCAACTCGGCCACCAGCAGCACCACGATGCTGAAGGTCAACGCCGCAATGGCGCCCCAGGCGGTGGTTCCCGGTGCGGTGGTCCCCACCCCGGGGTGGTTCAATGGCCGGTCCAGCGCAATGCCCGCCGGCTGTTCAAATTCCTTCGTCAAGTTCATGTCCGTTGTGTGTTTTCTCATGCCGGGTTCATCGTGGTCCCGCGGTCAGCGCGCCGCCCTCGCGAATGCCTTCACCGGCATGCAGTACCAAGGCATCGTTGGCGTGCAGTTCCGCGCTGAAGACCTGGATGCGGTCCGCCGACCCCAGTCCCGTGCGCACGGCGGTCCAAAAGGCCTTGCCTCCCGCCACCTTGATCACGAAGTCGCCCTCGGAAGTGGTCATCACCGCCGATCGGGGCACTACGAAGGCCGTTGGCCCACTGGCGACCGACAGCCTCACCTGGCCGATCATGCCGGGCATCAGTTCCCCTCCCCGGTTGTCCACGTCCGCCTCCACCTGCTCGGCGCGCAGCCGGCTGTCCAGCGCGCCGGACATCCGGCCCACCTTGCCGCTGAACGTCTCTCCTTCGCGGGCGTTCACCGTGAAGCTGAGCTCATCGCCGATCCCGAGGTAGGCGGTGTAGGCCTCGGGCACGGCCACGGTCAACCTGAGGCGCCCGGTCTCTTGCAGCGTCAGCATTGGTGTGTTGTTGCTGCCGCCCACGTAAGCCCCCTCGTTCACGTTGCGCCCGGTGATGGTGCCGCTGAAGGGTGCGCGGATCTCCAGGTACCCGCTCATGTTCGCGACCTCATGGTAGTCCGCCTGGCTGGCTTCCAAGCGGGCCTGGTCGGCGTTCTTCCGGGCCAGGGCCTGGTCCAGGTCGTTCGGCGAAATGGTGCCTTCCACCTTGCTGGTCTCCAGCAGGCGGTCGTAGGTGCTTTGCGACGCGGTATGGACCGCCTCCTGGGACTTCATCCTGGAGAGCGCGGCGGCCATTCGCGCGTGTATCTCGGGGGCCTCCAGGGTGGCGAGCAATTGCCCCTGCTGCACGCGGGAGCCGATGTCCACGTGCAGCGATCGCACGTAACCGGCCACCTTGGCGTGCAGGTCCACCCGGCGGTATCCGCTCAGTTCCGCAGGCAGCAGCACCGTGGTGGAAAGGGTATCCTGCTGCAAGGTGAATGTCGCCGTGGTCGCCGGCCCGCTTTCGGTCCGGCCCTCCACTTCGCGCGCCTTGCTGTCCGTGCAGGAAGGGAGCAGGGCTGCGGCGCCCATGATCATCAATGCCCAAAGCTGTTTCATCGTCGTTCGGTTAGTGGATCGGGTCGTAATGCATGCTGCGCTCATCATCCGGGTGCAGCGAAACGGAACGGAGCGTGGCCTTGCCCTGCACCCAGGTGTACAGCAGGGGAAGCACCAGCAGCACCGCGCAAGTGGAAAAGAGCAGCCCGCCGATGACGGCACGCCCCAGCGGGGCCACCTGCTCGCCTCCTTCGCCGTGGCCGATCGCCATGGGCAGCATCCCCACCACCATGGCCACCGTGGTCATGATGATCGGGCGCACCCGCAGCCCGGCGGCCTCCATCGCCGCTTGTGGCGCAAGGCCCTTCTCCAGGCGGATCTGCTCCGCATTGGTGACCAGCAGCACCGCGTTCGCGATGGAGACACCCACCGACATGATGATGCCCATGTACGACTGCAGGTTCAGCGTGGATCCGGTGAGCAGCAACAGCAACAGCGCGCCCAGCACCACGGCCGGCACGGCGGCAAGGACGACGAGCGGCACCCGGAAGGACTGGAAGTTGGCCGCAAGCATCAGGAAGATCACCACGATGGCCACGAACAGCCCGCCCTCCAGGCTGGTCAGTGTTTCATCCAGCACGGTGCCCAGGCCCACCTGGTCGATGAACAGGCCGCGCGGCAGCTCACCCAGGCGCCCGATCGCCTCTTGCACATCGCGCGAGGCATGCCCCAGGTCCTTGTGGTCGATGTTGGCGGTGACCGACAGGTAGGGCATGGTGCCCATGTTGTCGTTCTCCCCGTTGGTGGTGGTGCGCGTAACCCGTGCCACATCGCTCAGCATGGGCCGCGTGGCGTTCTCCCGCAAGGGCACCTGTTCCAGTTCAGCAAGGTCCCTCATGCGGCCCGTGGGCACCTGCACCTGCACGTTGTAGGCCTGCCCGGAACGCTCATCCACCCACATGTTCTTCTCCGTGTACCGCGACGAGGAGGTGGAGGCCACCAGCGAGCGGCTCACATCGTTCATGTCCACGCCGAGCTGGGCCGCCCGTGTGCGGTCGATGTCGATGTCCAGCGCCGGATAGTTGAACGACTGGGCGATCTGCACATCGCGCATGTACGGGATGGTGGCCAGGCTGTCCGCCAGCCGTTGTGCGTACGCCGCGTTCTGCCGCTTGTCCTTGCCGCTCACCCGCACCTCGATCGGCGTGGTGGCACCTTGGCTGAGGATGCGGTCCGTGAGCTCGATCGGCTCGAACGACAGCCGCACCTCGGGCAGTTGCGCGCCGATCCTTGCCCGCAGTTCATCCTTGAAGGCGTCCATGTCCACCTCCAGGTCCTTCAGCGCCACTTGGAACACCGCCTCATGCGGGCCGGCCATGAACAGGTAGATGGGCGAGACGGAGTACTGCGCGGGGTGCATGCCCACATACGCGGAGGTGATGCTGACGTGCTCCTTCCCGGCCAGCCCCTCCACCTCGTCCAGCACCTGCAAGGCCATCTTCTCCGTGCGCTCCATGCGCGTGCCGTCCGGGGCGCGCATGCGCAACTGGAACTGGCCGGAGTTCACCTTCGGGAACACATCGCGGCCGATGGTGGTGATGGCCAGCACGGCCAGGAGCGTGGCACCGGCCAGGTAGCCGATGGAGACCGCCTTGCGCATGGGCATGGCCCTGCCCAGGAAGCCCAGGAACCGCGTCTTGAACCGTTGGAACCGGGAAGGCGCGCCGGCCTCCTTGCGGCCATGCTGCGCCTGCATGGTCCAGTTGGCCACGACGGGCACGAACGTTTGGGACAGGAGGAAGGAGGTGACCATGGCGAAGCCGATGGCCAGCGACAAGGGGAGGAACAGCGCGCCGGGGATCCCGTCCATGGTGAGGGCGGGCACGAACACGGCGAGTATGCTGAGCAGGATGAGCAGCTTGGGCAGGGCGATCTCCTTGCATGCATCCCAGATGGCGCGGGCCTTGGGCTTTCCCCGCTCCAGGTGCTGGTGGATGTTCTCGATGGTCACGGTGCTCTCGTCCACCAGGATGCCGATGGACATGGCCAGGCCGCTCAAGGTCATCAGGTTGATGGTCTGCCCGAAGAGCTGCAGGAAAAGCACGCTGGCGATCACGGAGATGGGGATGGTGAGCACCACGATCAGGGCCGCGCGGCGGTCGCCCAGGAACAGCACCACCATCAGCCCGGTGAGGAAAGCCCCGATGGCGCCTTCGGTGACCAGGCTCTTCACCGCATTGAGCACGTACACCGACTGGTCGAACTCGTAGGTGAGCCTCACGTCCGGGGGCAACATGCTCTGGATGCGGGGCAGGTTCGCCTTCAGCTGCTTCACCACCTCCCAGGTGGAGGCATCCGCCGAACGGGCCACGCTCAGGTACACCGAGCGCTTCCCGTTCACCAGCGCATAGCCCTGCACCAGGTCGGCACCGTCCTTCACGGTGGCCACATCGCCCACGGTCAGGTTGTTCACCTCGCCCTTGAAAAGCGGTATCCGCTCGAACTCCCTCACTTCCCGCAGGGTGTTGTTGGTGGGCGTGAGGTAGTTGAGGTCGCCGAAGCGCACCCCGCCCGGAGGGGCGGTCCGGTTGTTGATCTGGATGGCCTCCACCACCTGGTCGATGGTGAGGCTGTGCGCACGCAGCTTGTCGGGGTCCACGTTCACCTCGATGGTGCGTGGGCTGCCGCCGAAGGGCGGTGAGGACAGCAGGCCCGGGATGGCGGTGAAGCTGGAGCGCACCACGGTGTTGGCCAGGTCCTGCATCTCGTTGTTGGAGCGGGTGTCGCTGCTCAGCACCAGCTGCCCCACCGGCAACGAGGATGCGTCGAACCGCACGATGAACGGCGGCGCGGAGCCTGGCGGGAAGGCCACCTGCATGCGGTTGGAGAATGCCGACACCTCCGCCGCGGCCTGCGCCATGTCCGTGCCTTCGTAGAAGGTCAGCTTCATCAAGGTGAGGCCCTGGATGTTCTTCGACTCGATGGACTTCACCCCGTTCACCATGATGAAGACGCCCACGTAGGCCTTGCCGAAGTAGGCCTCCATCTGGTCCGGCGTGTAGCCGACGAAGGGGTGCGCCAGGTAGATCACCGGCAGGTTCATCTGCGGCAGGATGTCGATCTTGACGCTGTTGACCGCGCGGATGCCGAAGAACACGAGGGTGGCGACCAGCACGATGATGCTGACCGGCTTGAGCAATGCGAAACGGATGAGCTTCATCGTACGAGTGCGTTAGAATTGGTCGATGAACAGGCCGAAGTCGCCCACGGCAGCGGCTTTCAGCAGCAGGCTGCGCCACAGGTCCACGGCCGCGATGTCCGCGTCGGTCTCCGACCGGTTCAGCGCGTACTGGGCCGTGATCACATCGGTGAGGTCGGCCAGGCCGTTGTTGTACAAGGCCAGCTGTTGGGCATAGGCCATGTTGGAGGCCCGTACCTGCTCCGGTGCCTCCCGGTAGTTGGCCAGGGCCAGGATGAGCTTCGCGTTCGCGGCATCATCCCGGGTCCTCAGCTCGGTGTCGATGGCCTTGTACTCCTCCTCCAAGCCTGCGGTGATCAGTTGCTGCGAGGCCGTGCGCTTGCTGGTGCGCGGGAGGGAGGTCAGGTTCCAAACGAGGCCGACGCCCAGGAGGTAGTTGGCACGCGTGGGCGTGACGCCCCGGGCGTAGTCCATGGTGAGGTCGCCCGGATCCGTGGCATAGTGCGGGCCGATGCCGGAGGCCCGCGTCTGGTAGATGCCGAACAGCGAGAACGCGGGCAGGGCGTCCTTGCGGTACAGCCGCTCCAGCTGCGCGCTGTGGTCAATGCGGCTCCGGAAGTACCGCCGCAGCGGGTGTTCCGCGCTGTCCGCGGTGGTCACGATCCGGTCGATCCCGGCGGGCTCGCGGAACAGGAAGGTGCTGTCCAGCCCGAAGGCCGCACCCGTGGTGCCCATCAGCTGGGCCAGGTGGTTGGCCCTCACCCGCACCTCGGCCCTGTACTTGTTCAGCACGATGCGGGCATTGGACACCTCGGCATCTGCCATGGTGGAATCCACACCCGGCAGCATGCCCGAGCGGGCCCGCACCACGATGTTGTCGCGCACCGCGAGCACACGTTCCAGGTTCCGTTGCTGGGAAAGGGTAAGCCGCTGGCCCGCCAGCAGGTTCAAATAGGCATCGGCGACCTTCACCTCGTGCGCGAACACCTCCTGCCCAAGATCCCGGTCCAGTTGCCCGGCCTCCGCACCGGCCACGGCGATGCGCCGCCGGTTCCTGCCGAAGGCGAAGAACTCCCAGTTGATGTTGGCCACGTACAGCGCACCATAGGCCGCATCCCAGCTCTGCTCGGCGGTAGGCAGGCCCGAAGAGGCCACACCCAGCCCGCCAAGGCCATACATGGGGCCGAGCTGCCCGTTCGCCGTGCCATAGACCTGCTGGCCCGAGATGTTCACGTTGGGCAGGTAGTCGCGCTTGGCCAGGTCCACCCTTGCTTGTGCGGCATCGGCGTAGTCCTGTTTCGAACGGATGGTGCCGTAGTGTTGCACCGCTTGCTCCACGGCCTCCTTCATGCCCAGCACCTGGGCTTGTGCCGGCAGCAGGAAAAGAAGGAACACGGCGACGGGTAGTTGAAGACACCTCATCCGGAAATGTGTTGATGCCATTGTCGTGATCGGTCCCATGTTGATCGTGTTGTGAGGAAACCCGCAGTGGTGGCTGGTTCCGTGATGCAAAGGTCCCGGGGCCCTTGCGCGGCGACCTCGCCGGATCACGGGAAGAATGCACCATTTCACCGCTTCTTGCGCGGCGGTATGCGGGGGTGGGTGGATGCGGATCGTGCCTGCCATCGCGCACGGCCCGATGGATGGGAATGAGGACCGCGCGTGAGCGGGCGCAGCGGCAGCCTGCTGATGGGGCCGCCGTGCAGCCACGTGCAGCGAGGAGGCTGCGCGGAACGAGCAGACCCCGCAGCGCCGTGGATGCCGGCGGGCACGAAGCAGCTAAAGCGGAGCACGCGACCCGGCTGCTCCCGAGCGAAGGCTCTGCGAAGCGAAGGGATGAGCCGGGGCACGCCCCACACTACCACGCTACCGGTAGCGCAGCCATACCACGCCGCCGTCCATGCGCTGCATGGAGACCAGCTGCAGGTCGCTCACGCGCGGCAGGGTGGTCCGTGTGCCGGTCTCCAGCGCGGTGTGGCCCGGGTGTGAGTCGGCCACGGGCAGGAGCATGAGGCTGACCTCATCCACCAGGCCGAGGTTGAACATGGAGCCGTTGAGGTAGCCGCCGCCTTGCAGCAGCAGTGTGCGGATGGGGAAGAGCTCGGCCAGCCGTTGCATGGCGGCCGCGAGGTCCACGGTGTCCCGGCCGCAGATGAGGTAGGAGATGCGCCGGCGTTGCAGGTAGTGCAGGTAGGCGTCGGTGACCTGCTCGGAGAGCACTTCGATGAGGTGGTCGCCCTCGATGGCGTTGCCGGTCCAGCCGAGTTTGCCGCCGGGGTCGATGGCCACGGCGAAGGTGCTCGCCTGGGGATCGCCGATTAAGTGGTCGCGCGATACGGGCGCGGTGGGTGGCAGCAGTTCGGGTGCCTCGTCGGCGAAGTCCTGTTCCATGGTGACGCGGCCGCATACCCAGCCGTCGGTGGCGAAGGAGCGGTACACCGGATCGAAGCCGGCCTCGGCGGCCTGCCAGGCGCGGCTCGTGCGCCAGGGTGCGGTGAGGATCTTCCCGTTCACCGAGGAGATCATGTGCAGGATGATATGGGGGCGTGGCATGGCAGGAGTTACCAAGGGAAGTTGTCGGGATCGTTCTGGGCGTTGGTGCGCCGGTCGCTGTTGATGCCGTGGATGACGGACATGTCCACCGGTGAGAGGTCCCGGTCGAAGATGGCGAGGTTCTCCTTCATGTGGGCGATGTTGCGCGAGCGGGTAACGGCGATGAGGCCGCGCTGCATGTGCCACTTCAGGATGATCTGCGCCACACTGCGGCCGTACTTCTTCGCCAGCGTGGCCAGCACGGGGTCGTCCATGTCCTGGCCGTTGCCCAGCGGCGACCACGACTGCGCGGCGATGTCGCGGTAGAGTGTGCGGCCCACGTTCTGCATGTTGGAGAAGCTGGGGTGCACCTCGATCTGGTTGAGCACCGGCTTCACGCGGGCGTACTTCAACAGGTCGTCGATGTGGTGCATGTTGAAGTTGCTGAGGCCGATGGAGCGGATGAGGCCCTTGGCCACGTAGTCCTCCAGGATGGTCCAGGTGTCCTGGATATGGTCCTTCACGGGCCAGTGGATCAGGCACAGATCGATGTATTCGCCGCCCAGCTTCTCCAGGCTTTCGTCCAGCGACCGTTGCACCGTGCCATCGCGCATGACTTGCGGGGATACCTTGGTGGTGAGGTACACATCCTTGCGCGCGATGCCGCTGTCCTTCACTCCCTGGTACACGCCCGCCTCGTTGCCGTAGCCCTGCGCGGTATCGATCAGGCGGTAGCCCACTTCGATGGCCTCGCGCACATATTGCTCGGGCTTGTCGGTGAGGGTCCAGGTGCCGAAGCCGAGCTGGGGGATGGTGGTGCCATTGTTCAGCTGGATGAGGGGGATGCGGTCGGTGGTGGTCATGTTTCCGGTGTTGAATGGGAGAAGTGGGGAAGCGGAGGAGATCCTGTGCAGGGCCAGCAGGCCGGCCATGCCGAGCGATGACTTGATGAAGGTGCTGCGTTCCATGGTGATGGTCGGGGTGAAAGGATGGTGGTGATGAAAGGACCGGTGTGTTCTTGTTCAACGGACGGTGTAGCCGCCATCGGGCGCCACCACCTGGCCCACCATGAAGCCCGCACCGTCGCTGCACAACCAGAGCACGGCGCTGGACACTTCCTCGGCCTTGCCCATGCGGCCCAAGGGGATACCCCCGATGATAGCCGCCATGTGCTCGGGCCGGTCGGCCACGGCGTTGGATACCATGGGCGTGTCGGTGGTTCCGGGGCAGATGCAGTTGATGCGGATGCCGCGATGCGCATACTCCAACGCGCTGGCCTTGGTGAGGCCCACCACGCCATGCTTGGCCGCGGTGTACGCACCCAGGTTCGCCGTGCCCACCAGGCCGCTCTGCGAGGAGCAGTTCACGATGGCGCCGCTCCCCTGCTCCCGCATGTGCCGCAGCTCGTGCTTCATGCAGTTCCAGATGCCCTTCAGGTTCACCGCGATGGCGCGATCGAACTCTTCGCCGCTGGCATCGGCGGTCTCCGCGACGGTGACGTGCGTGCCGGCGTTGTTGTAGGCGTAGTCCAGCCGCCCGAAGGCCGCCACCGTCCGCTCCACCATGCGGGCCACGTCGGCCTCGCTGGTGACGTCGCAGCGGATGGCGATCGCCTGGTGACCGGCGTCGGTCAGGGCCTTCACCGCCCGCTGCACCTTTTCTTCGGTATGGTCGGCCAGGGCCACTTTGGCGCCGGCTTCCGCGAACGCTTTCGCCGCCGCGAACCCGATGCCCGATCCGGCGCCCGTGATCAGCGCCACCTTGCCTTGGAATTCGTTGTACATGGTCTTCGTCCTTTTGATGAGGCAAAGGTGACCGCATGGAAAGCCGCGACCGGTACGCGGATCACGGGAAGATGTAACCCGTTCACGGGGGGGGTGAAGCCGCGGATGGGCATGGATGAGCTGGTGTGCTGTCCCCTAAGAGACTGTTCCGTAAAGTGTGTCAGTCCACCTTCACCGCTCTTACCACCTTCACCGCTCTCCTCCACTTTACCTTGCACCATCCGCGAAGGCATGACCAAGTTCCTGAACGTTGACCGCGTATCCGACTACGAGCACTACGTGGGCCATGTGGGCACGCATCCGTTGGTGAGCGTGATCCCGTACGCCACGGTGTCACCGATCCGGCACAGCCGCACGAAGTTCAAGGTCTACGGCCTGTTCCTGCGGGACGACCGCTTGGAGTCGCTCACCTACGGCATGGGCCGATACGAATACGGCGAGGGCACCTTGATCGCCGTGGCCCCGGGGCAGGTGGGTGGCGTGGAGGACAACGGCGAATACTTCGAGATCCGCGGTTGGGGCCTGCTCTTCCACCCGGACGTGTTGCGCGGAACGCCGCTGGAGAACCGCATGAGCCGCTACAGCTTCTTCGACTATCATGTGAACGAGGCCCTGCACATGACGACCGAGGAACGGGCCACCATCATCAAGTGCCTGGAGCTGCTGCAGGAGGAACTGCCCCAGGCGGCACGGTTCGGCCGCAACGAGATCGTGGTGAACCTGATCGAGCTGGTGCTGAACCATTGCCGGCGCTTCCACGAGCGGCAGTTCGCCACGCGCGAGGCGGAGAACAAGGACGTGCTGGTGCGTTTCGAGGAGGCGCTGGTGGCCTACTACCGGGAAGGCAAGCAACTGAAGCAGGGCCTGCCCACGGTGAAGTATTGTTCCGACCAGGTGTTCCTCTCCACCAACTACTTCGGCGACCTGGTGAAGAAGCAGACCGGCCGCTCACCGAAGGCCTTCATCCAGGAGTTCATCATCAACAAGGCCAAGAGCGAGATGATCGCCAGCCGGTCCGTGGGCGATGCGGCGTTCAAGCTCGGCTTTGAATACCCGCAGGCCTTCAGCCGTTTCTTCAAGCTGCACACCGGGCAAACGCCGCTGGAGTTCGTGAAGGCGCAGGGTGGGTGATAGAATGGAAAATGTCCGCGAACTTCGGCCCCTCATTCCCCTACGCGCCGCTTCACCGAGTCCGTGGGGCCTGCGATCACCCGTGCGGGTGCCGTGCTGTGAACGCTGTCCCAGTCGATTGCATCGGTGCGGACCGGTTCCTTTTCTTCTTGGTCCGTGGTGCTGCAGCCGATGAAGAGTACTGCGAGGATCATCGCCGGTGGAAGCAGATCGCGCATGGTAGAAGCATACCAAGGTAGCCATGCGGGAATGATCGCGCATGCCTACCCCGCTCGCGCAGGGGCTCGGGCAGAGCAGTAGTCCTACTTTCGGTGGCCGCCCGACCGGTCCCATGCCTTCTTCTCTTCTCCTCTTGTTCGCCCCTTTGGAAGTGCTGTTCCCCATCGAGCTCAGCACGTTGCTTGCGGTGGCGTACGCCGTGCTGGTGGCGGCTTTGTGCCTCTTCATCATCGTGGATAGCCGGACGCCGAGCAAAGCGCTGGCCTATGTGCTGCTCGTGGTGGCATTGCCGTTGGTGGGTGCCATCTTCTACCTGTCGGTGGGGATCAACTACCGCAAGCGCAAGATCTACCGCAAGAAGCTCGACATCGATGAACGCACCTACCCGGAGCTGTTGCAGAGAGCCATCGGATACACGCAGCAGGTGCGGGCCCAACAGGGCGCGGAGCTCGCGCACTTCGCACCCCTCGCACAGCAACTCGCAGGTGTGTGCCTGCTGTCGCAAGGCAACCGGACGCACCTGTTGTGCAACGGCGAATCGAAGTTCCCCGAGGTGCTTGCCGCGCTCGAGGCCGCGCAGCACCACATCCACCTCGAGTACTACATCTTCAACGACGATGGCATCGGACGGCGGATCGCCGAAGTGCTGATGCGCAAGGCGCGTGAAGGCGTGCAGGTCCGGTTCATCTACGACGACTACGGAAGTGCTTCCCTCCGCAGGGGCTTGGGGAAGGAGCTGCTGGCTGCGGGCGTGGAGGCTTTCCCCTTCCGCAAGATCCTGCTGCTCTTCCTGGCCAATGGCATGAACTACCGCAACCACCGCAAGATCATCGTGGTGGACGGCCGCGTGGGCTTCGTGGGCGGCATCAACGTGAGCGACAAGTACATCAATGCGAACGGGCCGGGGCTCTATTGGCGCGATGAGCACCTGCGGATCGACGGACCTGCCGTGCTCAGCCTGCAGCACATTTTCCTTACTGACTGGAACTTCTGTTCAGGGCTGCGCATCGCCTTCAACGAAGCCCACTTCCCGCTGTCGGTGGACGCGATGCCCGGCGAAGTGGTGCAGGTGGTGAGCAGCGGTCCCGATTCCGATCATCCGGACATCCTGTACGCACTGGTGCAGGCCGTGATGCTCTCCCGCACGCACATCCGCATCACCACGCCCTACTTCATCCCGGACAAGAGCCTGCTGGATGCCTTGTGCATCGCCGTGCGCAGCGGTGTGACCGTGGACCTGCTGGTGCCCGGCATCTCCGATTCATGGATCGTGAACACCACTTCGCGGTCGTACTACAGTGAGCTGTTGGCGGTCGGGGTGCGGATCCATGCCTACCGCAAAGGCTTCGTGCATGCCAAGACCGCCGTGTTCGACGGCCGCGTGGCGATGGTGGGCACGGCCAATCTCGATCACCGCAGCTTCGACCTGAACTTCGAGGTGAACGCCTTCGTGTACAACGCCGCCAGGGCTGCGCAACTGGCCGCTGAGTTCGATCGCGACCTGCAGGATGCCGACCTGATCGATCCTGAACAATGGGCCAGGCGCCCGGTCCTGCAACGTGTCGCCGAGCGGGTCCTGCACCTCTTCGGTGCGTTGATGTGGGGGGCTCGGGGAGTGATCCAGCGAATGGCGGGCAGCCACTACTTTGGTTGCCGCTCCATGCACGCCCACCTTCCCTTCCTCCTCGCCCTGGTGGCAGCCATCGTGCTGTTGCACATGCTCGCCAACAAGCTGCGCGTGGCCTATCCCATCCTGCTGGTATTGGCCGGACTGGTGGTGGCCTTCGTGCCGAGCCTGCCCCGCCTGCACGTGGATCCCGAGCTGATCTTCTTCATCTTCCTGCCCCCTCTCTTGTTCGAGGCCGCATGGTCCATCTCCTACAAGGAGCTGCGGCGATGGTACCGCATCATTTGCAGCTTCGCCTTTCTCGTGGTCTTCTTTTCGGCCATGGCCGTGGCGCTGGTCGCCGATCAGCTGATCCCGGGCTTCACGTTGGCGTTGGGCTTTCTGCTGGGCGGTATCGTGGCGCCGCCCGATGCAGTGAGCGTGGGCGCGCTCACCCGCTTCGTACGCATACCCCGCTCCACCAGGGCCGTCCTGGAAGGGGAGAGCTTGCTGAATGACGCATCCGCGCTGATCATCTTCCGCTTCGCGCTCATCGCCGTGGGCACCGGCCGGTTCATTTGGCAGGATGCCGCCGTGGACCTCGCCTGGATGGTGGCCTGTGGCGCGGGCATCGGGCTCCTGTCAGGCTGACTCTTCGTGCAACTGCACCGGCGGCTGCCCACGGATGCCACTTCGGACATCGCGCTCACCGTGATCGAACCCTATTGCATGTACTGGGCGGCAGAACAGGTGCATAGCTCCGGCGTGTTGGCCGTGGTGATCGGCGGCCTGTTCATGGCGAACCGCCGACTGCTCTTCCTCAACAGCAGCAGCCGCGTAAAAGGCCATAGCGTATGGGAGAGCTTCATGTTCATCCTCAACGGGCTGGTCTTCCTCATCATCGGTCTGCAGCTGCCCGACATCGTGGATGGTCTGCGTGCGGCAGGCATCCCCCTGTCCGATGCCATTACTTATAGCCTGTTGATGACCGGGGTGCTCATTGCCGCGCGCATCATCAGCGCATACGCGGCCATGGCCGCCACCTTGCTCTTCCGGCCCCAGGTGGCCCCGCGCGGGCGCACACCGAGGGACCGCTGGCTGCTGCCCCTGCTCTTGGGCTGGACGGGCATGCGCGGCGTGGTCTCCTTGGCCGCAGCTTTGTCCGTGCCCCTCGCGCTGGAAGATGGCACCGCCTTCCCGCACCGCAGCCTCATCCTCTTCATCACCTTCGTGGTGATCCTGCTCACCCTGGTGGTGCAGGGCCTCACGCTGCCGTACCTCATTCGCACCACCAGGCTCTTCGAGGGCGCTCCGGCCTCGGCCCCCGAAGAGGAGGTGCTCCATCGCGTGCGGCACAGCCTGCATGCGCACACGTTGGCGTTCCTGCGCGAGCGCGTGGATGCCGAACGCCCGGACCATGCGGGCCTGCGGCGGCTGGCGGCACACTGGGAGGGCAAGGCGACCACCGACGAC
>SSGN01000047.1 GCA_008016945.1 Flavobacteriales bacterium
AGCGAGCACCAGGCCATCGCCTTCAAACTGGCCGACATGGCCACCGAGATCGAGGCGGCACGGCTCCTCTGCCTCAAAGCGGCCTGGCTCAAGGACCAGCACAAGAACTACGACCGGGCCAGCGCCATGGCCAAGGTCTTCGCCAGCGAGACCGCGATGAGGACCACCGTGGAGGCCGTGCAGATCCACGGTGGCTATGGCTACGTGAAGGAATACCACGTGGAACGCCTCATGCGCGATGCCAAGATCACCCAGATCTACGAGGGCACCAGCGAGGTGCAGCGCATCGTGATCAGCCGCAGCGTGCTGAAAGAGGGGTAGGAGGGGCGCCCCTTGGGCTCAAGCTGGTGCGGTACCGGTGCGGCAGGGACCGCCAGGGGAGCATTCCAAGGATCGCTTCACCTCCAGGAATGAGTGGCCGAACTTTGGGGAAGCTTACACCCTGTTCCCTATGTTGGGTGCTATCGGCTATGCAAGGAGCACTGCACCGTGAAGCGATCTCTCCCACGTTCGCGGCGGTGATCGGCTACGTGAGCGTCATGCGGGAAGAAGGAGCGGCTTCGATCCCCGGTTCGGGACACACGCACCACGTTCAATCCCAGCCAGCTACCGCGCGCCGGGAGTGATCAGCACATAGTGCACGCTGCGTCCGCCTTCGTTGGCTTGGCGCAAAATGCCTTTGGCAACCAGGTCCTTGATGTCGCGCAGGGCGGTGTCCGAGGAGGTCTTGGTGATCTTGGCCCATTTGGAGCTCTGCAGCTTGCCCTCGAAACCGTCCAGCAACCGGTTCAACATCAGGCGCTGGCGCTCGTTCACCGGTGTGTGCTCATGCCGTTCCCAGAATTCGGCCTTGAGCAGGATGCGCCGGGTGCTTTCCCCGGTGGCCAGCATGGCGCCCCGGAGACACTGCAGGAACCACAGCATCCATTCGGTGATGTCGCCCGCGCTGTGCTGCACACGCTGAAGCACGGCATGGTACTGCTTGCGTTCGGCCATGATCTGGGCGCTCATGCTGTAGAAGCGTTCCCCGCTGCCTTCACTGCGTGCCAGCAGCATGTCGGCGAGCGCCCGGGCGATGCGGCCGTTACCGTCATCGAACGGGTGGATGATGATGAAACGGAAGTGAGCGACGGCGGCCTTCAGTACGGGATCGAGGTGGTCCGGGGCGTTGAACCAGGCCAGGAATCCATCCATTTCGGCCTGCACCCGATCCGGAGGCACCGCGCGGTAGTGCACCCGTTCCCTCCCCATGGGGCCGGAGACCACCTGCATCTCGCCGGTGCGGTAGCGCCCCACATCAATGGCATACGGCCCGCTGTGCCCGGTGGGGAACAGGGCCGCGTGCCAGCCGTACAGTCGGTCGTGGGTCAAGGGTTCAGCATGCCTTTGGGTGGCGTCCAGCAACAACTCCACCACGCCTTCCACATGGCGACCGCTGGGCACCAGACCGCCCGTGTTGATGCCCAGGCGCCGCGCCAGGGAGGAGCGCACCTGGTCGTACGGTAGCCGTTCCCCCTCGATCTCCGAGGACTTCACCACGTCCTGCGTCAAGGCCTGCAGCGTGGCCTCTTCCTTGGCGGAAAACCCCAAGGTGTTCATCTGGCCGATCAGCTTGCCTTGCAGCAGGCGCACTTCCCCAAAAGCGGCACTGATCGCATGGTGGTCCCAGGTCAGGTTCGGCCAGCTCGTGTGGTCGTAGATGTATCGGGCCATGGGCGCTGGATCGCGGTGAATACGGATGATATTCACCGCAAATATGCGGCGAATAATTCACCCCGGCAATTTCCCTTCCTCGATAGCAGGCCGCCCGCCTGCTCTGCCTGAAGGCCGCGTGGTTGAAGGACCGCCACATGGACTACGACAAGGCGAGCAGCATGGCCAAGCTCTTCGCCAGCGAGACCGCGATGAGGACCACCGTGGAGGCCGTGCAGATCCATGGAGGCTATGGCTACGTGAAGGAATACCACGTGGAACGCCTCATGCGCGATGTCAAGATCACGCAGATCCACAAGGGCACCAGCGAAGTGCAGCGCATCGTGATCAGCCGCAGCGTGCTGAAAGAGGGGTAGGAGGGGCGCCCCTTGGGCTCAGATCGACCGGAATTGCCTTTGGTGGCTGGGACCGCCAGGGGAGCATTCCGAGGCTTGCTTCACCTCCAGTAATGAGTGGCCGAACTTTGAGGAAGCTTACATAAGGCCAGGCGGCGCCTTCCGCATTGCCCCCAGGGAAGTACCGGGTCGGAACCTTCTTCGTTCCGGTGGCGCGTGGCCGTGCCTGCACGGGGATGCTATAGGATCTCCAGCAGCTCCTCCAACCGGATGCCGCGCGACCCTTTCACCAGGATCAACCGGTCTTGGGGCGCATCGGCCCGGAGCGCGGCCTTGGCGGAGCGTACGTCGGGGTAGCACTGTTGGCCCCCGCCGGCCTCCACGAACTCGTTGCCGATGTACACGGCGTCGAGCCCCAACCGGTGCACTAAGCCGATCACGGTTTCGTGTTCGGTCCGGCTGTCGTGGCCCAGCTCCCGCATGCCCCCGAGGATCGCCAGCTTGGGGCGTTCGCTCCGCAGGGTGGCGAAATTCTCCAAGGCCGCCGCCATGCTGGTGGGGTTGGCGTTGTAGGCATCGAGCACCAGCTGGTTGCGGCCGGTGTCGGTGTATTGCGATCGGTTGTTGCTCGGTGTGTAGGCCGATAGGGCCTGGCTGATCCGTTCGTCGGCCACACCGAAGTGCTGGCCCATGGCGACCGCTGCCAACACATTGGGCAGGTTGTAGCCGCCCACCAGGTGGCTTTGCACATGGTGGGCCGCTCCATCCACCCCGGCGAAGACCACTTCCAAGAAAGGTCCTTCGCCCACGCGATCGCCCCCGGTGTCCGCTGTGGCCGAACGTCCGTAGGTGATGCGGTCCTGGCCTTCGCTCCGGGCCATGAGCAGGGCGTCGTCCGCATGCACGAACAGCTTGCCATGCACCGCGGCGATGGCCGTGTACAGCTCGGTCTTGGTGCGCACCACGCCCTCGAAACCACCGAAGCCTTCCAGGTGGGCCTTGCCGATGTTGGTGATCAAGCCGTGCGTGGGTTCGGCGATGGCGCAGAGCTCGGCGATATCGCCTGGCTTGTTGGCCCCCATCTCGATGATGGCGATCCGGTGTTCCTTGGTGAGCCGCAGCAAGGTGAGGGGCACGCCGATGTGGTTGTTGAGGTTGCCGCTGGTGGCCAGGGTGGGCCGATCGGCGCTGAGCACGGCGTGGACCAGTTCCTTGGTGGTGGTCTTGCCGTTGGTACCGGTGATGCCGATGAACGGGATGTTGAACTGGCGGCGGTGGTGGCGGGCCAGGTCCTGCAGGGCCTGGAGCACATCGGGCACCAGCAGGTACCGGTCGTCCTGCACCACGGTGGGGTCGTCCACCACGGCGTAGCGCGCCCCTTGCGCCAGGGCGTCCTTGGCGAAGGTGTTGGCATCGAAGTTCGGACCCTTCAGAGCGAAGAACAGGCTGTCGGCCTGGATGGATCGCGTGTCCGTGCTCGTCCCCGAGCATTGCGACAACCGTTGATGGAGCTGCGCGATGGTGATGTGGGCAGGCATGAAATGAAGACCCCCGGCGGGAGGCCGGGGGTCCAAATTAGGTGTGTGGGCGATCAGCGCTTCTTGTCCAGCTTCTTGTTGTTCTTGTCGTCGCCCAGGCCGCGGGGGCTGCCCACGCGGGTCATGGCACAGCGGAAGCCGATGGTGGCCGTGCTCTGGCGCTCGTCGAGGTGGCGGCGGGTGCTGGGGCTGGCCCAGTAGATGCGGTCGGCCCAGCTGGCGCCCTTGTACACGCGGCTGCGATCGTTCACCAGGCTGGTCTTGCCCCAGTCGTACATCGCGTTGCCTTCGAACTCGGGGTTCTCGAAGTAGATGCTGCTCTCCACATCGCCGTCGCGGAAATCGATGTTGTCGCTCGCGCGGTAGTTCCGGCGGTCGATGTTCTCCTCCACGGTCACGTTCCGTACCCGCACATCACCGGGCTGGTCGCTCTGGTAGTCGCTGATGCCGCTCAGCAGCTTCGGACAGATCTCCAGGTCCTTGCCTTTGATGTTGTCGATCATGTCCTGCACCCGTTGCATGGCGGCATCCTGCTTGCGGGTGTTGTTGAACTCGATGGCCTGATCGATGGCGGCCAGGAGCTCGTCGATCAACGCGGCCTCCTCGTCCGTGGCACGGCCCTGCATCGTGGTCTGGAATTCGGTGAGGTAGTACTTGATGCCGTCCACATCGTACACCACGATGTCGTGCTTGTCCTGCACCACGCCATCGCTGTTGAGCACTTTGGTCTTGAACACGTTACCACGGAAGGGGCGGAAGTCGTCCTTGTCCTCGGGGCTCAAGGGGCGGTACACGTCCATCACCCATTCGCTCACGTTGCCGGCCATGTTGTACAAGCCGTAGTCGTTGGGCCAGTAGCTGAACACCGGTGCGGTCACATCGGCGTTGTCGTTCAGGCTTCCCGCAACACCCATGTAGTCGCCGCGGCCCCGCATGAAGTTGCCGCGGAAGTCACCGTAAAAGGCACCGCCTTTCTTGCGGCTGTCGTAGCGTACCCAGTGGCCGTTCCAGGGGTAGATCCGACGTTCCACCACGCGCTCGTCCACGGTATTGCCCACCAGGCCATAGGCCGCATATTCCCATTCCGCTTCGGTGGGGAGCCGGTAGCGGGGCAGCAACACGCCATCCTCCATGCGGATGTTACGGGTGTCCTTGTTGGGGTTGAAGTCCTGCACGCCATCGACCTTCTTGCCGCTCTCGTACTGGCCGGCCAAGTAGGCGTCGGTGCTGAAATGATCCTCGTTGATCTGGTTGGGGTAGTGTTCGAAGAGCCCCTCGCGGATCAGGATCACCTCGTTGACCCGATCGGTACGCCATGCGCAATAGTCGTTGGCCTGCAGCCAATTCACCCCCACCACGGGGTAGTCGCGGTAGGCCGGATGCCGCAGGTAGTATTCCACAAAAGGCTCGTTGAAGGCCAATTTGCTCCGCCATACCAAGGTGTCCGGAAGGGCCTTCTTGTAGATCTCGGGGTAGTCGGCCGCGAAGACCCGGTCCAACCAGTAGAGGTATTCGAGCCAGTAGAAGTTGGTCACCTCCACCTCATCCATATAGAAGGAGGACACCGTCACCGTGCGCGGGATCATGTCCCATTCGTGGCGCAGGTCGTCGGTGACACGCCCCATGGTGAACTGGCCCCCTTCCACGAGGATGAGGCCCGGTCCGGTCTCCTGGTCCGCGAACTCGGTCTTCTCGAACCCGCCGTTCTTGGAGTCGTTGTAGTTCCAGCCGGTGGCACCGCTCTTTTCGAACTGGCACCCGCTGAGGATGGCAGCACCCACCGTGATCAACGCGATGTTCTGGAGCTGGTTCATGTTCCTATCGTGATTTCGTTGCAGGTTCTGAATACTAGAAGGTTGGGCAGGCCACGACCCGGAAGCGACGCTTCTTGGGTTTGCAGTTGAACATCAGCTGCATGCTGATCTCGTGGGAGCCTGCCGTTGCCGTGGTCAGTTTCGAGGTGGTCACGTCGTAGCTGTAACCGAACTTGAACTTCTCCACGTGGAAGCCGATCAGGGCGATGAAGGCGTCGCGTGTGCGGTACCATACACCGGCGGTGATCGGGCCATGATCCACGTAAAGGCCCAAGTTCAACTGACGGAACGCAGCTTGTTGTTGATATAGTACGTTGGGCGAGATCCGGGTACGGGCCTCACCATACTTCCCCTTCATGCCGATGGGGATGGCGGCACCCGCATGGCCGGTCAGTTTCATCGGCAACTTGCTGCTCCCCACGATCAAGGATTCGTTCGGCTCGGTGAGGTGGTGCGCGGCGACGCCTACGAAGAACACATCACTATAGCCCAGGATCCCGGCGCTGAAATCGGCATTGCCCACACTGCCTCCACGCGGCACATCGTTCGTCTGATAGATCACCCCGCGGCGTGGGTCGATCTGGTCGCCGAAGATGAGCTTGCTCCAATCCAACGACTTTTGGAAGTAGGTAGCTTGGAATCCTACCTTCATGGAGAACTTCCTCGAAATGGCCTGCTGGTAGCTGTAGATACCGCTGACGGTGGTGGTGTTGAGGGTGCCCTTGCCGGCCTGGTCGTGGGTCACCAACAGGCCCAAGCCGCCGTTCATACCGTCCACGTGCTGGTCGTAGCTGGCGCTCGTGGTCACGAAGGTGCCCGTGAGGGCAGGCCACTGGTTGCGGTAGTTCATCACCACCCGAGGGCACCGTGCGGTACCGGCGAACGCCGGGTTCAGGTACAGGGGGTTGGCATAGAACTGGGTGAATTGCGGGTCCTGGGCCGTAGCCGACAGGCTCGCCAATACGATCAGTGCACACCCGAGGGCCGCACGCCTAACGGTCCATTCCTTCATGCTCGTTATCATCGAGGCTTTCCTGCAAGCGCCAAGTATACGAAGCCATTCCCGTTACGGTTGCCCTTCCCTTGGCAATATCGATCCTGCCTTGCCGTTGGTGGGGTGTTCCAAGAACGCAAGGGTCGAAGGTAGTACTTTCGATCCGATCTGTTGAAAACCTGTTCATCACTGTTCATGAATCGGCTGTCCATCCCGGCACTCCTGTTCGCGCTCGTGGCGCACCTTCCCCTTGCGGCCCAGACCATGGATACACGCGTGGTGCCGTGGGCCAAGACTGCGGTGGAGACCACCAGTAAGGGCACTTCTGGAACCACGAAGAGCGGGGCCATTGCGCAGGCCGACCAACGCGTGGATGGCGAACTCACCCACGAGGTGTATTACGATGTGGAACGTGGCACGCTCCCGTTGTGGACGCCTCCGATCACCGTGCCACAAGGGACCACCGCTTTCCAGGTGGCACTGGAGGGCGCGGTGTACGAGGTGGTCCCTGAGGCCATGTTGAAACGTTATCCCGCACTTCGCGAAGCAGGTACGGGGCCGGTGGTACGGACATCGGTCGGGGTGCACCGGAAGCAGACCATAGGCACCGTGGTGATCGACCCGTACAAACGCGACCCGACAACGGGGACCGTTGAACGCTTAGTACAGGCAAGTCTACGTGTGCACGATGTGGTCAGGGGTACGCTCCCACGCCCGAAGAGCTATCCGGCGGCGTCCAGGCTGGCCTCTGGCGATTGGTATCGGATCAGTGTGCCCGCCGATGGTGTGTACAAGGTGGACCATGCCATGCTGCAACGCCTGGGGGTGGACGTGAGCGACCTGGCCTCGGACCGGATCAACCTGTACGGTAACCATACAGGCATGCTGCCTTTCCAGAACCAGGACCTGCCACCGACGGACCTCCAGGTGAACGCGATCGAGATGATGGATGGCGGCGACGGGATGTTCGGCCCCAATGACCAGTTCATCTTCTACGCCAGCGGTCCACAGCGGTGGAGCTTGGAGGGGGGGCGGTTCGTGCACACCAAGAACGTTTATTGCGATAGCGCCCACTATTTCATCGGCATCGATGTGGAGCCTCCGGTGCGGGTACAACAGGCCGCCGTTAGCAGCGATGCACCCACCCACACGGTCACCAGTTTCAACGACCGTCAGTTCATCGAACGGGATCTGCTCAACCTGCTCAAGAGCGGGCGCACCTGGTTCGGGGAGTTGTTCGATGTGACCACTTCCTACACCTTCCCGTTCAATGTGCCCGGTGTGATCCCGTCCGATTCAGCGTATGTGCGTGTGGTGGGGGCCGCTCGTACCATCGGGTCCAACAACTACAGCTATTTCGATGTGCAGGCTTCCGGCCTGCCAACGACCAATTTCGGGGTGCGGGGTGTGCCACCGGGCTATAGCAGTACCTATGGTCAGCACTTCGACCGTGTTTTCGCGTTCCTGCCAACGGGAAGCCCGATCTCTTTCGCCGTATCCTTCAGCAAGCACGATCCGGTGACCTCGATCGCCTGGATGGACTTCATGGAGTTGAATTGCCGACGCCAGTTGCGCATGTCCGGGGATCAGCTTGCGTTCCGGGACCTGCTTTCGGTGGCGCCTGGCGCGGTCGCCGAGTTCGTGGTGGAGCAAGCACAAACGGTGCACCGGATCTGGGATATCACCGCTCCAGCACAGGCGCGGGTGGTACCGGCGACCACGGAAGGTTCGGTGCAGCGCTTCCGGGTGCCTACGGACAGTCTGCGTCAGTTCATCGCTTTCCGTAACAGTGGTTACCTGGAGCCGGTGCCGATCGGCCGTGTGCCGAACCAGAACCTCCACGGTACCCCTGTGGGTGTGGATCTGACCATTGTGTGCCCACCCGAGTTCCAAAGTGCGGCGTCGCGGTTGGCCGAAAGGCGCATGGGCGAAGGGATGGATGTGCTGATGGTGAGCCCCCAGCAGATCTACAACGAGTTCTCCTGTGGATCCCGCGATGCCACGGCCATAAAGCGGTTCATGCGCATGCAGTACGAACGGGCCACCGACGCGGAGGACTTCCCACGCTACCTGCTCCTTTTCGGTGATGGCTCCTACAACAACATCTCCACCACCGCGGTCAACCAGAACTGGATACCCTCGTACCAAACGGTGAACGTGATGGACCCGGGGAAATCATACAGTACCGACGATTATTTCGGCTTCCTCGACCCCCAAGAAGGTGAATGGACCGGTGATCTGGTCGACATCGGGATCGGCAGGCTGCCGGTGAGCACCGTGGATCAGGCCAATGCGGTGGTCAATAAGATCCTGCGGTATGACCAGATGCACAATTTGAGCGGCGCGGGCAGCAGTTGCTCCACCAGTGGTGATGCCGGTATTCCCGACTGGCGCACCCATGTGCTCTTCGCCTCCGACGACCAGAACGGCGATGCCTTCGAGTCCACCATCCACATGAGCCAGAGCGAAAGTTTGGCACAACGCGTGGTGGCCGAGGAGCCCCGCCTGAACGTGGATAAGATCTTCCTGGACGCCTACCAGCAGATCAGCACCCCGGGTGGTGCCCGCTATCCACAGGCGAACATCGATCTGCGCGAGGCGGTGGAGAAGGGCCTGCTCCTGGTGAACTATATCGGACACGGTGGCGAGGTGGGTTGGGCCCATGAACGGTTCCTGGATAACACCACCATCCTCGGTTGGACCAACGGCGAGCGACTGCCCTTGTTCATGACCGCCACCTGCGAGTTCTCCCGCTGGGACGATCCGGCACGTACCTCGGCCGGCGAACTGGTGTTGCTGAACCCCGACGGCGGCGGCATCGCCCTGATGACCACCTCGCGCCTGGCCTATTCGTTGCAGAACTTCAACCTGGGGAACTGCTTCTACGACCATGTGTTCGAGCGCACGGACGAGCTGGGCCGGACCGCAAGGCTGGGCGATATCCATCGCCGGACCAAGCGCCAGATCGCGACCAGCGACCCCAATTCGTTCAACCACATGAACTTCTGCCTCTTGGGTGACCCCAGCATGCGGTTGGCGCTACCCAACAATGAGCTCACCATCACCGCTGTTACCGATACCCTCGGCAATGCCGTGGATACCTTGAAGGCTTTGGCCACCGTGCGCATTGAAGGCTTCGTGGACAATGGTAACGGGCAACCCCTGGAGGATTTCAACGGGGTGGTGGTGCCCACGGTGTATGACAAGGTCTTGCAGCAACAGACCTTGGCCAATGATGGTGGGGGAGCGTTCTCCTTCCGTATGCGCAAGAACGTGATCTACCGGGGGCGCGCTTCCGTGGTCAACGGTCGCTTCGCGTTCACCTTCGTGGTCCCCAAGGATATCAACTATCAGGTCGGACCCGGCCGGGTGAGTTGCTATGCCGAGAATGGCGCCACCAATGCCAGCGGGTACACCGAAGCCCCCTTGGTCGGGGGTACAGCGACGGACGTGGCCGCGGACGAGGTCGGGCCACGGGTACAGCTGTATATGAACGACGACGATTTCGTGCGCGGAGGCATCACCGATCGATCCCCTTTGCTCTACGCCAAGTTGTTCGACGAGAACGGTATCAACACCGTGGGTACCAGTATCGGCCACGATCTTCTGGCGGTGCTGGATGAAAATACCGACCAAGCCATCGTCCTCAACGATCAGTACCAGGCCGACCTGGACACGTATAAGAGCGGCGAGGTGCGGTACAGGCTGAGCGACCTGACCGAGGGGACCCACACCCTGCGGTTGAAGGCCTGGGACGTATTCAACAATTCCTCGGAAGCGAACACCGAATTCGTGGTGACCTCTTCGGAGGAGTTGGCCTTGGATCATGTGCTCAATTACCCGAACCCGTTCTCCACGCACACCGAGTTCTATTTCGAGCATAACCGCCCTTGCACCAACCTCGATGTTCAAGTGCAGGTGTTCACCGTGAGCGGGCGTCTGGTGAAGACGCTGAGCCGACAATTGGCTTGTGACGGCTACCGCAGCGAGGGCCTGGCTTGGAACGGGTTGGACGATTTCGGCGACAAGCTGGGCCGGGGGGTTTACGTCTATCGCCTCCAGGTGGCAACTCCGGATGGGGAAAAGGCCGAGAAATTCGAGAAGTTGGTGATCCTGCGCTAATGCAATAAAGCCCTGGTGATCAACGTATCTTTGGCATCCTTTTTTCCGACCCCAAGCTGATGACCTTTGCCCGGCCACTCCTTGCCTGCACGATCCTGTCCCTCGGGGCATTCTTGCCATCCGCAGCTTTCGCACAGCCCTGTGATCCCCAGTTCAGAGCCGCTGGACAGCAGTGCAACGACCAGTTGAACACCATCACCACCGCGGTGCCCTTCCTGCTCATCTCGCCCGACTCCCGGGCCGGAGGCATGGGCGATGCCGGTGTGGCCATCAGCCCCGATGCGAACGCCATCCACTGGAACCCCTCCAAGCTGGCCTTCGCCGAGAACGACGGCGAGTTCAGCATGAGCTATAGCCCGTGGTTGCGCAATCTGGTGCCGGACATGAGCCTGGCCTACCTGTCGGGCTACAAGCGCTTGAGCAACAAACGCAGCGCCATCGGTGGGTCGCTCCGGTACTTCAACCTGGGGAGCATCCTGTTCACCGATGTGAACGGTTCCACCATCCGCGATTTCAAGCCGGCCGAGTTCGCCGTGGACCTGGCTTTCGCGCAGAAGTTCAGCGACAAGTTCTCCGGAGGCATCGCCATACGCTATGTCAACAGTAACCTCACCGGCGGCATCAGCGTGCAGGGGGCCAATTCCAAGGCCGGGCAGACCGTGGCGGCCGATGTGTCCTTCTTCTATATGAATGATCAGGCCCAGCTCGGCGGCAAGGATGCCACCATTGCTTTCGGGGCGAACATTTCGAACATCGGAGGGAAGATGTCCTACACGGAGACCGCCGCCCAGAACTTCATCCCCATCAACCTGCGGATCGGGCCCTCGTTGAAGATGGAGCTGGATAAGTACAACAGCATCGCGTTCAACATGGACGTGAACAAGCTGTTGGTGCCTACGCCTCCGGTGTACCTGTTGGATGAGAATGGTGCCCTGATCCTGGACCCGGTGACCGGGAACTATCAGGTGGCCAGCGGACGTGACCCCAACGTTGGTGTGGTGAACGGGATCCTGGGTTCGTTCACCGATGCGCCTGGGAACGTGGGCTACGACGATAACGGGAAACCCTACGTGGAAAGTGGCAGCCGCCTGCGCGAAGAGTTGCGGGAGATCAATCTGGCGGGCGGATTCGAGTATTGGTATGCCGAGCAGTTCGCCTTCCGTACGGGCTATTTCTGGGAGCACTACACCAAGGGCAACCGCAAGTACTTCACCCTCGGGGCCGGTGTGAAGTACAGCATCTTCACGCTGGACCTGAGCTACCTGATCGCCAACACGCAGCGCAGTCCGCTGGCGAACACCCTGCGCTTCACCCTCGGGTTCAAGTTCGACAAGTCCAAGAAGGCCAAGCCCACCGAGTGATGTTCCGGGTCGGCTTCGGCTTTGACGTACACCGCTTGGTGGCAGGGCGCGAGCTCTGGCTTGGTGGTGTGCGGGTGCCGCATGAGGTGGGCGCACTGGGCCATTCCGATGCCGACGTGCTGCTGCATGCGGTGTGCGATGCGTTGCTCGGTGCCGTGGCCATGGGCGATATCGGACGCCATTTCCCGGATACCGATGCGCGCTGGAAGGGGGCGGACAGCAAACTGCTGTTGAAGGAGGTGGTGCGTATGTTGGCCGAGCAGGGTTGGCGCGTGGGTAATGTGGACTCCACGCTCGTTCTTGAACGTCCGAAGATCATGCCTCACGTTCCGGCCATGCGCACGGTGATGGCCGAACTACTCCAGGTCAATGAGGATGCGGTGAGCATCAAAGCCACGACGAACGAGACCATGGGCTTCGTGGGCCGTAAGGAGGGCGTGGTGGCACATGCCGTGGCCATGGTCCTCCGAACACCGTGATCCATACCCCTGCCGGTGATCAGGGCCCGGTGTAGCCAACGGGCGGTGCCCCGCCACTAATCATCGCCGTCGTCCGGAGCGCCCTGGACAAAGGAGCCGTGGCCCTGTTCGTCCTCGAAGAAGAACACCTTCAGCTCGGCCGTATCCTTCAGCAGGTCGATCTTGCCGATCTCCACGCGCGAGGTCTTCACGCCAAGGCGCGCATGCAGGTCCTCATAGAGCGCCGCCCGGTTCTCCGGTTTGATCAGGTCGATCCGCTCGTAGATCAAGAACTTCATGGCCTCGTGGCGGGTGAGCCAGACATGCTCCAGCGCGTAGGTCATCAAGAGGATCATGCCATCGGTGAACAGCAGTTCGGCCAGGCTCACCTTCTTGCTCGCCAACGCGTTGATCACCGCTACGCTGATCGTGGCGAACAGGTAGGTCATGTCCTTGATGCTGATCTGCTCGGTGCGGTAGCGGAGCACCCCGAAAATGGCGAACAGGCCGAAGGCGAAGCCGATGCTGAGCTTCACGCTGTTCAAGAGCACGCACAGGAAGAAGATCAGTGTGTTGAAGAGGAAGTACGTGAACAGGTAGTCCTTCTTGCGGTGGATCGGGTAGTAGATCAACCGGATCAGGACGAAGAGTACCAAGGTGTTGACCCCGAACTTGAACAGGAGCTCCCACATGTCGGCGTGGATGAGCGGCATTCCGAATACTTTCATGGCTGCAGGTAGGTGCTCAGGCTGCTTGGCGGATCTTGTCCAGCTTCAGCAGTACGGCTTTGAAGGTGTTCTGTTTCACGTTGCGGCCCAGCAGTAGCTGGCCCACACAGTACTTGCTCATGCCCGATGCCGCGATGACACGCTGGCGCATGATGCGTACGAACGGCGAGGTGCGGTCCGCCCGTTCCTGTTTCAGTTCGGCGATGACGATGGCCCCCAGGTCGCGGCTGCGATCGGATACGGTGGCGTAGCGCAGGGCGATGTCCATCGTGAGCCGTTCCGGGGAGGTCCTGCTCACAAAGGTGTACCGGGTGAAGTGGTTCCAAAGGGTGGCTTCCAGGGGCGCATCGCTCCGGCTGGTCCTTGCAATGAACGCCTGCTGTTCGGGCGTTAGCCGATCGGGGATCGCATCGACCTTGAGCCGCTTCTTGTCCGTGCGCCCACGTCCGGTCTTTCGTTTCACTTCTAGAAAGACCAACCCACTGCCGAGGTATTCGCGGAACCGCACTTTGCACCGGAAGGTGCGCTGGTTGTGATGGGCCTGGTAGTGTTGCAGGTCGGGGGTGTCGAAATAGAGGCTGCGGTAATGGGTGCCACGAACGCCGTCGACCTCCAGTAGCCGGTAGTGCGGCAACATGGCTTCGAGCACTTCCGGCAGTTCATGCTCTCCGAAGACGTACTTGGTGTCCACACGGTCCTGCAACTTCACCCCGTCCATCTCCGACAAGGAGATCGCCAGGAAGCGTTGGAAGAGCTGTGCCGTGGTATCCATGGGGCTAAAGGAGGCCAAAACTACGGAACGGTACGACGGAGAAGCTACGGCATGGTTTGATGAGCGGGTGCACCTTCTTATTTTTAACCCCTTATATCCGAACCATGTCCAGTATCGGCAACGTGCATCTGGAGTACATCAGCCACAGCTCCGCCCTGGAACTACCGGAGGCGGATCGGGCGTTGTTGATGGCCGCGCACGAGGCTGCGCTGAGGGCTTATGCGCCCTACTCCAACTTCCAAGTGGGAGCCGCCCTGCGCATGCGCGATGGCCGGGTGGTGACCGGTAGCAACCAGGAGAACGCCTCCTACCCGGCCGGTACCTGTGCCGAACGCACCGCCCTGCATGCCGCCATGGCCTTCGACCCCCATGGTGTGGCGGAGACCATGGCCATTGTGGTGCCTGCGGCCACCGCCGAGCGCCCGGTAACGCCCTGTGGCATCTGCCGTCAAGCCCTTTTGGAACAGGAGGTGCGCCAGAAGGGAGAACCGCTGCGCCTGCTGATGGCCGTGCCCAATGGACCGGTGTATGAGGTGCGTCGTGCTTCGCAGCTTCTGCCTTTGGCTTTCGACGGCTCGTTCCTGAACGGTTGATACACGCTCCCAGGCATCCCGGGCAATGGCCCCCTCACGGCCCCCGCGCCTGGGTTGCCACGAATGCCCGATGGAGAGCAGTGGGCTATATTTGCCCTTCGCTCATGAGCACCAAGACAGCCGCTGCTGAAAAGCGCAGCAAACCCGCGAAAGACGTGCAAGGCACCTTCGGCAAGGAGACGTACCTCCGGTGGTTCAAGGATATGATCCTGATGCGCCGTTTCGAGGAGAAGACGGGCCAGCTCTATACCATGCAGAAGTTCGGTGGTTTCTGCCACCTGTACATCGGGCAGGAAGCCATCCTGGCCGGCATGGTCACCGCGATCCGCCCCACCGACCGGATGATCACCGGGTACCGGGATCATGGCCATCCACTGGTGCTCGGCACCCCCGCCAAGAACGTCATGGCCGAGCTGTTCGGTAAACTCACCGGCACCAGCAAGGGCAAGGGGGGCAGCATGCACTTTTTCGATAAGCAGCGCCACCTTTTCGGCGGGCACGGTATCGTTGGAGGCCAGATCGGCCTGGGGGCGGGCATCGCCTTCGCCGACAAGTATCGGGGAGAGGACCATGTGACGCTGTGCATGATGGGCGACGGTGCGGTACGGCAGGGGATCCTGCACGAGACCTTCAACATGGCCATGACCTGGAAGCTGCCCGTGATCTTCATCGTGGAGAACAACAACTACGCGATGGGCACCAGCGTGGAGCGCACCACCAACATGCACGACCTCAGCACGCTGGGCCTTTCCTACGGGATGCCAGCCCAAGGGGTGAACGGCATGCGCTGTGAGGACGTGCATGAGGCCATCGCCAAGGCGTGCGAACATGTGCGCGCCGGGAACGGGCCGTACCTGCTCGATATCAAGACCTATCGCTACAAGGGGCATAGCATGAGCGACCCGCAGAAGTACCGCTCCAAGGAAGAGGTGGAGGAGTACAAGAAGCAGGACCCGATCGAAGGGGTGAAGGATACGATCCTGAAGAACAAATGGGCCAGCGAGGCTGAATTGCAGGCGATCGATGACGCCGTGAAGAAGGAGGTGGAGGCGGCGGTGAAGTTCGCCGAGGAGAGCCCCATGGCCAGTGCCGACGAGTTGTACAACGACGTGTACACCGACAAGGACTACCCATTCGAAAAGGACTGAACAGCTGCGCCGGGGAACGGCGCTTGAAATACCATGGCCGAGATCGTACGTATGCCCAAGTTGAGCGACACCATGACCGAAGGGGTGGTGAGCGCCTGGCACAAGAAGGTGGGGGATGCCGTGAAGAGCGGCGAGGTGCTCGCGGAGATCGAGACCGATAAGGCCACCATGGAGTTCGAGAGCTTCACCGATGGCGTGCTGCTGCACATCGGCGTGGAGAAAGGGAAGACCGCACCGGTCGATAGCGTGCTCGCGGTGCTGGGCAAGGCCGGAGAGGACATCACCGCCCTGCTGGCCAGCGAGGCCGCCGCTTCGCCGAAGGTGGAGGAGAAGCCCAAGGCACAGGAGCACACCAAGGTGCCAGCGCCTGTGGCCCCGGCACCCACTCCTGCCCCGGCTCTCACCCCTGCACCGGCTCCCGCACCGGTCGCTCGCGCTCACCAAGCCAAGCCCGCACCGGCCAGCAATGGCCGCGTGAAGGCCAGTCCGCTGGCCAAGCAACTGGCGGAGGAGAAGGGCATCGATATCGCCCGGGTGGCCGGGAGTGGACCCGACGGTCGGGTGATCAAGCAGGATATCGAGAATTTCGGTGGTGGCATGTTCGCTGCACCGCAGGTGGAGCGGTTCGAGGAGGTGCCGGTGAGCCAGATGCGCAAGACCATCGCGCGCCGACTGAGCGAGAGCCTGTTCTCCGCGCCGCACTTCTACCTCACCATGGAGATGGATATGGCGCGGGCCATGGGCGTCCGCGAGGCCATCAACAAGCAGGTCGCACCCGACAAGATCTCGTTCAACGACCTGGTGATCAAGGCGTGTGCCGTGGCGTTGAAGCAACACCCCAAGGTGAACAGCAGCTGGCTCGGCGACCGGATCCGGTACAACGAACACGTGCATATCGGCGTGGCCGTGGCCGTGGATGAAGGATTGCTCGTGCCCGTGGTGCGCTTCGCCGATGGCAAACCACTGCGGACCATCGGTGCCGAGGTGCGCGACCTCGCCAAGCGGGCCAAGGAGAAGAAGCTCCAGCCGCAGGATTGGGAGGGGAACACCTTCACCATCTCCAACCTGGGCATGTTCGGTATCGAGGAGTTCACCGCCATCATCAACCCCCCCGATGCGTGCATCCTCGCGGTGGGAGGCATCGTGGAGAAACCCGTGGTGAAGGATGGGGCCATCGTGATCGGACATACCATGAAGGTGACCTTGAGCTGCGATCACCGCGTGGTCGACGGAGCCACCGGTGCCGCCTTCCTCAACACGGTGAAGGATCTGCTCGAAGAGCCCGCCCTGCTGCTCGGGGCGAACGCCATCTAAGCACCTCCGTACCACCTTCCATGCGTCGATGAGCTGGATCGCCCGCCTTCTCCCCAGCGGCCTTCGTGCGCTGATCAGAAGGCAGGTCCTGGCCGGCGATACGGTGTGTTGCCCCATCTGCGAGCGTGGGGCCATCGCCTACCTGCCTTCGGGCACTCCACCGCGCCCCCATGTGCTGTGCCCGTTCTGTGGCTCGCGCGAACGTGCGCGCATGACCTGGCTGTTCCTCCAGGAACGCAAGGTGCTCCGGTCCGGACTGCGTGTCCTGCATGTAGCGCCCGAACGCTGCCTCTCCGAAAGGATCCTCGGCCTTCCCGGTGTGGCCTATACTGCAGGCGACAAGTTCACGCCGGGATACGATTACCCCGTGGGCACCATCGACCTGGATATCACCGCGATGCCTTTCGCCGATGAGGCCTTCGACCTGATCCTGTGCTCCCATGTGCTGGAGCATGTGCCCGATGACCGCACCGCGATGAAGGAGCTGCACCGTGTATTGGCGCCGGGTGGCACGGCCATCCTCATGGTGCCCATCGCCCCGCATGGAGCCGCTACCGACGAGGACCCCACCGTGGTGGATCCACAAGAGCGTATCCGCCGGTTCGGCCAGTTCGATCACGTGCGTTACTACGGATGCGACTATGCGGATCGGTTGCGCGCGGCGGGTTTCACCGTGGTGGAGGATCCCATGGCCGACCGGCTTCAGCCCGAAGCGGTGTTCCGATACGGACTATTGCGGGGCGAAGTGGTGTTCGCCGGTCTGAAATCCGCCAGCACCTCCGCACCGTAGGCCTCCGGACGGCTCCCGCCAGGTCCGCATGCGATCCGCTACCGCACCACACGCAGCGGTGTGCGCGGCAGGTCGAAGTAGGGCGATGGGGTATCCCACGGCAATGGTATCCGCTCCGCGCGCATCCGTGCTTCCAAGGTCGTATCCATTTCCGCCGCCGTGGCCGTGGTGTCCGACCAGGGAAGGAGGAGGACCGTGGACGAGGTTCCGTCGGTGGCCGAGAGCAGGACCGTTTCCATGGGCTCCAGGCCGGGGAGCTTCACGGAACCCCAGCGGGGTGTGATGAAGGTGGGGACGTCCTTGACCAACCCCAGGCCGATGCCCTGTTCATGCGCCGCGTCGATGCGTGAGCGGATCCATGCCACACGGTCCGCGTAGGTGCCGCTCAGGTCCAGCCAAAGCATGCAGCGCAAAACCAGGAAAAGACCCAGGGCCTTGTACCATGGACCAAGCCCCGGAACGGGCCGTGCGCCCAGGATGTACGGCACCACCACCGCCCATACCGCGAACGGATGGTCCACGAATTCCCGATACACCGAATGCGTGCCATCGGGGAAATAGAACGATTGCAACACATAGAGGACCAACACCCCGCCGAGGAAGGCCGCGAGCGTACGCCACGCCCTGACCTGCACCAAGGCCGCCATCAACAGTACGTACAAGAAGACCACATCGGGATATACCGATAGCATGTGTTCCAGGTGGCCGAGCAGCCTGCCCGGACGGAACACCCAGGTCCACCCCAGCCCCTCGAACCGGATCCACAACGAGGTGATGGCGCGTCGTTCGTAGTCCGATAGCACCACGCTGCGGATGATGAGGTGCAAGACCAACATCGCCATCGCCAGCCAACGCAGATGCCGCTGGCAATGCACCCCGGCCAGCAGCAGGGCCATGCCGGCCACCAGCATCGCCAGGAAATGGCTGGAGAACACCAGGAAGAGCAGCGCGGAGAACCATACACCTTGCAGCGGAGGTGCCAGACGTGTGCTTCTCAGAAGTGCGAGGCAAGCCAACAACAGTGGCGCAGCATAGTAGAACTCGAACACGGGGCAGAACACCGCATGGCCCACCCCGATGAACTGGGAGGCCACCACCGCCAGGCCCGCACGGTGGTCCTGCAACACGTACCGTACGAAGAAGTAGGCCATGCCGGCCACCACAACCCCGCCCAAGGAGTAGAGGGCGATCACCGCTCTCAAGGGCAGGGCCAGCTTGATCGCGAGCACCGCCAGGCCTTGCGACAGCGGCATGATCCAGCGGCCATGGCTCACGAAGAACCCGGCATCATCCACCATGCGCACCAGGAAGTACGCGGCATCGACCAGGATACGCTCGGAGGCGAAGTGTACCGCGAACCATCCGTTGAACACCAGCAAGGCCCAACACAATGGGTCGATCCACCCCGCGGACCACCCCGTCCGAGGTGGAGGTGCCATCGCCCGAACCGCCATGGTGGCGAATGTACTCCCCGGGGCATGGTACTTTTCGCCCATGGTCGATCCCTTGGAAACGCCCATCGAGTACCTCAAAGGAGTGGGGCCGCAGCGCGGTGCCCTGTTGCGGGAAGAACTGGGCATCGCGACCTTCCGGGACCTGCTTCTCCATTTCCCTTTCCGCTACGTGGATCGGAGCCGGTTCCATGCTGTTCGTGAGCTGACGGAGGACATGCAGCAGGCTCAATTGCGTGGCGTCCTGGGGCCATTGCGCATGGTGGGCGAGAAGCAGGGGCGCCGGTTGGTGGCTTCGCTCACCGACAGCACCGGTTCCGTGGACCTCGTATGGTTCAAGGGTGCACGCTGGTTGCAGGCATCCCTCAAGCCCGGTCACGAATACATCCTCTTCGGTAAGCCGAACACCTTCAAGGGGCGGTTCAATTTCCCACATCCCGAACTGGAGTTGGCGGCCACGTGGGAGCAAGGCCTGGAGGCCACGTTACAGCCGGTGTACAGCACCACGGAGAAGTTGAATGCGAAGGGCCTCGGTAGCCGGGCGTTGTGGAAGCTGGTGAAGGTGTTGCTGCCCCAGGTGCAGGGCCACCTCGGGGAGGTGTTGAGCGCTGAACTGGTCGAGTGGTTGGGTGGAATGGACCGCGAACAGGCCTTCCGGCAAGTGCACGCACCACAGGATCAGGCCCGGCTGGATGCGGCCTTGCGCCGGTTGAAGTTCGAGGAGCTGTTCTTCATCCAGTTACGGATGCTGGAACAGAAGATCATGCTGCAACAAAGCCTGCGGGGCAACGTGTTCGCCGAGGTGGGCGATCTTTTTCATCGCTTCTATCGGCAGCATCTGCCGTTCGAGTTGACCGGTGCGCAGAAACGTGTGGTGAAGGAGATCCGCAAGGACATGGGAAGCGGCCACCAGATGAACCGTCTCGTGCAGGGCGATGTGGGCAGTGGGAAGACCCTCGTGGGATTGCTGAGCATGTTGATCGCCCTGGACAATGGTTTCCAAAGCGCGCTGATGGCACCCACGGAGATCCTTGCCCAACAGCACTTCGCCACCATCAGCAAACTGGTCGAAGGCCTGCCCATCGTGGTGCGTCTGCTCACCGGGAATACGAAGCAGGCCGAGCGCAAGAGCATACTCACCGCGCTACGTATGGGCGAAGTACACCTCATCGTAGGCACGCATGCGCTGCTGGAGGACCGTGTCGTCTTCCACCGGCTCGGGCTGGTGGTGATCGACGAGCAGCACCGGTTCGGGGTGGCGCAACGCGCACGGCTCTGGGCCAAGAGCGAGGTGCCTCCCCATGTGCTGGTGATGACCGCCACACCCATCCCGCGCACGTTGGCGATGACGTTGTATGGTGATCTGGACACCAGCGTGATCGACGAATTGCCGCCCGGCCGCAAACCGGTGCGCACGGTGCACCGGTACGATAGCGCCCGCAACGCCGTGTTCGGTTTCATGGAGGAGGAGATCGCCAAGGGACGGCAGGTCTATGTGGTGTACCCGCTCATCGAGGAGGGCGATCCGGAGAAGATGATGGGCGTGGAGCTGAAGGACCTGACCGATGGCTTCGAGAGCATTTCGCGGCGGTTCCCGCTTCCCACGTACGCGGTGAGCATGGTGCATGGCCGCATGGACCAGGCCACCAAGGACTATGAGATGGCGCGCTTCAAGAAGGGCGAGACCAACATACTGGTGGCCACCACCGTGATCGAGGTGGGGGTGGACGTGCCCAACGCCAGCCTGATGGTGATCGAGCATGCCGAGCGCTTCGGCCTGTCGCAGTTGCATCAGTTGCGCGGCCGGGTGGGTCGTGGTGCGGAACAGAGCTTCTGTATCCTGATGACCGGCGATAAGCTGGGGAATGACGCACGGGAGCGCATCGGCACCATGGTGCGTACCAACGATGGGTTCGAGATCGCCGAAACGGACCTCCGTTTGCGCGGGCCCGGCGACCTGATGGGCACCCAGCAGAGCGGGATCCCCGAGCTGCACATCGCCGATCTGGTGGCCGATGTGGCCGTTCTGCAACAAGCTCGGCAGGTGGCCATGCGGTTGTTGGAGAACGACCCGGCGCTTGCCGATCCGAAGAACGCCCCCATCGCGGCCGAACTCGCCGAACGCAAGCGTGGCAAGCCGCTCTGGGGCCGGATCAGCTGATCACGTGCTCAACGCGGCACGGCGGCGGATCTCGTCCGGGTCCAGCACGTGGATCAACGCCCCCCACGCGATCAGCAGTTGGGCCATGGCATAGGTGAGCATCACCGCCCATCGCGCGCTTTCCAAGGGAGAGATGAAGCGGTTGATGGCCAACAGGGTGTCGCTGGTGATGAACAGGAGCGCACCCGCAAGCACCATGAGATAGCTCCGTAGGTAGGTTCGGCCCAGGCGGAAGGCAGCCGTGGCGCCCATCAGGCCGATCGCCCCGGCATACACGCCCACGGGGATCGCGATCCCTTCATCCACCTTCGGGAAGAGCATGTCCGCGAAGAAGTACGCGTAGGCCGCCAGGACCACGGCGATCAACGCCGCGATGAGGTCGCCTCGTGAGGGGCCACCATCCATGATGTTGTGGATGAAGCCGATGCTGTAGCAGAGCTGTGCCACGAGGAAGGCCGCGAGGCCGATCAGGAAGTTGAACTGGTCCAGGTGCTGGAACATCAATGCCACATCACCCACCAGGGAGAAGAACAATCCCGCCTGGATCAGGAGCGTGAAACGGTCGCCTACCCGCCGACTCTTGGAAAAGAACCAGATCGATAGTACGATCATCATCATCGGCTTGCACAAGAACACCAGGGCGTGCGAACCGATCAGCTCACCGGTGATCGCGCCCAGGCAGGCCACGACGTATAAGCCCAGGCTAAAGGTCGTGTTCTTCGCGATGTCCATGGAGCAGCGAGGCGAAGGTATGAAGCGCACAACGTCCAACCCAGTACCCGTTGGGCATCCGTACCATGGTGGCCACGGGATGGCCCTGTGCGTGCGTCGGCGGTGATCGGGCCTCAGGGCTTCTGTCCGATCACCACGAGCTCATCGGCCAGATTGGGCTTCAGTTTGATCGCCAGGTTCTTCTTCCAGAACGTGCGGTTCCACTCCGGATGGTTGTTGCGGTGTTCGGCCTTCACGATCTTGAACCCCGTGGCGGTGAACAGTTCCTTGATCTCCGGCAGGGTGTACTCCTTCACATGCATCCAGTCGTCCCAGATCTGTTGCATGCCCGTACGGTTCCATTCCTTGGCACGTTCCACGAAGATCGGGTTCTCCTTCGGGGGTACGCGCTCTGAGATGTGCTGGCCATTGAACAACTGCATCACCCGCATGTACGAACCGGCATTCACCGTGGAGAGGAACATGTAGCCTCCACTGGGCAGCGCATCGTACAGTTTCCGCATGAGGATGTACGGCGAGAACCGGAAGTGGGCGATGCAATGGGCGAGGATGAAACAGTCCACCGGTTCCTCGATCACCGAAAGGTCGCCGGTGAAGAACTCCTACAGGTAGATCCGCACGCCGAGTTCCTTCGCCCATGTCATGTTCACCTCCTGTGCCCATGGCGCCTCCACGGCGATGGACGGCACACCGCGTGCGCGCAGCTGGCGGGAGAGCAAGCCATCTTCCCCGGGCCCCAGTTCGCAGTACATCTTCGCCTTCAAGGCAACGATGTCGTCCACGCTGTTGCGGATCCGTCGTTGTTCGTAGTCCATTTCGGTCATGGCTGGCAAAAGTAGTGGCTCCGTGCATTCCGGATGGGCGCCTTTCCTTTGTGGCTTCACTCTGATCCCGATGCGCATCTCCTGGAACTGGCTCCGACGATATATTGATACCGACCTGACCCCGCAGGAAGCGGCCGACGTGCTCACCAGCACCGGCCTGGAGACCGAGAGCGTGGAGCGCTTCGAGCCCGTTAAGGGCATGCTGGCCGGGGTGGTGGTGGGCCAGGTGATGGAGTGTGCCAAACACCCGGACGCCGATCGGCTCCACGTGTGCCAGGTGGATATCGGTACCGGCCTGCTTCACCAGATCGTATGTGGCGCGCCCAATGTGGCCAAGGGCCAGAAGGTGCTGGTGGCCACCATCGGCACCACCATCCACCTGCCCGATGGTACCAGCTTCGTGATCAAGAAAAGCAAGATCCGCGGGCAGGAGAGCCTAGGTATGATCTGTGCCGAGGATGAGCTCGGCCTTGGGCAGGGCCACAAGGGCATCATGGTGCTCGCCACCGATGCCCCGGTGGGTGAGGCTGCGGCCTCCCATCTTGGGCTGGTCAGCGATCATGTTTTGGAGATCGGCTTAACGCCCAACCGCACCGATGCCATGGGCCATGTGGGCGTGGCCCGGGACCTCCGAGCCGCACTCGTACACCGCCGTGGCTCGGCCCTCGAACTGAAGCTGCCGAACGTGGATGACTTCGCGAAGGATGGGTCTGGCGAGCCTGTGCCTGTGGCGGTGGCGGATGCATATGCCTGCCCGCGCTATGCCGGGGTCCTCCTTACCCAAGTGAAGGTGGGCCCTTCGCCCCAGTGGCTTCAGGACCACCTGAACGCCATCGGCCTGCGGCCCATCAACAACGTGGTGGACGTGACCAACTTCGTGCAGCACGAACTGGCCCAGCCGCTCCATGCCTTCGATGCGGACCAATTGCAAGGCCGACGTGTGGTGGTGCGCATGGCCACTCCGGGCGAGCCCTTCACCACCTTGGACGGGAAGGAGCGGAAGCTTGATGCGCAGGACCTGGTGATCGCCGATGCGGAGCGCCCCGTCTGCATTGCAGGGGTGTTCGGTGGGGCGGAGAGCGGGGTGAGTGAACGAACCACCTCCGTCTTCCTCGAGAGTGCCTGTTTCGAGCCCGGTACCATCCGCCGTACCGCACGCCGCCACGGGCTCAATACCGATGCTTCCTTCCGGTTCGAACGTGGGGTGGACCCGCGGATGACCGTGTACGCACTGAAACGAGCGGCACTCCTGTTGAAGGAGGTGGCCGGGGCGCACATCGCATCGGAGATCACCGACATCGATCATACGTTGAAGCACGTGCGCACCATCGCGCTCTCCTTCGCCCATTGCGATCGCCTCTCCGGGATGCACATCCCACCGGATGATGTGGTGCGGATCCTGGAACTGCTGGGTCACACCGTGATCGAGCGGAAGCCGGACCATGTCGTGGTGGAAGTGCCTCCCTACCGGGTGGATGTGCACCGCGAAGCCGACCTGGTGGAGGAGGTGCTCCGGATCCATGGCTACGATCATGTGCCTTTACCCGAGCGCTTGATGGTGCCGCCGGTGCTGCACGATGCCCTCGATGCGGGCTCACTTGCGGCCAGGCTCTCCGCTCACTTGGTGGCACGTGGTGTCCGCGAGATCATGACCCCGTCGCTGGTGAACGGGACCAAGTGCGTGGCTTCCGGGTTGGTGGGCGATCACGAGCTTGTTCGGCTGAAGAACCCCTTGAGCGCCGAACTGGATGTGTTGCGGCCGACGATGCTCTTCGGTGCGCTGTCCGCCATTGCGTACAACATCAACCGCCAGAAGAAGGAGCTGCGTTTCTTTGAACGTGGACGTACGTACCGCGCTTCCCCCAAGGGCATGGTGGAGACCGATGTGCTAGGGATCACCATCACCGGGCGGCGGTTCCGCGAGCGCTGGCGCGCCAATGACCGGCGAACGGATCCGATGGATCTGAAGGAAGAACTGGAAGCCTTGTTCGGCCGACTGGGACTGGAGCGAACGATCGAGCTGCGATCGAAAGCGCATGCCCTCTTGGACCAGGCCCACGCCATCACCATCGACGGGCGTCATGTTGGTTGGCTCGGTGAAGTGGTTCCGGCCCAGTTGAAGGCCTTCGATGTGGCCCAGCCCGTGTTCTTCGCCGAGCTGGAGGAACAGGTGCTTCTCGAAGCCTGCCGTACCCAACGCACCACCTATGCCGAGGTGAGCCGATTCCCCACGGTGCGGCGCGACCTCAGTCTTCTGCTGGAGGCCGATATGGGGTTCGACCGATTGCGTCGTACGGCCCTCGCCGCAGAACGAACGCTGCTGCGCGATGTGGACCTGTTCGATGTGTACCAAGGTGAGAAACTCGCGGCAGGTAAGAAGAGCTATGCGCTCAGTTTCATCCTGCAGAACGACGATGCCACCCTTACCGATGAGCAGGTGGACAAGGCCATGGGGCGCATCCGAAAGGCCCTGGAAGGCATCGGGGCCGAGGTGCGCGGGTAGACCCACCACGCCGTAACCGTACCGATCCTCGGTCTTGCAAGGCCAAGGGCTACATGGTCATCAGCTCCCGGACCTCCGGTTCACAGATCGCCCTCCTTTTGTCCATTGGCCAACATCAGCCTCGGAAACACCATTCACATTGTCCATCACACCGTTTTTCGGCTGTGCAAGACCGAAGGATAGCCTCGGGGTCCTTCGTTCGGGAGATCCCGAACAGGTTCTGAGGCCCGCTATTCAACAGGCTCCTCGTATCAGCCTGTGGAAGATTGGCCGCGCACCTTCGGCCATAATCGAATGTCCCGATGGTGTCACTCCTTCACGAACCGCAGGTGGGCCGGACCATCCGCGCCATGCAACCATACGATGTACACGCCGCAGGGGAGCGCGGACAGGTCGAGGTCGGTGTGACCCCCGGTGATCGTCCCTTGTTGCAGCATGCGTCCACGTGTGTCGCGCAGGTCGAAGTGGGTCGGTGTTGATGTGCCGGTGGTGATGGCGACCGTTCGGTGGGCGGGGTTGGGGGCCAGCGAGGCTTGTGGTGAAGTGGGTGTGCCGATGGCGGTGGTGAGGTCGCAGAAGAGGTCGCGCATCCATTGCATGGCTTGAGCACTGAGGGCGGGCGGGTCGTGTACGGTGTGTGCATCGCCTTGGTGCAGCACGGCCCGGTACCGGCCTGGGGCGAAGCCGAGTTGTTGTACACGTGTATCGATGGCACAGGAGCCGTACAGGTAGGGGTTGTTGTCCGGAAGGCCCAGGCCGAGGCCCCAGTAGGGGCGTTGCAGGCCACAGCCCACCACGGGGTCGTTGGTCTGGTGGTAGGAGAAGAGAGCTGGATCGTTCGGCGACTCCATGTAGGCCGTGTCCATGAGCGCACCATAGAAGTTCACCACACCCATCACGTTGGCGTCATGGCCGTTCTGTTCGAGATCGCCTTGTATGTCGCCCAGGTCCGGACGTGGATAGGTGTTGAGGAAGTGCTGTACCGGGGCGATGGCGCCACAGTCCGCAGGCTTTTCCGCGCTGCGATCCAGGTAGGCGGCGTGAAGCGCGGTGATGGCGCCCGCGCTGAACCCCAGGGTGAACACCGCGCTGGTGCTGGTGCTGTCGAGCTGGTGGCGTCCTTTCAGGAAACGGATGGCTCCGCGGGCGTCCTGCTGGGCGCGGTAAATGGCACGGCGTACCTCGGAGGGGTCGTTCGCATACGGTGGGGCGAAGAGCCACGAGCCGTAGAAGCCGAGGCGATAGCTGATGGTGGCTGCGACCCAGCCGCGTTCGGCCAGGTCCTCGGCCAGCGTGGCGAGCTCGGTGCGATGCCCGGCATGGAATCCTCCGCCGTGGATCAGCACCACCAAGGGCCGTGCGGTCTGTCCATCGCCTGCCGGCTTGTAGAGGTCGAGGTGCAGGCTGTCGGTGCCGCCGTCGAAACGTGGGGCGTTGCCGTACCAGAGGTCGTGCTCCACGTGTGTGGCGAAGAGCGAGTCGGTGAAGGGAATGGTGCAGTCCTGGCCGTGGAGGGCGGCCGCAAGCAGCAGGGCGGGCGTGGTGATCGGGCGCATCGGCGATGGCATGCGGTGGATGCGGTGGTCCTTGTTCCGGATAGGGCCTTGGCGTGGTATTTCGGTTCACCGTGCCCAACGTTCCACGGTGGCGAGGGCGTCGGCCTTGCCCTTCACGGCGATCAGCTCGGCGCCATCCTCGGGGTCGTAGTTGAGCAGCCAGGTCACCAGGATGTTGCGGGCGGCCTCGGGCAGCTCGTGGATGTCGTCGGCCTCCACGGTGCGCAGGGCGGGATCCACGGGCAGGGCCACCAGCTTGTCGTCGCGTTCACCGGCGTCGAGCAGTTCGATGATGCCGATGGGTTCCACTTCCAGCACGGTGCCACTGGGCACCGCACCGCAGGGGACGAATACGTCCAGCGCATCACCGTCGCCACCTTCCTCCTTGTTCATCCGGGTGCTCGGGATGAAGCCGTAGTTGGCCGGATAGGGCAGGAAGCGGATCAGGCGTGGTTGGCCGTTCCGCAGGTCGATCG
>SSGN01000170.1 GCA_008016945.1 Flavobacteriales bacterium
CGGTGGAACGGGAACCCCAGCGTGGTGAAGGACTGGATGCCGTCGTCGTGGTTGTCGTCCACGTCGTAACAGTTCTTGATGGTGTTGCCCTCGAACAGGATGTCGCTCCCCAGCGGCCGCATGCCGTCCGCCGAGAAGTTCACCACGCTGTTGCCGATGGCCTGGATGCTGTCGCCGGCCGCGATGATGCCGAAGTGCACGTTCGTCACGGTGTTGTTGACCACCAACGCCTGATCGCCTGAAATGTGGATGCCATCGCTGTGGCGCGCGAGCCAGTCCTGGTCCGTCCAGCCCGTGATGTCGGTCGCGCTGTAGACCACGCAATCGCGTACCTCCACCTCGCGCACCGGTCCGTGCCAGCCATGCGACTCGAAGAACACCATCAAGAACTGCTACGACGTGGACGAGAACCACGACGACGGCATCCAGTCCTTCACCACGCTGGGGTTCCCGTTCCACCGGGTGGTGCTGCGCGGCAATACCATCATCGGCTACGAGGATCCGGACCAGCCCTACCGCGCGGCCTTGCAGGGCATCGGCTGTTTCGATGGGCCCTTCATCGACTGGGTGGTGGAGAACAACGTGGTGATCGTGGACCACTGGCACGGGATCTCGCTCTACGGCGCGCAGGACTGCGTATTCAGGAACAACACGGTGATCGACCCCACACCGGATGTGGCGCCCGGGCCGGCGTGGATCATGGTGAACGACATCGATGGGTTCGCGAGCAGCGGCTGCGTGGTCGCCAACAACCTCGCGAACACCTTCAGCCTGGAAGGGACCGATGTGTACGTGAACAACATCGCACTGTCCGATGAGGCCCTGTACGCCCAGTATTTCGTGGATGCGCCGGGGCATGACCTTCACCTGCTGGCCACCAGCCCTGCGGTGGATGGAGCAGATGACCTTTACGCGCCGCCCACGGATATCGAAGGCAACGCACGTCCGGTGGGAGCACACAGCGATGTAGGCGCCTACGAATACCTCGGCCCGCTGCACATTGATGCGGAGTCAGGCGTGGGTGCCGGCATCTACCCGGTACCAACGCGCGAGCGATTGTTCTTCCGCATAGGCGATGCGGGGCGCACAGCCCTTGTCGAAGTGGTTGATCAGCACGGCTGTATCGTACTGCGCGAGCGCCATTTGCTCTCCGAAGGTTTGGATGTCCGCGGCCTCATGCCGGGCATCTACACGGTGCGCTTCGGGAACGTGACTGTCCGGTTCGTGAAGGAATAGCCCACGGTGCATTTGGTCGCCCGGAAGCGATGGGGGCGTGGATACCTCGCCCTCGAAGGTCCGGCGCAGGACGCTGCATGGTCCGGTGGTGTATGGCTGTTGGTGACCCAGCCGGTTGCCGTTGGCACCCCGGACGTTGTGGTGGTCATCACCAACGCGGGAGCGTCGTATGCGGCCTCAGCGCACCACCACCGAGCCGCTCGTGAAGTTGCCGCGCTCATCGTTGACCCGCCAGAAATACATGCCAGGCAGGCACACGACACGTTCGGCCGAACGGCTCAATTGCTTTTGCAGGACCGATCGTCCTTGCGCATCGAAGAGCGTCAGTACTTCCCCTCCGCGTAGGCCACGCACCTCCAGCTGCCCCGGTACCCCGGAGTATACCCGATACCACATGCCGTGCTCCAACTCTTCCACGCCCACGACGATCTCCCGGACCCATGTCTCCGTATCGCTGTTACCGCACGGATCGGTGTAGGTGTGGGAGATGGTGTAGGAGCCTCCTGCGGAAAAGACGAAGGTCGCGTCGGGCGTGGTGTAGCTCTGCCCATCGCTGCTCGTCCACAAGTGCGTGCCCGCGCCACCGTGGGTGTAGGTGATCGCATTCCAGCCGTTGTTGGTACTGCTGGTGTACGATGCGTCCACGTCATCCACGTCCAGGTTCCAGGCGGTGAGGTCATCGAGCACGACTTCGCTGGCGATGCCGCGCAAGATGGCCGCGGTGGCCGCGTCGATGAAGCCGTTGAAGGTGGCGTTCACACAACTCTCCTCGAACAGCGTGCAATAGAACACGCACGCGGCGAGGTAGGTCCCCGCAGGCGAAGGGTGGCTGCCATCCCCGGAGTACAATTCGATGAGCGGATGCAAGGCACGCACCTGCGACCATGCGGCACCCACGGGAGCAACGAAGGCATCGTTCTCCTCGGCCAGGGCGGTGTAGTTCGCGATCAACGCGTCCTGCATGCCCTGATAGGTGCACATGAAGGGGAAGTCCGGGCAGTTCAGATCATCGCCGTTCTGGCGGCCCCAGGTCATGTAGAAGACGGGCATGCTGCACGCCTCGTGGGCACGGATCGTATCCACGAGCTGCGCGGCACTGGCCTGCGTGGTCGTAACCGGAAAGGGCAGCGCGCCCAGCTGGCTCTGCTCCTGTAGTACCACGTGATCCCATGGCTGCGAGGCGATGGCCGTGAGCGTGGGCGCATAGTTGGCATGTTGCACGAACTGATAACCCCCTGGGGTGGAAGAGGCCACCGTGACCGTATCGCCCAGCGACAAGGCAAGCTGCCGCAGGGTGTTGGGCAGGTCGTTCGCGTAGGTGTAACTGTTGCCGATGAAGAGCACGGAGGTCTGCTGGGCATGGAGCGAGCCGGTCAGGAGCAGGAATGGGATCAGCTTGTAGCGCATGGCGGGAGCGAGTTGATCAAGTGGATGCGGATCGCGGCGGCGGGATCGCGCGACACAAGGACGTTACAACTTCACGAAACGGCGCTCCAGTTGACCGTTCGGCCCCTGAAATCGAAGCAGGTGCATGCCGGAGGGCAGATCGCCGATATCCAGTACGACGGTGCCGGACGCAGGCATGGGAAGGTCGCGCCGGACTCGACCCAGGGCATCGCAAAGCAGCACACGCGCCACCTGCGCGTTGACCTCCACGACCGCCGTAAGGCTTGTTGTTGCCGGGTTGGGGCCCAGCCGAACCGCATCGTACGTGAGCTCTTCCAAGCCCGTGGTGCACGTCTCAAAAGCGCCGGCATCCAGGAGCGCGTGCTGGCAACGCTCCACGCCGTTCGCGGGATGGACATACTCCCACAGGGCCACGAGCGGATAGCCGCTGCCTGCCAGACCGGCGGGAAAACCGGCATTGTGGGCAGGCGAGCTGGCATCGATGCGGTAGTCGTAGTTGGTGGCGTTGAGGAATTGCAGCGCCGCGATGCTCGTGCTCCGCAGATTGGCGAGCGTATCGATGTTCGTGGGCCATGTGCTCATGAAGCTGCCACCACCGGCCAGGATGTTGTTGTAGCCCTTGAAGAACGCCGTCCCCGGCATCTGGAAGAAGCTGCCGTTGGCCTTTTCGTTCACCAGCGTGTTGTTCACCACGTACAGCTCGTGCGGGCCGGGGTTGCTCAGCCCCTCCATGCCGAAGCCCACCAGATTGCTGTTCTCGCCCTGTGGACCTTGTTGGATCACATTGCCGATCAGGTAGGCCTGTCCGCCGTTGGGCAGGTCGATCTCGCGGCTGGCGTTGCCATCGGCCTCGTTGCTGAAACGGTTGTACTCGATCACGTTCACCCGGGCTCGGCTTTTCAATTCGTGGCCCACATCGGCATGGTGGCTGTAGTTGAAGCGGAAGATCAGCGAATCGATGTTGCCGATGTAGAGGTTGTGCGAGTAGCCATCGCCGAAGCCATGATGCCCGAACTCGCTGTATTCGATGCGCACGGTGCTGGGGTGGTACTCGCCGCAGAGGATCCCGTTCTCATTGTGGTGGAACCAGCAATGCCGCACCGTGAGGTTCAATCCCTCCAGTCGGATCCCCGCGCCGTTGTGGTCGGGCACCTGGCATTCGCTGAACTCGATCCACTCTACGGTGCAGTTGTCGCCCTGGATCACCCAGATCGCCTTGCCGCCCCAGCTGAGTCCGTTGCTCTCCAGGTGCGCAAAGCCGCCCACCCCGCGCAACACCAGGTCGTTGGCCGTCCATGCCGCCACGTCGGAATGGTACACGCCCGCTGCGATGTTCACGGTATCGCCATCGTTCACCAGCGTGGAGACTTGGCTCGGCAGGGTGTACATCTCACCGGGGCCTACCTGCCACGAGAACGCGAAGGCACTGGATGTCGTCATCAGCGTGACATGGAGAAGAATGCGCTTCATGTGCTCGAAAGTAGGTCCTCATACGGGCCTTCGCACCGCATAGGATCATTCATCCTCGAACCGGCCGAGTTTGAAAAGTGCGCATTCGATCTTCGTGTCGAGTGTGAAGCCCACCTTCGCCAATGCGCGTTGCGAAGCGAGCAGGTGAAGGCATCGGTGCCGTTCGCCGTGCCCTATTCATTGAACATCACGCACCTTGCTTCCCAAGCTGCTCGGCCTATGCGCCACGAGACGGAAGATGTCGATCGTGGATCGACCGGCGAAGGATAAGCCACTCAAGGCACCTGTTCCACCCGCACCTCCGTGGGCGTGCTGCCCCCGATGGTCTGCAGGAGGATGTCGCGGTCGTTGTTCTCGCCGGTGTATTTCACCTCCCCGTTCAGGTTGATGTCGGCGCGGTGGTAGCCCGCAACCACATGGGTGGGCGTGTTGCCGCCAATGGCGATGAGGATGGCGTCACGGTCGTTGCCTTGCCCGGTGTACAGCACACCATGCGGCGCGTTCAAGGTCCACGCATCGCCGGCCCACAACGTGCGCGTGCTCCCTACCGTCTTGCGCGCGGGACCGGTGTGTGGCGCAGCCAGGGCGAAGAGCGGCGTGCTCGCGGCTCGCGCGTCGAAGAGCGTGGCGGTGGCATTCAGGCCCAGCGGCTCCGCGCTCATCACACCGAGGTGGTTCTTGTGCCGCACCACCACCCGGCAATTGCCTGCTTTGATGGGCAGCGGCACCGATGAGCTTCCGTCGAGGTCCACGATGTCGCCATCGCGCTGGATCAGGGCGTAACGCTTTGCCACCGTCTCGAATCCCGAGGATGCGTTCGTGAAGCCCGGCGTGCCGAAGTGCAGCTCCACCCACACCCAATCCACGATGGCATTGTTCCCGGCCACGGTCAGCACGGCCGGTTCGATGCTGATGCCGGTGCCTGCCGGGGCGTTGGGGCCCATCATGGCATTGGTGTAGGTCGGCAGCGTGGTGGGGATCAAGCCGGCCACGCGCAGGTCATCACGCATGAGATTGGTGCCGGGAACGAACGCGCCGTCCAGCCAGGCCTTCGCATTCAAGCGCGCGCCGCTGCCTTCCACCAGCACGGCCACGTTGTCGAAGTGGACCACGCCATTCCCGCCACCGAAGGTGTGCGCACCGAAGCCGATGGCGAACACGTGCCCTGCGGACAGTTCGGGCACCGTGACCTGGCCGGGGAACGATTCCCATGTGGCCAGCGGGTTGCCGCCGCCAAGGGTGAGGTCGGTGACCGGGAAGTGCATGTCCCCTTCCGCATCCACGGTAATGGCGTACGGGAGGATGGCAGAGCCGGAGGGCTGCGGAACACCCTCCTCCAGCCGCGCCAGGAACTTGAACCGCACCACATCGCCGGCCACCACCTGCGGCAGCGGCTGGTAGAAGTTGGGAGCTGGCGTCCAGCCACCCTGCGGATCCACCGGAGGGCAGTACGGATAGTCGGTGGATGTGGCCTGGAGCGCCATGGCCATCGACCCGCCTTGCGGCGCCGTGGAAGGAGCTATCCAAGTGAGTTCAGGACAGGCCAGCACCCAGCCCGCACCACCCTGCTCGAAACCGGGGTCGGTGAGTTGCGCAACCGCTGCCCCTGGAAGCACTACGGCGACTGCTCTAAGGAACGTGCGCCTGAGACGCCTGGGAATGGAGCTCGTCATGCAATGAGTCTAAGGTCCTGGCACCTGTTCGTAGCGCACTGCCGTGGGCAATGAGCCGCCGATGGTCTGCAGGATGATATCACGGTCGTTGTTCTCGCCGGTGTATTTCACCACGCCATCCATGTTCACGTCCTCCTTCCGGTACTGCCCGCTCAAGGTGTTCGTGGGCGTGTTGCCGCCAACGGCGTACAGGAGCGGATCGCGGTCGTTGTC